>DATNLQ010000328.1:0-7226 GCA_035602785.1 Solirubrobacteraceae bacterium
CGATCGAGGAGTGGGCGCGCCTGCCAGTGGAGATGGACGTCGCGTCCGAGTACCGCTACCGCAACCCGGTGGTCGGTCCCGGCGATCTCGTGGTCGGGATCTCCCAGTCGGGCGAGACCGCTGACACACTCGCCGCGATGCGCCTGGCGCGCGAGCGCGGCGCAACCGTACTGGCGGTCACCAACGTGATGGGCTCCCAGGCCACGCGCGACGCAGACGGCGTGCTTTTCACACGAGCGGGCCTGGAGATCGGCGTGGCCGCGACCAAGACATTCCTGTGCCAGGTTGCCGTCATCTACCTGCTGGGTCTGCGCCTGGCCGAGCTGCGCGGCACGCTTGAGCCCGAGCGGCTGAGCGAGCTGGTCAGCGAGATGAAGCGCCTGCCGCGCTGCATCGACGAGGTCCTCGACGGCGCCGCCGAGCAGGTTCGCGCGATCGCCGACGCCTACTGGCAGAGCGAGTTCTTCCTGTACATCGGGCGTCACGTCGGCCTGCCGGTTGCGCTGGAGGGCGCGCTGAAGCTCAAGGAGATCTCCTACATCGCCACCGACGCATACGCCGCGGGGGAGATGAAGCACGGCCCGATCGCGCTGCTGGACGACTCCACGCCGGTGGTCTGCGTCGCTACCGACTCGCCGGTGCTCGAGAAGGTGGCCTCCAACATGCAGGAGGTTCGCGCACGCGGCGCACGGGTGATCGCGGTCACGACCGAGGGCAACCAGCGGATCGCCGAGCAGGCCGACGCGGTCATCACGCTGCCGGCCGTCGATTGGATGCTGCAGCCGATCCTCGCGGTGATCCCACTGCAGCTGCTCGCCTACGAGATCGCGCGCAGGCGCGGCCTCAACGTCGACCAGCCGCGCAACCTCGCAAAGACGGTCACCGTCGAGTAGCGCGCCGCGGGCACCGCTGGCCGCGCGCGGCCTCCCGCGAGCGGTTGACAGCGGGAAGACCATCTAGCATCGCATCCACCGTGCTCGCCGCGCTCGACTGGCTCACACCGCTGCCCGATGCCGAGCAGATGCGCGCGGTCGATCGCTGGGCGATCGACGTGCGCGGGGTCGACGGCCTACAACTGATGGAGCGCGCCGGCGCGGGCGTCGCGCGGGCCGTCGAGCGCCTGGTTCCAGACGGGCCGGTGGGGGTGGTGTGCGGCAAGGGCAACAACGGCGGCGACGGGCTGGTGGCCGCGCGCCTGCTGCGCGAGGCCGCACGCGAGGTGACGGTGGTGTGCGTTGCAGCGCCGCAGGAGCTCTCTCCAGATGCGCGCGTGAACCTCGAACGCCTGCCCGGCCCGGCGCCCGTGCGCCTGGACGGCACGCCGTGGGCGGCGGGTGAGCCCGGCAGCAGCCCGGGTCGGGCCGGGCAGGCCGCCCCTGCGCTCGGTCACGCGGCGATCCTGGTGGACGCGCTGCTCGGCACGGGCTTTCAGGGCGAGCCCCGCGGCGCGGTGGCCGACGCGATCGACGCGATCAACGGTGCAGGCGCACGCGTGGTCAGCGTGGACGTGCCCAGCGGCGTGGACGCCTCCACGGGCGTTATCAGCGGCGTCGCGGTGCGCGCATCGGTCACCGTGACCTTCCACGCGGCCAAGCCGGGCCTGTGGATAAACCCCGGCAAGGGGCACGCTGGGATGGTCGAGACGATCGACATCGGCATACCGCGTGGCGTCCCCGCGCAGGCGAGCGTCGGCCTGATCGAGCCCTCCGTGCTGGGCCTGCTGGCACGCCGGGGGGCGAGCTCGACGAAGTTCGTCTCCGGGCACGTTCTCGTCGTCGGCGGCTCGCTGGGGCTGACCGGCGCCGTGCGGATGGCCGCGCACGCGAGCATGCGCGCCGGGGCCGGCTATGTGACCGCGTGCGTGCCGGCCTCGCAGCAGGGGATCGTCGCCGCCGGGGGAACACCCGAGATGATGACGCGGGGCCTGCCAGATGAGGACGGCGCGCTCACACCCGCGGGCTCGCAGGCCGTGCTGGCGGCGAGCGCTCGCGGCGGCGCCATCGCGCTCGGTCCCGGCCTGGGACGCAGCGAGGGTGCGTTCGAGCTCGCGCGCGCGCTCGCGCGCGAGGCCCCCGTGGCGATGGTGCTCGACGCAGACGGGCTCAACGCCCACGCCGGACGCCTGGAGGATCTGTCGCGGCGCGATGCGCCGACGGTGCTCACGCCGCATGCCGGCGAGCTCGGGCGCCTGTTGGAGCTCGACAGCAGCGAGATCGAGCGAGAGCGCCTGCGCCACGTGCGCGCGGCGGCTGAGCAGGCGCGCGCCGTTGTGGTCCTCAAGGGCGACGACACGCTCGTGGCGGACCCTGCGGGGCGCGTTGCCGTCAGTCGGGGAGGCAGCCCCGCGCTGGCCACCGCGGGCACGGGCGACGTGCTCACGGGCGTGATCGCGGCTCTGCTCGCGCAGGGGCTGGACGCGTTCGTGGCAGCCGCGGCGGGCGTGTTCCTGCACGCGGGCGCCGGCCGGGAGGCCGCGCGCCGCCAGGGAGCGCCAGAGGGTGTGATCGCCACCGACGTGATCGCCGCGCTGCCTGGCGCCCGGACGGGAGCGTATGGTGGCGATGAGACGGGCCGCAGCCGTGGCGGGGGGCGCTGGGACGGCGGCAGCGAACACGGACAGGAGAGAACATGACCGCACGAAGGGCGCTGGCGAGAGTCAACGTGGCGGCGATCGAGCGCAACTGTGCGCGCCTGCGCACCGAGCTGCGCCGCGGGGCGGCGCTGTGCGCCGTGGTTAAGGCCGACGGATACGGCCACGGGGCCGTGCAGAGCGCCCGCGCGGCGCTGGCAGGGGGCGCGAGCTGGCTGGCTGTGGCCGGTGCGCGCGAGGCGCACGAGTTGCGCGACGCGGGCCTGCGCGATGTGCGCATCCTCGTGATGGGCGCGCTCAGCCCCGACGAGCTGGAGGAGGCGCTGGCGGCAGACGCCGACGTGGTGGTGTGGAGCGAGCGCTATCTGCATGCCGTGATCGCAGCGGGCGGCGGGCGCGTGCACGTCAAGCTGGACACGGGCATGGGGCGGCTGGGCACGCGCGATCCCGCTGAGGCCTCACGTGTGGCGCTCGCGGCGCTGAAGGAGCCGCAGGTGCGCCTGGCGGGGCTGATGACGCACTTCGCTACCGCCGATGACCTCAAGGACGACGGCTTCTTCGCCGGCCAGCTCGAAACGTTCGCGCACTGGGTCAGGACGGTCAAGGCCGAGCATCCGGAAGTGGTGGTGCATGCGGCCAACAGCGCAGCCATGCTGCGCGATGCGGAGGCGCAGTTCGACATGGTGCGCTGCGGCATCGCGATCTATGGCATGGATCCCTTCGGCCGCGACCCCGCCGCGCGCGGGCTCGAGCCGGCGCTGGAGCTGAGCTCATACGTGGCCGAGGTCAAGCCGTGCAGGGAGGGGGAGAGCACCGGCTACGGCAGGCGTTTCGTGGCCGAGCAGGACACCTACCTAGGGGTCCTGCCGATCGGTTACGGCGATGGCTGGCGGCGCGGCTTGTCCAACAACGCGGACGTGCTGGTGGGCGGGCAACGCTACCCGCTGGTGGGAACGGTGAGCATGGACAACATCACGATCGACCTCGGGTCCGACGCGCGCGCGCAGCGGCTGCGCGAGGCGCGAGCGATCCTGATCGGCTTCCAGGGCAGCGAGCGGATCACGGCCGAGGAGGTTGCCCGGCGTCTCGACACGATCAACTACGAGGTCACGTGCGCGCTCACGCCGCGCGTCCCGCGCGTCTATCACCGCGATGGCGCGGCCGTGTACAGGGGCGCGCTCAGCGCGCGCGTGCGGATCGCCAGCCCCGGCACGGCGTGAGCACGGGCGGGGCGTGAGCGACGGGCTGGAGGTCGTGCGCAGGGCGCTCGCCGGCCGGCCGGCATGGCTGGTGGGCGGGGCGGTGCGCGACCGTGCGCTCGGGCGCGGCACGGCCAACGTGGACGTAGACGTGGTCGTCGAAGGCGACCCCGGAGAGGCCGCTCGCGCGGTAGCCGGGGCGGCTGGGCGCGCGCCGTGCTTTGCGCTGTCCGAGCGATTCGGCGCGTGGCGGGTGGTCGCCCGCGACCGCTCCTGGCAGGTCGACGTCGAGCCGCTACGCGCGCAAACGCTCGCTGACGATCTCGCGCTGCGCGACTTCACGGTCAACGCCATCGCCGAACCGATCGCCGGCGGCGCGCCGATCGACCCGCTGGGAGGACTCGCAGACCTCAGCGCGGGGCGGCTGCGGATGGCCGGGCCGGACGCGTTCGCCGACGACCCGTTGCGGGTGCTGCGGCTTGTGCGCGTCGCGGTCGAGCTGGGCCTGGAGCCCGAGCGCGACACGCTGCGGATGGCAGGCGCCGCGGCCGGCCGGCTGGCTGACGTGTCAGCCGAGCGGGTGTTCATGGAGCTGCGGCGAATCGTCGCCGCTCCCCGTGCCGTGGATGGCCTGCAGATGAGCGGCGAGCTTGGCGTGACCGAGGTCGTGCTGCCGGAGCTCGTCGCGATGCAAGGGATCAAGCAGAGCCGCTTTCACCACCTCGACGTGTTCGGCCACACGCTTGAGGTCTTGCAGCGGGCCGTCGAGTTGACGACGGTCGGGGCGCTGCAGATGCCCGCCCTCCAGGCGCCTCTGGGCCAGAGCTGGCCGGCCGTGGCCACGCTGCTGGCCGAGCCCTTGGCCGACGAGATGAGCCGCGGCGAGGCACTGCGGTGGGGGGCGCTGTTGCACGATGTAGCCAAGCCGCTCACGCGCGAGGTCCGCGGGCCGCAGCGACGCGTCACGTTCATTGGCCACGACGTTCGCGGAGCCGACGTCGCCCGGTCTGTGCTCGCACGCCTGCGCGCGAGCGAGCGCCTGCGCGCGCACGTGGCCGCCTTGGTGGGCAATCACCTGCGGTTGGGCTTTCTCGTCCACGAGCCCCAGCCGCTGGCGCTGCGCAGCGTGTACGCCTACCTGCACGCCTGCTCGCCGGTCGAGGTCGACGTCACCCTGCTTTCAGTCCTGGACCGTCTGGCCACGCGCGGAGAGGGCGCGCGAGATGCGATCGACGCCCACCTGCGCCTGGCCGAGAGCGTGCTTGAAGATGCGCTTGCCTGGCACGAGCAGGGCCCGCCTGCGCCGCTGCTACGCGGCGACGAGCTGGCCGGCGCGCTGGGCATCGCGACCGGCCCGCGCGTGGGCCAACTGCTGGACAGCCTGGCCGAGGCCCAGTACGCCGGCGAGGTGACCACTGGAGATCAGGCCATCGCATACGCGCGCGCGCTGCTCGCCAACCTTTAGGCTGTGCGGCGATGAGCGACCCCGATTGCATCTTCTGCAAGATCGTCGCCGGAGAGCTGCCCGCGACGGTCGTCGACGAGGACGAGCGCACGATCGCCTTCATGGACATCGCCCCGGCCACCCGCGGGCATGCGCTCGTGATCCCGCGTGCGCACTCGACCGATCTGCTGAGCGTCGACCAGCAGGACCTGGGTGCCGTGGCGCTCGCCGCCCAGCGGCTGGCCGGCCGCATGAAGCAGCGCCTCGGCGTAGCGGGGGTCAACCTGATGAACTCGTGCGGAGCGGCGGCCTGGCAGACGGTCTTTCACTTCCACATGCACGTGATTCCGCGCTACGAGGACGATCCTTTGCAGCTGCCGTGGACGCCCACGCCGGGCGAGCCGGACGAGATATCCGCCGCGGCGAAGGAACTCGCCGACCGATAGCGAATTACTCCAACCGCTACATCTGGCGGTGGGGCGTGTTGAATGGCAGATATGAGACGCATATTCATGGCCTTCCCGGCGAGCCTCGCGCTCGCGCTGATCGTGCCCGCCGCCGCGCCCGCAACACTCGCCGAAGTCGGCGTGATCCCGGCCACCACACCAGCAACCGTCCCCAGCTGTCCTACCAGCCCGTGCCTGGCAGTGAGCCGCACGACCGGCTTTCAGGTCAAGGTCGCAACGGCAACCAACCTGCTGAGCGCGCCCCGCAACGGCACGATCGTCGCCTGGACTATCACGCTGGGTAAGCCCACCGCCAGCCAGGTCAAGTTCTTCGACGCCAACGAGGGCGGCGAATCGGAAGCGGGAATCGCGATCCTGCAGCCGCTGCCCAAGCCCAACCTCACGTACAAGCTGATCGCCTCCAGCCCGGTGGTCAAGCTCACGCCGTACTTCGGCAAGACCGCCCAGTTCCCGCTCGAAACCACGATCCCGGTCAAGAAGGGTGACGTGGTTGCCCTCACCGTGCCCTCCTGGGCTCCCGCGCTGGCGCTCGGCTTCGGCAACGACACATCGTGGCGGGCCAGCCGTCAGAAGGGCGGCTGCACGACGACGGGAACCCAGACCGCCGACACGGCCATCGGCGGCTCGGTGCAGTATTACTGCCTGTACCAGACCGCGCGCCTGACATACAGCGCCACGCTCATCTCCACGCCCTGAATAGGGCGCCGCGGGTCCTACGGCGCGCTGGCGCCGCCTGAGGGGGTTGCTTCGGCGGGTTTTTCGCCGCCTTCGCTGGTTTTTTCCGCTTCCTTCGGTTTTTCTGCCGAGGCGCCGCCCGACGGGGTGGCTTCGCCGGAGCCGCTCGGCGTTGCTTCTTTGGACGCTTCGCCGTTGGCCGCTTCTTCGCTGGAGGAGCCCGACGAGGAGGCTTCGCTGGAGGGCGTGCTCGTGGTCTTGCTCGAAGTCGCCGTCGTGGACGTGGAGGTCGTCTGTGCGGCCGCCGCTTCGGCGCTCGTGTTGGTCGGTGGGGTGATGTCGGGCGTGCTCTTTGGCACCGTGTCCGACACGCTGCTGCCGCCACACGCAGCCACGACCACGCCGACGAGCAGAATCACGCACAGGACGTAGGCGGCGCGCGCGAGGGACGCTCGCAGGGGACGGCGCGGGCGGTCTGTGGCAGGGGTGGTGGTGGGGGCGCTCATGCGCTCAGCGCCTGCACCGGCGCGTCCTCAGGAGGACGTCTCCGCATGGGAGGGCAGCGGCTGCATGCGCCTGTGGCATGTGGGACAGTCGTTGAGGTCCTTTTGCGCCAGCTGGCCGCACCAGGAGCAGAAGCGCAGGTTCTCGACAGCCCACGGCAGACGCGACTGGGAGGGTGCGAGTGGCAGGACCTTGCCGACGACCTCCAGCGACTCGCCCGAGTCGCGGTCGACGTAGACCCGACCTGGCTCCGCTTCGATCATCACCTCCCGCCCGCTGGCAGGGTTGCGCATGCGGTAGCGCTGGTGTGTGCTCACGAGCTGAACTCTACCTGAGCGCGCGGGGGT
>DATNLQ010000361.1:0-7946 GCA_035602785.1 Solirubrobacteraceae bacterium
AGGCAGGCGCACCCGGCGCCGAGCAGGGCGAGCACGCGCGGACTGCTCCAGCCGGTGGCGTGACTGCCATAGGGGCGGATGCCGTAGGTGACGGACACCATGATCAGGATCAGCCCGAGCGCGAACGTGACGTTGCCCCACCAGTCGACGGATGCGCGTTTGGGCGTGCTGCGCTCCTCGAGCTTGAGGTAGGCCCAGACCGTGCCCACCAGCCCGACGGGCACGGAGATCAGGAACACCAGGCGCCAGTCGATCGGCGCGAGCAGCCCGCCGAGGACCAGGCCGACGAACATGCCGCTGACGCCGACGATGTTGTTGATGCCGAGCGCCATCCCGCGCTGGTTGGCGGGGAACGCGTCGGTGATGATGGCGGCGGCGTTGGCCAGCAGGAAGGCGGCACCGACTCCCTGGACGATGCGAAAGACGATCAGGTAGGTCGCGCCGGCGCGCCCGTCCAGCCAGTCGACGGTCAAGACGAGCGAGGCGAGCGTGTAGATCACGAAGCCGAGGTTGTACATCTTGACCCGCCCGTACATGTCGCCCAGGCGCCCCAGGCTGACGATCAGGACGCTGGTGACGACGAGAAAGCCGAGGATCATCCACAGCAGGTAGAAGCTGTTGGCGGGCACCAGCGGGTCGAGGTGGATGCCCCGGAAGATGTCGGGCATCGCGATCAGCGTGATCGAGCCGTCCAGCGTGGCCAGCAACACGCCCAGCGTGACGTTGGACAGCGCTATCCACTTGTAGCGGTCGGAGCCGTCGCGATCGGCGCTGCCCAGATGTCCGTTCGCCTGCGCTCCGATTCGAGTGTCACTTGCCACCGATTCATTAATAGAAGAGTCGCTCGCTGTCGCTCGCGGGAGCGCCAGCCGCGGCGTGCGTCTCACGCGGGTGGCCGGTGCCAGACGGCCCTCGCCTCCGGCCCGGGCGCAGGGGGGGTTAGCGCCGGGGCCGGGGCGAGGCTGGGGTCGGGGCGAGGCCGGGTGTCTTAAGGGCCCTTAGTAGCCGTAGCCGCCGGAGCTCGGCGTGCTCTGTTCGGGCGCCGGCGTTGGCGCCGGGGTCGGAGCGGCGGCCGCGGGCGCGTTGCTCGCGGGCACGGCCTTGCTGCTGGGCGAGCCCGAGTCGCCGAGCACGTGCCAGATGCCCCCGAAGCTCTTGAAGTCCTGGCCCTTGACTTCACCTGGGGCCTTGTCCAGGGAGAACAGGTACACGGGCTGGCCGTTGACCATGACCTGCCACTTGCCGTTGCTACGGTGCAGCAGCGTCAGTTTGCCGTGCACGCCGGAGCCGTCCTTGAGCTTGGTGGAGCTCGAGGAGACGGTCAGGGGCGGCCAGAATTTCAGGCATTCCGCGCTGGTGCACAGCAGGTGGTGGCTCGTCTCGGGGGACAGCACATAAAGCGTGCGCCCTTCGGTGGTGACGAGGATCTGCTGGCCGAGCTTGGAGTTGGACTTGGAGTCCACGCTGACGGAGCTCGACGCGAGCGCGATGGCGGCGAACGAGACGGCGAAGGCGAGCGTCGCCGCGGCCACGCCCATCTTCAGGACCGAGGCGCGCCGGCGCCCGCGCGGGCGCGTTTGCTGCTGGTTGTGTGAAGGCATCGTGAGTCTCCTTTTCGGTGGTTGTGGCTACCCGTTAGACGCCGGCGCCCGGCGCAACCTTCCGGGAGGCGGGCCTCAATGCAACAGGTTCAGCGTGTTTTCGCCGTCGTCGACGTAGTAGATGCCGTTGTCGCCGGGCGCGACGGCCAGCCCGAACAGCGAGCCGGCGCCGGTCTTGGTGTCGGCGGTCTGCACGCCCACCTGCTTGCCGTCGGGGTTGGTCTCGACGATGTTGCCGTCGCCGGCGTTGCTGGTGAGGATGTCGCCGTTGGGCGCGATCACCAGGCCGAGCGGTTCCTTGAGGTGGCCGCCTTCAGTGACCGTGGTGCCGCCGGCGGGCGCGGGCGTGGTGCGGGTCATCGCCTGGGAGATCGCGGTGATGCGGTTGGCGAGCGTGTCGGCCACGTACAGCGTGCCGTCGGATGCCAGCCCCACCCCGGTGGGGCCGACGACCAGCGCTTCGGGCGAGTCGCGCCAGGGGATCCCGTTGGCGATGACCTGTTCGCTTACGATCTTCGGCGCCTGGCCTTCGCCGGATTCAAAGACGATCCGCACGACGGTGGAGTTGTCGATCGTGTGGATGCCCTTGGCGGCGCCGCCGTTGAGCGCGTTTGAGACGAACAGGGTGGTCTTTGACCCTTCGCTTACGGCGGTGGAGTCCCACGGCCCCTGGATGTTGGCGTTGGCGATCGTCTTTACGACATGGCCGTTGCTGTCGAGCACGATCAGGCAGCCGTACTGGGCGGTGGCGGACTTGCCGTTGGTCGTGGGCAGGCTGCCGACGACCACGTAGCCGCCGGGCAGCACGTTCAGCGCGGTGGTCAGCCCGACGCCGCCGGGGCAGGCGCCCGGCAGCGCCTTGGCGTTGACGGTGGCGAACAGCGTGCTCTTGCCGGCGCTGGTGACCTGGTCGATGGTGGCGCCCGTGCCCTGGTTGTTTTCCTTGTCGTTGAAGTTGCTGACGAGCAGGTCGCCGGCGCTGAGCTTGCCGACGCTGGCGGGCACCACGACCAGCCCATATGGATTCACATCGCCGTTGGCGGGCACTGTCGAGCCGAGCGTGCTGGCGGTGGTCAGCGGGGCGATGAACGCGGCCCTGGGCGTCTGCGTGGTGGCAGCGGTCGAGCCCGAGCTGGTGGTGGAGCTGCTCGAGCTGCCACAGCCGGCGACGGCGAGCGCGACGAGGCTGAGCAGGACTGGCGTGACTTTGGGCACTTGAACAGGTCTCCTGGGGATTGACGGCGTGGTCGAACAGCCAAACGGCTGCGTCCCTCCAGGACTCCGGTAAGCGCCGATGCTTCCCGGCGACTTCTTCAGAACTTTTTACGGTGCAGGCTCTTACGGCTCGGTGTGCACGACCACGTCGGCGAGATCCTGCAGCTGCGACCGCAGCTCCTCCTCCAGCTCGCCGGCCAGCCGGTGGGCCTCGCCCAGCGGCGTGGCGCCGCCGACGTTGAGCGTGAGGAACAGCACGCGCCCGGCATCGGTCGACAGCAGCCTCACCCGATGGGGGGCTGCGCCGGTTCGCTCGCGCACGAGCCTGTCGATCTCGCGTTCGGCGTGCAGATCCGCGCTGCGGTCTGTGGGGCGGGCGGCGAGCGTGCGCTCCAGCGGCTCCAGGTGGGTCTGCACATCGACTACGTCGGGTCTTTGGCCAATGGCGTGCTCGATGCGCTCGGCGACCTCGTGGGCGCCCTGCAGATCGAGATCGGCTGGGAACTTGAGATGCAGCGAGACGCTCGCTCTGCCGTCCTGCTCGAAGACGGTGATGTCGTGGGCCTCCGTGACCAGTGGCTCGGCGAGGGCGATCGCGAGCACGCGGTCGCGCAGGTCCAGGCCGCGCTGGCGGGGCTCGACGTGCACGACTACGTCGCTGCCCGGCAGGGCGTCCTCGACGGCGGCCTCGACCAGGTCGGCGGCCTGGTGGCCCTCGACGACGGCCTGGCCGGGCGCAACGCCGACGACGACGTCGGCGAAGTAGCGCCCGGCGGACTCGCGCAGGCGCAGGCGGCTGAGCTCGATGTCGCTGCCCAGCCCGGCGATCGCCTGCTCGGCGGCTTCGCGCGCCTGATCGGGCGTGCGGTCCATCAGCACGTCGGCGTTGCGAGCGGTCAGCCGCAGCGCGGCGGCGAAGATGATCGCGGCGACAGCCAGCGCGGCGATCGAGTCGGCCTGGGCCAACCCTGCATTGACGGCGAGCAGCCCGGCCAGCACGGCCAGCGATCCGGCCATGTCGCCGGCGAAGTGCAGCGCGTTGGAATACAGGGCGGGGCTGTCATAGCGACGTGCCGAGCGCAGCGAGACGCGCGCGCGGCTGAGGTCGAGCACGATCGCGAAGGCGATCACCGCGAACTGGTACCAGCGCACCTGCGGCGGGCTGGCACCGGCGAGCAGGTGGCGGATCGCTTCGACGCTCACCAGCAGGCCGCCGGCGAGCAGGATTGCGGCCTCGCCCAAGGCGGCCAGGTTCTCGGCGCGGCGGTGGCCATAGGGATGCCCGCGGTCGGCCGGGCGCCCGCCCAGGCGCACGGCGAAGAACGTCAGCGCGGCGGCGACCACGTCGCCGCTTGACTCGATCCCGGCGGAGATCAGCGCGAGGCTGCCGGTCGCCAGACCCACCCCCAGCTTGCTCGCGACGAGTACCGTGGCGACGACGATCGACAGCAGGGTCGTGCGTTGCTGGGTGAGCGCCTCGTGTCGGCCCTCGAGCGTCTCCTGGTCGCCGGCGCGCGCCATCGCCGCCACAGACTAAGGTCAGCGGCCATGGGCCGAGCGCGCGCGAGCATCCTGGCGAGGGCCGGAGCGCTGGTCCTCGTGGCCGTGACCGCGAGCGGCTGCGGGTCGGGCGCGGGCTCTGGGCAACTCTCGACGGCAGCACAGAGGACGGCGCTGGCCGGCTACCTGCGCCAGCTGGAGCCGCTGCGACTGGCGGTCAACCGTCTGCTGGAAGGCGCCGACCCGATCCTTTCGGGCGCCCGCGAGCACAAGCTGTCGGGTCATGTGGCGGCGCAGCGCATGGGAGCGCTGGAGCGGCGCTTTGCGGCCTATGCGGTGGACATCGCGGCGATTGAACCGGCGTCGGCAAAGCTGCGCTCGCTGCAGGGCGCCTACGCGCACACCTACGTCTTGGAGGACTCCTACCTGAGCGCGCTGACGCTCGGCCTGCAGGAGGGCGAATTCGACGACCTGCCCGACACGCAGTCAGAACAGCGAGCGGCGATCATCCAGTGGCGCATGGGCCTGGAAGTCCTAGCGCGTCGCGTTGGCTATCGCCTGCCCGGCGACCTGCAGGTGGCCGGGCGCGGGGAGATCGCCCCCTCCCCGGATGGCAGCTGACGGCCGCCCGCGGGCGTATCGTGAATCGATGGCCCATCACCACGCCGGGCACCCGCACGGGCACTCCCACGGCAACCTCGCCGATGCGGGCCGTGCGCCCCTGACGGTCGCGCTGGCCCTGATCGTCACTTTCATGTCCGTGGAGGTGGCCGCGGGCGTGGTTGCGCACTCGCTGGCACTGCTGTCAGACGCCGCGCACATGCTCACCGACGCGGGCGCGATCGGCTTCTCGCTGCTGGCCATGCGGCTGGCCGCCCGTCCGGCCCAAGGGGCGATGACGTTCGGCCTGCGGCGGGTGGAGATCCTCTCCGCGCAGGCCAACGGCGTGACCCTGCTGGTCCTCGCGGCGTTCATCGCCTATGACGCTGTGCGGCGCCTGTTCGCGCCTGCGCATGTGCGCGGCGGGCTGATGCTGGCGGTCGCGCTGGTCGGGGTGCTGGTCAACCTGGCGGCCGCCTGGACGCTGTCGCGAGCGGACCGCACCAGCCTGAACGTGCAGGGCAGCTTCCAGCACATCCTGACCGACCTGTACGGCTTCATCGGCACGGCGCTCGCCGCGGGCGTGATCCTGGCGACGGGCTTCCAGCGCGCTGACCCGATCGTGTCGCTGCTGATCGCGGGGCTGATGATTCGCTCGGGTGCCTCGCTCGTGAAGGCCTCCGGGCGAATCTTCCTGGAGGCCGCCCCCGAAGGCCTTGACCCGCAGGCGATCGGCCGGGCGCTGGTCGCACAGCGGGGGGTCGTGGAGGTGCACGACCTGCACGTGTGGGAGGTGACCAGCGGCTTCCCCGCCTTGTCGGCGCATGTGCTGGTGGGAGCGGCGCAGGACTGCCACGAGGCGCGCAGGGCGATGGAGGCGATGCTGCACGAGCGCTTCGGGCTCGATCACACGACGCTGCAGGTCGATCACGCCGGAGGCGGCCTGCTCGACATCGCCGCCCCGGCGACGCACGGCGACGGAACGTGAGTTCAGGGCAGCAGCTCAAACGCGCCACGATGGCGCGGTGCGACCGCGGCGAAGTGGCGACGGTCAAGTGTCACGATCGTCGCAGCGTGGAGTCGCTCTGCAAGAGCGATGACCGAGGCGTCCGTCCCTCCGAGCGGGAAGTCGGAGTACTGCTCGACGAGCTCGGACATGCGCGTGAAGTCCTCGCGGCTCGGCCCCTCGACATCGAGCTTGCCAATGCCGCGCAGGAACTTGCTCTCGGCCGCGGCGCCCAGCCGGCGCCCGACGAAGTAGGTCGCCTCCGCCACCACCAGCGCGGGTACCACCAGCCGCAGGTCGGTGCGCGACAACACCGTGCGCGAGGCGAGATGATCCTGGTCGTCGGCGTCGGCTGTGGCGTAGAGCGGTCCAGCGTCAACGACGGCCAGGGACGTCATCCCACTCCTGCTCCAGGAGCTGCTCCATGTCTCGGGCAGTGTTGTGATGCCCACTGTGACCGACCGCCGCGAAGTCGAGCTCGCGGGGCTCGCCTTGGGCCAGGCCCAGGTGCTGTGCGAGCGCCGTGCGTGTGACCTCGGACACCGATGAGTGTCGTATCTGGGCCTCGCGGTCGAGGGCTTGGGCGAGATCGTCGGGCAGAGATACGGTGGTGCGCTTCATACATGCATCATAGCATCCACCGAGGCTGTCCTGGCAACCCCGAGGCCGTCTCGCCGTATCCCGTAAGGTCAGCCGATGCGGATCCTGGTGGGGGTGCTCGGCGGCCTTCTGGTGGTGGCGATGCTGCTGGAGATCTTCGTGGCGTTCCTGCTGCCCAGGCGCGTCAAGCGCGACCCCAAACTGGTGCGCACGGTGTTCGCCTACGGGTGGCGCCCGTGGCGGCGGATCGCCCGCGCGCTGCCGTTCCAGGCGGGCGACACGATGCTCGGCATCTATGGCCCGCTGGGGGTGGTGGTCAACCTCGTCTTGTGGGTGACGATGATGATGCTCGGTTACGCCTGCCTGCTGTGGGCAGACGGCTCGCACCTGGGGGCGCTGGCGGGACAGCACGGCGTGGTGGACTTCGGCAACGACCTGTATTTCGCGGCCGCCACGATGACGACCAACGGGCCCTACGGGCTGGCGGCGCACACGACGTTCGCACGCGCGGTACAGGTGATCGACTCGGGCAGCGGCCTGGCGGTGCTGGCGATCGTGATCGGCTACCTGCCGTCGCTGTACCAGGCGTTCTCCAGCCGCGAGGCGACGGTTTCGCAGCTGGATGCCCGCGCCGGCTCGCCGCCGAGCGCGGGTCGCCTGATCTTGCGCTCGGCAGAGCGCGAGGGATGGCCGGCGGTCAACCGCTACCTGGGCAGCTGGGAGACCTGGGTGGCGGAGCTGATGGAGACCCATCTGGCCTATCCCGTGCTGGCCTACTTCCGCTCCCAGCACATAAACCAGAACTGGCTGGCGGCGATGTGCACCGTGCTGGACGCGTGCGCGTTCACGATCGCTGCGGCGCCGGCTGGCACCGTGGACTCGTCGCGCTTCACCTTCGCGATCGCCCGCCACGCGGTGGCGGATCTCAGCTACAGCTTTCACGCCGCGCCGAAACCACCGCCCCAGGAGCGGCTGTCCGCGGCCGACCTGGACGAGCTGATCGGCAAGCTGCGTGAGGTGGGAATCGAGCTGGGCAGCGAGCCGGACACGATCGCTGAGAGGCTCACCCGCATGCGGGGCATCTACGAGCCGTATGTGAACGCGCTGGCCGACCGCCTGGCGCTGCCGATGCCTCCGTGGCTGGCACCGGAGTCGCCTACCGACAACTGGCGGACGACTTCCTGGCACTAGCGCTCCGGTTGTGTCGTCCGAGCCGCCGGCGCTTCGCGCGGGCGTCTCGTGCGACACAACCTTCGCTTTGCGAGACGGGGCGGGGAAGCACCGCGGGCCGCGGCAGGGACGGTCGGCTAGCTGTAAGACCCGAGGAGGTTGTTCAGCTCGTGTAGGCGAGTTCCGGGCGGCTTGTGGTTGAGGGCGCCGTGTGGTCGTCGCCAGTTATAGAGCTCGAGCCAGCCTGCTAGTGC
>DATNLQ010000366.1:0-3190 GCA_035602785.1 Solirubrobacteraceae bacterium
CACGCAGAGCCCGCGTGTGGACGTGATCACGGGCATGATCAAGGCCAACGTGCCGTCGCGGATCGCCTTCGCGGTGTCCTCGCAGACGGACTCGCGCGTGATCCTCGACCAGAATGGCGCCGAGTCGCTGCTCGGCCAGGGCGACATGCTGTTCAGTCCCGTGGGCACCTCGCGACTGCAGCGCATCCAGGGCGCCTATATCGACGAGCCGCAGATCGCCAAGCTGACCGACCTGTGGCGCCGTCAGGGCGAGCCCGAGCTGCGCGAGGAGCTGCTCGAGGAGGTCGAGCCCGAGACGCCGGAGGGAGCTCCCGACGAGTTTGACCCCGACGAGGACCCGCTGCTGACCGACGCGATCCGCCTGGTCGCAGAAATGCAGACCGCGTCCACGTCCATGCTCCAGCGCCGCCTGCGCCTGGGCTATACGCGCGCGGGACGCATGATCGACATGCTCGAGCGCCGCGGCGTGATCTCCGGCTACGAGGGCTCAAAGCCCCGCCAGGTGCTGATCACCGAGGCCGACCTTCCGCGCGTGCTGGCCGGGTTGGAATCACGATCCGCGCAAGCGGTGGGCTCCGAGCCCGCCGCGCCCGCAATAAGCGATTAACCTCCCGCAAGTGCCGGAGATTGGAGCAACGCTGCGCGAGGCGCGCATGCGCGCACACATCGACGTGTCTGAGATCGAGGCCCAGACCAAGATCCGGGCCAAGTACCTGCGCGCGCTTGAGAACGAAGAGTGGGGGCTGCTGCCGGGTCCCACGTTCGTCAAGAGCTTTCTGCGCACCTACGCCCAGGCGCTGGGACTCGACGCCAAGTCTCTCGTCGAGGAGTACCGGCTTAGTCACGAGGGCCCGGGCGAGTCTCCCCTGGAGCCGATCGTCTCCACGCCGCATCATGGTGGGCGTCAGCGCCCGTCCGGTCCCGCGCGCCCGGGTCGCGCCCGCACAGCAGGGCGCCCAGGCTCCGATCAGAGCTCATCGCGTGGGTTTCTGATCGCGGTCGGCGTGATCGGCGTGGTGATCGTGCTGCTGGTCGTCCTGCTGATCGCGGGAGGCGGCGGCTCGGGCACGACCACCCCGACCACCAGCGCGGTCTCCACCACCGCCCGCTCTGGGCATGGAACGGGGGCTGCCCGCCATGGCGCGCCGGCGCGCGGGACCGCCTCCTCGGGCATCGTCGCGCTGTCGCTGAAGGCCAGCGCTCTGGTGTACGTGTGCCTGATCGGCGATGACGGGCGCAAGCTGATCCCGGGCACCGAGCTTGCGGCGGGCGAAAACACGCCCACCTACCACGCCAGGCGCTTTGAAATCACATTGGGCAACAGCGCGGTGACGATGTACGTGGACGGCAGGCCGCGAACCGTTGCGCCGTCCAGCCAGGCGATTGGTTATTCGCTGACTAAGGCGCGCGGGCGCCGGTTGCTGGCGCAGGGCCAGCTGCCGACGTGCCAGTGAGCCCGCTGTCCCCGAGCCCTGGGGAACGCAGCCAGCCCGCCTCGGCCTGTGGGCGAAGCGCCCCGGCCCGTGCGGGCATCGTGGTGACCGGCACCGAGGTGCTCACCGGCCGGGTGACCGACCGTAACGGGCCGTGGCTGTCCGAACGCCTGGCCGATCTGGGGGTGGATGTGGGCTACACGACGATCGTGGGCGATCGCCCGCAGGACATGGACGCGGCGCTTCGCTTCATGGCCGCGCACGGGATGACCGTGGTGCTGACAAGCGGCGGCCTGGGGCCGACCGCGGACGACCTGACGGCAGAGGTCGTGGGCTCCTTCCAGGGCCGTCCGATGGTGCTCGACGATGCGTTGCGACAGCGGATCGCAACGATCGTGGCGCCGCTGCTCAAACGCTTCCCGGACATCGACCCGGCGGCGATCGACCAGGCCAATCGCAAGCAGGCGACCATCCCGCAGGGGGCGACGGTGCTGGAGCCCGTCGGCACGGCACCCGGCCTGGTCGTGGCGCCGGGCATCGACGACGGACAATCCGCCGCAGGACCCACGGTGGTCGTTCTGCCCGGGCCGCCGCGCGAGCTGCGGCCGATGTTCGAGCAGGCCTTGGCCGACGGCGCGCTGAGCGATGCGCTGGCTGGTGCGACCGTCTATCGCCGCCGCACCCTGCGCCTGTTCGGCATCCCCGAGTCGGAGATCGCAGAGACGCTGCGCGCGGCCGAGCGCGAGGGGGTGGAGCTGGGCCGCCTGGAGGTCACGACCTGCCTTAAACGCGGCGAGGTCGAGGTGGTCACCCGCTATGAGCCCGACGTACAGGACGTCTATGAGGCGTTCGAGCGAGTCGTCAAGCAGCGCCACCGCGACACCCTGTTCTCAGAGGATGGCAGCACCGTCGACGAGCAGGTCGCGGCGCTGTTGATGGGATCCCACCCACCCGTCAAATCAATCGCCCTGCGGACGATCGCCACGGCGGAGTCGTGCACTGGCGGTCTGCTGGCCGCCCGCCTGACCGATCTGCCGGGCGCCTCCGACTATGTGCTCGGCGGCATCGTGGCCTACTCCAACGAGGCCAAGACGAGCCAGGCCGGCGTGGCGCCCGACCTGATCGAGCGCCACGGCGCGGTGTCGGGCGAGGTCGCCGCCGCCCTGGCCGAGGGCGCGCGCTCGCGCCTGGGCGCGGATGTGGGCGTGGGGATCACCGGCGTGGCCGGCCCGGGCGGCGACAGTGATGAGAAGCCTGTGGGCCTGGTGTGGCTGACTGTGTCCGTGGACGGTCAGGAGCCCCTGACGCGCTCTGTCAACCTGCCCGGCGGGCGTGCCGATGTGCGCGACCGCGCCACCACGGTGGCCATGCACCTGATCCGCCGGGCGCTGTTGACGGCCTGACCTGGGCGCCCAAGCGCCCTCGCGGCGGCGCTAGCATCGTGACAGGGATGTCACGCGGTGCCACAGCCCGCTTGTTCGTAGCGCTCGACCCGCCGCAGGAGGTGTGCGAGGAGCTCGCTGCGTGGGCGCGCTCGGTGGCGATCGGATCGGGCGCACGGCCGACCGCGCGACACGCTGGACGACCGATGCGCGTGTTGGAGGCGCACTCGCTGCACCTGACGCTCTGCTTTCTGGGCAACCGCCCGGTGACCGAGATCGACGCGCTGTCGGGCTCGCTGGCTTCCTGCGCCGAGCCCGTGGGGGAGCTGTCGGTGGGAGCGCCGCTGTGGCTGCCGCCAAGGCGTCCGCGCTCGC
>DATNLQ010000054.1:0-24824 GCA_035602785.1 Solirubrobacteraceae bacterium
TCGAGCAGCTCACGGCCGCCACGTCGTCGAGCAGGGTGCGGTCGGTGTGATGGCCCACAGACGCGATCACCGGCACGCCCAGCAACGCCACGGTGCGGCACAGCGTCTCGTCGCAGAAGCACAGCAGGTCGGCCAGCGAGCCGCCACCGCGCGCCACGATCACCACGTCGACGTCAGCCACCGCCGCCAGGTCGCCGAGCGCCCGCACGATCGCCGGCGCCGCATGGCGGTCCTGTACGGGCGCAAAGCCCCACACCAGGCGTCCCGACCAGCCGCGCCGGCGCAGGCCGGCGAGGATGTCGTCGCCTGCCTTGCCGCCCTCGCCGGTGATCACGCCGATCGCGCGCGGCAGCAGCGGACGGGCGAGACGCTTCTGGGGCTCGAGCAGGCCCTCGGCGAGCAGTTGCCTGCGCAGGCGCTCGATACGGGCGAGCAGGTCACCCTCGCCGGCGATGCGCAGGTCGCGCACGGCGAAGGAGAAGCCGGGCGAGGACGTGGCACTGCCGGGGTAGTAGTCGCAGCCTCCTGCAACCACCACCTGCATGCCCTCCGTGGGCGCCCCGCCGGCACGCGCGGCCATTGCGTCCCAGTCGTCGCGCCAGGCCGCGCAGGGGATCGCGCCGGCGGCGTCGCGCAGCTCAAAATAGACACGAGCCCGGGACGGGCGCAGGTTGACCAACTCCCCGACCAGCTGCACGCGCACGAACGAGCGCAGCTTGGCGCGCAGCGCCGACGCGTACTCCCCAACCGGATAGGGACCCGCCAGTCCGCTGTCCGGGATGCCCGCGTTCGCGGGACGCGCCGGGGAGGGGGACGTGGCCATCACTTGCAGCATAGGCGCTACGATCGACGGCCAGAATGGCCAAGCGCAACAGCGCCCGGCGAGCACGCTCGCGCAAGCGCAGGCCCGCCGCGCCAGGCGCCAAGGACCAGGCGCGAGGCCGGGTTGGAACCGCGACGACACAGCTGCCCAGCGAGCGATTGGGCGAGCGCAGGTCCTCTACGTCGGCGCCGGTCACCAAGCGCCCGCGTCCCGGCGACCCGCACGACCTGGGCGAGCGCCCGCAAGCGCCGTGGCATCCGCTGCCGCTGTCTGAGCTGCTGATCCTGGTGGGAATCGTCGGGGTGATCGTGGGCCTGAGCCGGGCCACGCCCACCACTGCGCTGGCAGGCGTCGGCGCGGTTGCGCTCGGCACCGCCGAGGTCAGCTGGCGCGAGCACCGCGGCGGCTTTCGCGCCCACACGCTGCTGCTCGCGCTGCTGCCCACGGTCGTCTTTCACACGGCGGCGATCCTGCTCGCGGGCGCCTTCATCACGGTCCCGCGCGCGGTCAACTTCGCCCTGCTGCCGGTCGACATCGCGCTGGCGCTGTTCCTGTACAAACTGCTGCGCACACGCTTCGAGGACGCCCGCCGCGAGCGGCGCTTCGCCGCCGGGCGCTGAGGTGGCTCAGGCCGCGCCGGGTGCGCCGTCGAGATCGAGCGACGGCAGCGGGCGCTCCCCCTCGACCAAGCCCTCGCCGCGCGTCTCGCCATGGAAGCCGAGCTGCTCCAGCCGCGCGATCTCGCGCTCGCCTTCCACGCGCGCCGGGTGATCGGGCGCCAGGTCGGCGATCAGGTTGGCGATGCGGTTGCGCAACTGGAGCGCGAAGTGGGGGGTGGACGCGCCCATCAGCTGGCGTACGTCCTCGACGCTCACCTCCGCGCTGGTCTGCTTGCGCGCCAGGCGGCGCGGATCCTCGGCTTGGCTCAAGTTGGGCTCTGTGCAGGTTGGACTTGGACGGGCGCTTGGGGCTATTCGACGGGCGCTTCCGACGAGCTTTCGGTGCGCGGGCTGATCTCCAGCAAGGAGTCTATTTCGGCCTGCGCTACGGCCGAGATCGCATGTTCGTCGCCGATCAGCCAGCCGTGATTGTAGACGCCCCTGACCGGCGCTACCGTGGGGGTGTAGGCCGGTTTGATGTCGCCCAGATAGTGGGCCAGGGCGGGCGAGATCAGCGAGGCGGATTCGAGCAGCAGCAGCGGCCCGTAGTCCCCGGTGGCCGACAGCAGGGCTGCCGCCGGGCCGTCGAGCGGGCGCACTGCGTTGGCGAACACCAGCCCGTGGCCGGGTTCTTTGACCCCCCAGCCGAAGCTCCCGTCGGTGAAGCGCGCGATCGCGAGCGCGTTGGCGACAGGCCCGCCTTCTTCGCCTGGAGGGCTGCCGATCGTGGTCACGGAGCCGAAGCGACGCAGTCTGTGCAGCACTTCCCCGTCCGCGCCGGAGGAGCCGATCACATAGATCGCCGGGCGGTGCATGCTCACGAGCACCATCGCCGTCGCCCGGGGCACCCTCCTGGCGTTCACGAACAGGATCGGGGCACCGCTCTCTGCGGCAAGGCCCGCAGCGGGCATCTGCAGCGCGCGCGGCGCTCCCATTACCAGGACGATCGCCTGGTGGGGGGCGGCGCCGCCGTCTGCGGCGATCAAAAGGCGCGCGACCGCCGCCGCCTGGGGGGCCGCTTCGCCGCCGGGCAGCGAGTGCACCGCATAGCCGCGCGGCGCGGGCGCCGCGGCGCCTATCCGGATCACCTGCGCGCCACCCAGCGCGGATGCTCCGGCCGGATGCATCGACTGCAGCGTTTGGGCGCTCACCGCGGGCAGGGTCCCTCCGGTGCTGTACAGGAGCGGCGCTGTGAGCGGAGCGCTCGCCAGAGCTGACGCGGCCAGTGCGCCCGCCCAGTCGCGCTCGTCGACCAGCACGACCGCCTGGGGCCTGCTCGTGGCCGTGAAGCCCGGGTAGGCCGTGCGGGCGACCGCAGCAGCGTCCGTCGCAGCGTCGGCGCCTCCCAGACGGGTGGTGTTGCGGGTGCTCACGCTTACCGTTCCCTGGGCGGCCACCGGCGCGAGCTTGGCGGCAGGGCCGCCCGCGGGGGTCTGGAGGCTCGAGCTCTTGCCACACCCAGCAAGCAAAACTGCCAGAGCGAGCACGCAGGCCGTACGGAGCGGGCGGGGGAAGGCCGTGAGCATCGCGTGCACACTACCGACAGCCCGAAAAAGCTACCGACAGCCCGAAAAAGCCGGCAATTTGCGGGAAAGGGCGTGCACGCCCCGCAAGCGTCTTCCCAGTTTGCTAGCTTTGCGCCGCGAACGCCGAGTCCTTGACCAGATGCCAAGGACCGGGGGACCCAAGTTGTTGGGGCGAATCCCACGGTAGGGCCGTGGGAAGCGCAGGCTCTTTCAGCGCTAGCCCGTCAGCTAACCCCGGAGGCCGACGAAAGAGGTAGCGATCTTGCGGGTGTACACCCTGAGCGCGGTTGTTTGCAGTTTGACGTTGCTGTGCATCTCCGCACCCACCGCGGTGGCCGGGGAAACGGGAGGCGTGGTCGCCGCCCCAAGCGCGCCCGCCCCGACCACGGCGCCAGTGGCCCCCAAGGTCCACACGTTCCCGATCACCGCGCGCAGCCCCAACATCGCCTACAGCGGCCCCGTGTACGAGAAGACGGTCGCGGGCTCGGTCGTCCCGTACACGCCGGTGCCGCTCGTCGAAGCTCCCGGCGCGAGCGGCTCGAGCACGGACTCGACCGCCAAGGAGGCCGACAGCACCGCGGCCACGACCGTCCCGGGCACGACCGCTCCCGAAGCCGCGGAAGCGGGCGCGACCGGGGGCAGCGCGATCGCCCCCGCCCCCACACCGGCCCCCGACGGACCCTTCGAAGGAAGGCCCGAGCTGGAGGTGCCCGGAACAACAGCCCGCTACGTGGACGGTCTGGCGGCCGCGCCGATGTCGGCGCCGCTGGCGGTCCAGGAGATCATCTGGGCCGGGAACGAGCTCATCGGCCTGCCTTACATCTACGGCGGCGGCCACGCATCGTTTATCTCCCCGGGCTATGACTGCTCCGGCACCGTCTCCTTCGCCCTGCACGGCGCCAACCTGCTCGCGACTCCTGAGGACTCGTCAGAATTCGAAAAATGGGGCTCGCATGGAGCCGGGCGGTGGGTCACGATCTTCTCCAACCCCGAACACGCCTACATGACCGTCGCGGGGCTGCGTCTGGACACGAGCGCAGCCAACGACCCGTCCAACCTGCAGGGCCCGCGCTGGCGCCCGCTGCGCCCGGCCAACGAAGGCTTCACGATCCGCCACCCGCTGGGCCTGTAGCACCGCGCTGAAGTCGGGCCGCGCAGGAAGGACCGCACGGGCGGGCGCTGTTGGCGAGCGCGCCGATCGGGTATCGCGGTCGGCTACGCTAGAAGCTGCTCGGCCGGTGTCCGATCGGCCGTCTCGTGGAAACCAACAGGAGGATCAGATGGCCGGCCTGACCGGACGCATGTCTACTGTCGTGAAGGCGAAGGTGTCCAAGCTGTTGGATCGCGCCGAAGACCCGGCCGAGACGCTCGACTACAGCTACCAGAAGCAGGTCGAACAGCTGCAGAACGTCAAGAAGGGCATCGCAGACGTGGTCACGGCCAAGAAGCGCCTGCAGATGCAGGAGAGCTCGCTGCAGCAGAGCGTGGTCAAGCTCGACACGCAGGCGCGCCAGGCGCTGGCGGCAAGCAACGAGGATCTCGCCAGGACTGCGCTGGAGCGCAAGAACGTCGCCCAGACCGAGCTTCAGTCGCTGGACACGCAGGTCGCAGAACTCGAAGACCAGCAGCAGAAGCTGACCGACTCCGAGCAGAAACTGCGCGCCAAGATCGAAGCCTTCCGCACCAAGAAGGAGGTCATCAAGGCGCAGTACTCCGCCGCTGAAGCCCAGGTGCGCATCTCCGAGGCTGCCACCGGCGTGGGCGAGCAGATGGCCGACGTCGGCCTGGCCATGCAGCGCGCTGTCGACAAGACCGAAAACATGAAGGCCCGTGCGGACGCGGTGTCCGAGCTGGAAGCTGCGGGCACGTTCGAAGACCTCACCCAGTTGGGCACCGGTGAAGACGACATCGACCGCCAGCTCAAGCAGCTCTCCAGCCAGCCCGCCGTCGACGACGATCTCGCCAAAATGAAGAGCGAACTCGCCCAGGGAGGCGGTGCCGCCCCGCAGATCCCGGCCGGCGCAGCCGACGGCCCAGATGGGCAGACGGGTGACGCGGCAGCCGGGGCAGCGCAGCCGCCCGAGAGCAGTCAGTCATGATCGTGCGCATATCCGGCGAGGACCAGTATCGCCTCGCCGATGACGACGCCGCCCGGCTGAACGAGCTCGAGAACGCCGTCGTTGCAATCGTCGAAGGAGGCCGCGAAGACGGCTTCGCCGAGGCCTTCGGCACACTGCTGGACTACGTGCGCGAGCACGGCACGGCCGTCGGCGATGACGAGATAGAGACCTCCGACGTGATCCTGCCGCCGTCCGATGTGAGCTTCGCCGAGGTCGGGCGGGAATTCACCGGCGAGGGGCTGATCCCGGACTGACTGAGCGGCCCGCGCCCCGAGGTCGAGCTCGTCCGTCACGCGGTCAAGCAGGTCCCGTCGATGAGCGTCGAGTTGCGTCATCTTCGCTATTTCATCGCGCTTGCCGAGGCGAAGAGCTTTGGTCGCGCGGCTACGGCGCTCGGGATCGCACAGCCCGCGCTGAGCCAGCAGATTCGCAAGCTGGAGTCCGAGCTGGACGTCGTGCTCTTCGTGCGTGGCAACGATGGGTCTCACCTCACCGCGGCGGGCGCGGCGTTCCTGCCGGGAGCGAGGGCGAGCGTTGCTGACGTCGCTGATGCTGTAGCGACTGCTAGGAGGGCGGGACGAGGCGAGAGCGGTTGTCTCAGCATCGGTTTTATCGGCTCCTCGGCAGACAACTTGATCCCAGCCGCGCTTCGTCTCTTTGCGAAAGAGCGCCCCGACGTTGAGATCTCGCTCACCGAGACCGACTTGGCCCAGCTACCGGGGTGCTTCGAGCGTGCCGAACTTGACGTCGCTTTTGTGCGCAGGCCTGTGGACGATCCCACTCTTCTGACCGAGCTCGTGATGGTGGACGATGTGGTCGCTGTGCTTCCAGACGATCACCCGCTCAGCGGCGAGCAGTCGATACCGCTTAGCGCGCTCGCGAGGGACGCCTGGGTGGTCACTCCGGTGTCGTCCTCAAGAGCATTCCGGGAGTTGTTTCTTGCCGACTGCAGCCGTAGTGGCTTCGAGCCGACGATCGGCGCGGAGGCGTCTACGCCCGAGGCCATCATTGGTCTCGTCGCTTCCGGAGCCGGCGTTTCGATGTTGCCGAAGGGATCGCACTCGCTTCCGCGAGACGGGGTCTGCACGGTTCCGATTCAGGGCGAGGAGTCGGTGGTGGTCATGGCCTGGCGTGAGGATCGACGGACTCCGCTGGCCAGTGCTTTCATGCGCCTGATGCGCGAGATCGCTCATGGCGATCGATTGGAGAGGCGCACATCGCACTAGGCCCTTCACCCTTAGCCGAGAGGCCACGTAGCGAGTGCCTCCGCTCGCGAAAGCACAGTCCGCGGGTCTCGGCCCGAATGCATCCCGCTCTCGCGTATCTCACCGCGTCGAGTCCATAAACATCGCGTATGGGCGTATAAACCGCAGGTACTTCCCATCGCGCCGCGCCGGGCGTAGGTTGGCTTCGCAAGTACAAACTTTCTGCTGTGTATCTCCGCTTAACTCGGTGGGGTTTGCGCCCAGCCTGGTCTACCAGATCCATCTGCATTGGAGGACGGCAAGCGCCTTTCCCCGTTGGGGGCGAGCGGGCGCTAGGGCTAATTCGTAACGCACACAATTGTTCGATCATAAGGGGAGGAACGATCACCGATGCGCCTTAAGTTCGCAAGCCTCTTGCTCACTCTGCTGGTTGTCTTCGCTACGCTCGGTATCGGAGCGGGGTCGGCGTCAGCAACGTCATCACCAGCTTTTGCCACCCCTGGGACATTCACCTGCGATCCAGCTACTGCAGCCAACGAGGTCCCAACGCCTCCACCGATATGGGAACACCCTGGTGGAACACCCCCCAATGCCGATGAAGTCGCGACCGCGAATACAATTAGATCACTCTGCCCTGCGGGTCAGGTCCCGTCGTCGATAAAAACGAGTGGGGTAGCGGCGCCAGATACTACGCCCACTAATGCCAGCATAGGTGGACAGGATGATCCCACTGTCGTCGATGGACTCCCTCCCGCTGCCCCAGAAGGCTGCAGTGAAGTAAAAGAAGGGATAAACGACCCTTGGGGCGGTTGTCTCTGTAAAAACGGCGGATGCTACTGGTATGTGAAAAACGAAGTCAACGAAACAGCCATCGGGATGGAATACGCAACGAACGTATCCAAGCCCACCGTCTCGTCGTTTGATGGCTATAGCGCCCATTCCATCGACCAGCTCGCGGCGACAGCAGTACCCGAAGAAGGGACGTTCCGAGACTCCGTTGAGGCAGGCTTCGACGTCGACCCAGGGATGTATGAATACGAACAAATCCAAAAAGAAGAAAAAGAAGTCGCCAAAAAAGAAAGAGAAGCAGTCGCGCCTCCCGGGCGACCCCACTTCTTCATCTTTGTCAATCCAGATAAATACGGCCCTGAAAGTTGCTACATCGACAACAACGGCTGCGAACATTTCATTCCCGCAGCAGAAGCGAAAATCACCCCCAACGAGATCTTTGAACCCAGCACCGAAAAAATAACACTCGGCGTAAAGTACCTCGCCACGTGCTTCAAAGGCGCGACCAGTGGATGCTGGTGGATTTGGGCCGGAACACAATGGATTGGATACGTGCCGGAGAGCTTTTGGGGGGGTAGCTTTACCCACGCCACGTCAGAGAACGACTATGGTGAGGTCTTCGACAACGATGAAACCCCAACGAGCCAGATGGGGGACGGCCAGTATGGAGCGAGCGCCGGTGCGACGTCGATGACGCAAATAGTTGCGCTTCTAAATGAAAGCGGTGAAGCGAAGACAACGGGCTACCATGTGAGCCAATCGCACGGGGCTTTCTACTCGCCTGGCGATGTCAACGAAGCCAAATCCGAATGGCACTTCGGTGGCCCTGGAATAGACCCGGTGCCGATAGTGACCACTGAAGGATCTAGCGTGAACCCGCCGGCGAGCGTTGAAGTGAAAGGGGCCGTTGACCCGAACAACCTTGAAACTCACTACTACTTCGAATACGGCCCGACCACTTCGTATGGCAGCGTAACGTCTACCGAACCGGCAGGCTCCGGCGTGGAACCGGTTTCCGTCAAAGCGACGCTCACCAAACTGAAACCGGGTACGACGTACCACTACCGGCTCGTGGCGTACAACGCCGACGGCCACGGATACGGTGCCGACAGCACCTTCAACGTCCCGTGGTGGTTCATCCAGGCCACTCAGAACCCGCATGGGAGCTCAGAAACGGATGGGTTCAGGGGCGTGTCGTGCTGGTCGGCGACTGCTTGTGACGCGGTGGGAATCAACACCAACAGTGAAGACGAAATCGTTGGACTCGTCGAGCGCTGGAACGGCTCGGGCTGGGCAGTCCAGTCTACGCCGAAAAGCACGGGCGCCACTGAGGACAGCCTGGAATCCGTCGCGTGCCGCTCGGCCAGCGAATGCGAGGCGACCGGGTATGCGGAAGTCGCTGAAGGAAAGCACGTCACGCTCGCTGAGCGCTGGAACGGGACAGCATGGTCAGTGCAGAGCACCCCGACTCAAGGCAACACCTCAAACCTCGTGAGCGTGTCTTGCTCGTCGGCCAGCGAATGCGTCGCAAGCGGCGTCTATCTCTCAAGCTCCGGGAAGCAATCGACTCTTGTCGAGCTATGGAACGGCAAAGAATGGAAAATCCTGACCACGGCGACCCTGCCCAAAGAAGACGAACGGTCCTGGTTTGAAAGTGTCTCATGTCCGAGCAGCAAACACTGCACCGCCGTGGGCGTTGCCGTGACCACGCTCAACGGGATCGTGCCGCTCGCCGAGAGCTACAACGGCACGACGTGGACCGTGCAAACCACGCCCACCCCCGAAAACTCCCTCGAAGCGCAACTGAGCGGCGTGTCCTGCTCGGCGACAAGCGCATGCACCTCCGTGGGCGAGTACTACAGTTCCAAAGAAAAAGCCTATCGGGCGCTGATCGAGCGCTACAACGGGACATCCTGGGCGTTGCAGGAAGCGGCCAGCCCGGTCGGCAAACCGGCGCCGAAAGAATCACATTGGGCGCTGCGCGCAGTGTCCTGCCCGACATCGGGCTCGTGCGTGGCGGTTGGCTCCTACGCCGAATCGGCCAGCGGCACAAAACTGCTGGGCGAGGAATGGAATGGAAGTCGGTGGGAACTCGCGCGGCCGGTCGAGCGCGCCGGAGTAGTGTCCGACGAAGCGCGCGGCGTGTCCTGCTCGGCCGCGTTGACGTGCACGCTGGCCGGACTGACCAACAAAGAAAACAACCGCACCGAAACACTCGCCGAGCGGATGTGGGAACAGTAGGGCTCGCCCGGCGTTAGGGATCAGGGATGTAGCACCGCGGGCGTTGCTCAGCGCACGCTCGCGGTGCTATTATTTGGTCCTATGCTGGGGTTTCTTCATGGCAGGCTGACATACGCAAACATCACGGCGACGCTCGCCTTGTTCGTCAGCCTCGGGGGAGCGTCTTACGCGGCAGTCACGCTGCCGGCGGCTAGCGTCGGCAAGAAGCAGATTCGTGCTGGTGCGGTCGGTCTTGGCGCTCTGAGCTTTCCGCTGGGCACCGCCGGGATCAATGACGACAAGGTACAAGACCTGACCAAGAATGGCTGCAATGGCGGCAGCTTCCCCGGAAACGCCACCGCAGATTGCACCCCGCCTAGCCGCAGCCTTGGTGGCCCGACCCCCGGCCGCGAAGTTCATCTTCTCTTTCGATCCGCCGGCCGCCTTCTGGTTTCCGCGATCGTGAGTCTATATAATCAAGGTGCGCCACAAACAACCGCTCACATAACGCTCCAACTGAATGTCGATCGACACCCTGTCAGCGAAAGCGTCACAACCACAACGGGTGGCCAGGTGCTTCAGGTCCCGATCCAGACACTAGTTAATGTGAAAGCGGGCTCGCACACGGCGGGCCTTGAGGTGAGCGCACAGTACGGTTCCAGCACCCCCGGCGACGTGCTCGTATCTGCAGCATCTGTTATCGCCAGCGCCCTTCCTGCGGATTGAGAAGTCCGACCTATCATCGCGAGTTAGCAAATCGTGAAGTGGCGATCGTCTTTGCCGCTTTTTCCTGACGACGCAGCGTGTCCTGCTCGGTCTCGTTGACGTGCGCGCTAGCCGGACTGTCGTAGAACGTCCAGCAGACGCCCAGCGCGAACGGCAAAACACAAGGCGCTGAAGGGGAATTGACGCAGGTATCGTGCGCGTCGGCGACGTCCTGCGTGGCGATTGGCGCCGACGACAGCAGTTCTGGCCATCTTGGCCTGCTTCTCGGCGAGTATTGGAATGGCAACCAGTTGGGAACTGGAGCTCCCGACCAACCGCTCGGGCGTTGAATACAACATACTGGGCGGCGTCTCGTGCTCGGCCGCAACGAAATGCACATCAGTCGGCTACTCACGGAAGCCGACGTCCTACGAAGCTCTGGCCGAGAGACTGGAACTGCCATAGGGCGCATCCACCCCGCTGCGTAGAGGCAAAGACTGCCGCGGCGTGCTGGCTACAGCGTCCGCGGCGGCATTCCGGCAGGGGATTCGCGGGGAGGTTGACCCCCTGGTCGATGAGTACCTGGCAAGTCAGTACGCGCGTGACGCAGCCGGTTCAGACTGAGAAGCAGCAGCAAGACGTGCTAGATGGGTATCCCCCAAAGCGGGAACCAGCGCTCCAGTTCCGGCTCGATGGGCAGTTCTGAGGCCATCTGCGCCTTGAGCTGCAGCTCGCGCTCGGTCGAGCGTTCGTTGGAGGAGCCCGCCACCGGCACGAATGGGTACCAGTAGCCGCGCTTGTAGTTGTAGATGAAGTAGATGCGCCGTTTCTGCGCGTCTGCGAACGCGAACACCGCGCACAGCAGGCGCTCGCCGTGGCCGGCCGTCTCGATCGAGCCCGACACCGCGTTGATGCCCACCGCGAGGTCTTCCACGCTGGGCGAGCCCTCGGGGTTGTGCAGGATCATCCAGCGGTAGCCGTAGCTGTCGTCCTGCGTGGACACCGTCGTGCCGCTCTCGCCACCTGTAGCTGTGACCACTTCTTCCATTTCGCGCAGGGTCGCTTCGAACTCGCTGGTCGCAAGCGCCTGGAAGACGATTGCCGCCGTCCCCGCCGGCTCGATCTGGTGCTCGGACTGCAACGTCACGTAGGCCGTCGTGATCGCAAACAGCTTGTCGGGCGCCGGGCCCTTGACCGTGTGGCGGCCCGTGAGGACGTCGCGCAGGCCCACTGCTTACGCGGCGCCCTGCAGCTGGGACTCCAGCCGCTCCAGCGCCGCCAGGCGCTGCTCCAGCGGCGGGTGGTCGGCGAAGATGTTCATCAGCGACTTCTTGGTCCTGGCCGGGAGGATGAAGAACGCGCTCATGGGCTCCGCCTTGCGCAGGTCCTGGGTGGGCACGCGCTCCATCGTGCCGCTGATCTTCAGCAGCGCCGACGCCAGCGCGCTGGGCCGGCCGGTCAGCACCGCCGAGCCGCGGTCGGCCGCGAACTCGCGATAGCGCGACAGCGCGCGCAGCAGCAAGAACGAGATCGCGTACACCAGCACCGACACGAGCAGCACGATCATGATCTCCTCCTCCTCTTCGCGACCGCGCCCGTAGCCGCCGCCGAAGCCGCCGCCGAAGAACAGCGCGAATTGGGCGATCATCGAAGCGAGCGTCGCGAAGAAGCTGGCCAGCGTCATCACCAGCACGTCGCGGTTGATCACGTGCGTGAGCTCGTGCGCCATCACGCCTTCCAGCTCGGCCGGCGAGAGCAGTTCGAGTATGCCCCGCGTGGCGCACACGGTCGTGTTCTTCTTCGATTTGCCCATCGCGCACGCGTTCGGCATCGACGTCTCGATCACGGCCACTTTCGGCTTGGGCAGGTCCGCCTGCACGCACAGGCGCTCCACGATTCCGTGCAGCTCGGGCTCCTGCGCCGGCGTGACCTCCTTGACCCCCATCGTCGCCAGCGCGATCTTGTCCGAGCCGAAGAACTGCACCAGCAACAACACCAGCGCCACGATCACGATCAGGCCCGCGCCAGCACCCGCCGCGAACAGCACCCCGAGGAACACCACGTACACCAGGCCCAGCAGGAACATGGTCATGACCATCCGCGCCTGCAGGCCCGTGTCCTTGCCAAAGCTCGACCTTCGCGTAGCCATCGCCGCTGATTGTCGCAGACCCATGGACGTGCGCGAGCGCGTCCCCAGCCGGCCAGCGATAATCACGGTCATGGCAGCCGCCACCAGCCTCTCCAGCGTCTATCCCCTTGGCAGTCGCGTCAACGAGCGCGGGCGCCTGGAGGTGGGCGGCTGCGACACGATCGAGCTGGCCCACGAGTTCGGCACGCCGGCCTACGTCGTCGCCGAGGACGACCTGCGCGCGCGGGCCCGCGCCTTCGTCGCTGCCGGACACGACGCCGGCCAGGGCGACTTCCACGTCGTGTTCGCCTCCAAGGCCTTTCCCTGCACAGCCGTCCTCGCGCTGTTCGCCCAGGAGGGCCTGTGGTGCGACGTCGCCTCCGGCGGCGAGCTTCACCTCGCCCTGCGCGCCGGCTTCGCGCCCGCGCGGATCGTCCTGCACGGCAACGCCAAGTCCGAGGAGGAGCTGCGCATGGCCTTGCGCCATCGCATCGGCGCGATCGTGATCGACAACTTCGACGAGATCGATCGCCTCGAGCGGTTGTTGGCCGAGGACGCGCCGGACGTGCCGGGCGCGGCGGTCGCTGGGGATGGCGGCAACCCAACTGGCCGGGATCGTGACGCCGCGGGCCGGGATGGGGAGGCCGCCGGCCGGGACGGCGGTCAGCCGGTGCTCGTGCGCGTCACACCCGACGTCCGCGGCCAGACCCACGAGAAGATCTCCACCGGCCAGGCCGACTCCAAGTTCGGCTTTGCCATGGCCGATGCCCCGGATGCGATCGCGCGTGTGCGCAGCGTGCCGGGGCTCTCGCTGCAGGGTCTGCACGCGCACATCGGCTCCCAGCTGCTCGAGCTCGAGCCGTTTCGCCGCGAGGTCGCCGGCCTTGCCACGCTTGGCCCGTTTCCCATGTGGGACCTCGGCGGTGGTCTTGGCGTGCTCTACACCGACGGTCAATCGCAACCGCCCGCCATCGAGGAGTACGTCGCCACGCTCGTGCACGCAGCCCACGCCCACGGCATGGGCATCGACGGGCGCCTGCTGATCGAGCCGGGCAGGGCGCTGACCGCCAACGCATGCGTGACCCTCTACACCGTGCAGAGCGTCAAGCAGAACGTCTCGCGCTGGGTGGCCGTCGACGGCGGCATGTCCGACAACCTGCGCCCGATGCTCTACGGCGCGGCCTATGAGGCGCACGTGGCCGATCGCTTGCACGGATCCACGCCCTGCGTGCTGGCCGGCAAGCACTGCGAGTCCGGCGACGTGATCGTGCGCCAGGCCGTGCTCGACGACCCCCGCCCGGGCGACGTGATCGTCACCCCAGCCACCGGTGCGTACGGCTATGCGATGGCCAACAACTACAACGGCGTGCCCAGGCCGCCGGTGATCTTCTGCAAGGACGGCGATGCGCGCCTGGTGGTCAGGCGCGAGAGCTTCGAGGACCTGACCGGGCGCGATGTCGCATAGAGCGCAATCCGCGCCCGCCGCGCACAATGTCGCCAGCGATGCGAGTGGGGCGCCGTTTCGCGTGGGCCTGCTCGGGCACGGCACCGTCGGCTCGGGTTTCTCCACACTGCTCGCCCAGCGAGCAGACGAGATCGAGCGCTTCAACGGCCGCCGTCCGGTGATCAGCGGGATCCTCACGCGCTCGCAGGGCGACTTCTCGGACATCCTCGAGGGCGCCGACCTGCTGGTCGAGCTGATCGGCGGCATCGAACCCGCGCGCGGCTACCTGCTCGCGGCCATGCGCGCCGGCAAGGACGTGGTCAGCGCCAACAAGCAGCTGCTCTCCCAGCACGGCGAGGAGCTGTTCGAGACAGCCCGCGAGCACGGCGTCAGGCTGCGCTTCGAGGCCGCCGTCGCGGGCGCTGTCCCGATCGTGCGCGTGCTCGAGGAGTCGCTGTCGGCCACGCCCATCGAGCGCGTGCACGGGATCGTCAACGGCACCACCAACTTCATTCTCAGCGAGATGTACAACGGCAGCTCCTACGCGCAGGCGCTCGCCGACGCCCAGGCGAAGGGCTACGCCGAGGCCGATCCCTCAGACGACGTCTCAGGCCGCGACGCAGCCGCCAAGATGGCGATACTCGCGCGCCTGGCGTTCGGCTCGCCCGTGCATCTGGACGATGTCCACTACGAGGGCATCGAGCATCTGCATGGCGACGACCTGCAGTATGCGCGTGAGCTCGGGCTGGGCCTGAAGCTGATCGGCACCGCCGAGCGCCGCCAGGGAGGCCTGTCGGTGCGCGTGTATCCCGCGCTGCTGTACTCAGGGCATCCGCTTGCGTCCGTCGAGGGCCCCTTCAACGCCGTGACCATCGAATCGGAGACCATCATCGAGATCACCATGTCCGGGCCCGGCGCCGGCGGCCCGCAGACGGCCAGCGCGGTGCTCGGCGACGTCGTCAGCGTGATGACCGGCGGCGCGCGGCCGCCCGCCCCGCCCCTGGAGCTGCCGCTCGTCAAGGATGTCGAGAGTGCCTTCTACGTGCACATGGAGGTGGCCGACCGTCCCGGTGTGCTCGCCGCGCTGATGCACGCGCTGGGCGAGCACGGCGTGTCGATCAGGTCGGTCGTGCAGCGGGGCATGGACGAGAGCGCGCGCCTGGTGATGGTCACGCATGCCGTGCCCGAATCGAGCCTGCGAGCGGCCATCGATCAGGTCGCCCAGCTCGACTTCCTGCGCGGCGCCCCGCGCACCATCCGAGTGATCGAAGAGGAGTTCATCTGATATGCCCGAGACGCCCCCCGTCAGCGAGGTCCCGCGCGTGCCCCTGCCACTCGTCGAAGGGGCTGCCTTCTCAGGCACGCACGTGCCGCTGATCGAGCGCTACCACGAGCGCCTGCCGTTCGAGCCCGGCGACAAACTCGTCAGCCTGCAGGAGGGCTCCACGCCGCTCCTGCGCGCGCCTGTGATCTCAGAGATGGTCGGCGCGACCGTCCGTCTGAAGCTCGAGGGGGCCAACCCCACGGGCTCGTTCAAGGACAGGGGGATGACGTGCGCGGTGTCCGCTGCCGTGCGCGACGGCGCCAAGGCGGTCATCTGCGCCTCCACCGGCAACACCGCGGCCAGCGCCGCCGCCTATGCTGCGCGTGCGGGCGTCACCTGCGCGGTGATCGTGCCCGAGGGCAAGATCGCCCAGGGCAAGATGGCCCAGACGCTCGTGCACGGCGCGCGTGTGATCTCGCTTGAGGGCAACTTCGACCAGGCGCTCGTGCTCGTGCGCGAGCTGACCGCCACGCACCCGATCGTGCTGGTCAACTCGGTCAACGAGTTTCGCATCGAAGGGCAGAAGACGGCCGCCTTCGAGATCCATGAGGCGCTGGAAGGACAGCTGGAGGCGCTGTGCATCCCCGTGGGCAACGCCGGCAACATCACCTCCTACTGGCGAGGCTTTCGCGAGATGGGCGCCGCGCCGAAGATGTTCGGCTTCCAGGCACAGGGGGCCGCGCCGCTGGTCGAGGGCCACATCATCGAGCACCCCGAAACGGTCGCCAGCGCGATCAGGATCGGCAATCCCGTGCGCTGGGAGGACGCGATGGCCGCAGCCACCGACTCGCGCGGGTCGATCCGCGTGGTCAGCGACCAGGAGATCCTCCGCGCCTACCGCCTGCTCGCCTCCCGGGAAGGCATGTTCTGCGAGCCCGCCTCCGCGGCGTCTGTCGCCGGCCTGCTCAAGTACGGCGCCGGCGGCGCCGAGCAGGTCGTCTGCGTGCTCACCGGGCGCGGTTTGAAGGACCCCGAGACGGCGATGGCCAACAACGACGGCCTGGTCATCCAGTGTGTCGCCGAGACCGCCGCGATCGAGGAAGCAGTGCTGGGTGATCCCTAGAGGGTGGCAAAGCCGGCCGGAGGATGGCGAGCCGGGCCCCTCTTCTCTCAGACGTCGTCGTCTTGTGCGCGTGCCCGCGTCCTCGGCCAACCTGGGACCGGGATTCGACTGCATGGCGGCCGCGCTCGCGCTCACGCTGGAGCTCGAGGTGGTCGAGACAGGCGAGTTCGCCGTAGAGACCGAGCTGCCGGTGAGCCGAGGACGCGAGAACCTGTGCGTGCGGGCGTTCGAGCGGCTGCACCCAGCCGACGACTTCACCTTCAGGATCCGTTCGGAGATACCGCTGTCGGGCGGCCTCGGATCGAGCGCCGCGGCGATCGTGGCGGGGCTGATGGTCGCCGACCACCTGTTCGAGCTTGACGCCGACCTGCTCGCGTGCGCCACCGAGCTGGAGGGCCACCCCGACAACGTCGCCGCTGCGCTGTACGGCGGCTTTGTCATCTGCGCCGACGGCCAGGCCACACGCTTCGATCCGCCAACCGGCCTGGAGGCGCTGGCGGTGGTGCCCGACGAGGCCGTACGCACGCGCGCCGCGCGCGCAGCCCTGCCCGAGCAGGTGCCGCTGGAGGATGCCGTGTTCAACGTCGCACACGGCGCGCTGCTCACGCTCGGCCTGGCCAGGGGCGACTGGGACCTGCTCGCTCGTGGCCTACACGACCGCCTGCACGAGCCCCTCCGCGCGCATCTGTTCCCGCGCTCGATCGAGCTGGCCTCCCGTGCCCGTGATCTGGGCGCACTGGGCGCGAGCATCTCCGGCGCCGGGCCCACGGTGCTCGTGTGGTGCTTCTATGAGCAGACCGGCGCGGTCGCGCGTGCGCTCGCCGCTGAGGTGGAGGGCTGGGCGCGTCTGCTGCGCGCGTCCTTCGAGCCCCAGGGCGCCTACGTGGGCGAGCTCTAAAACCTCTTTCGAAGGAGGTCCTGAGCGACCTTGGGCAGGCGCTAAGCGACCTTGGGCAGGCGCTCGCCGAACTCCGCCAGGCCAGGTATGCGCGCCAGCGCCTCGCCGGCCAGCGCCACGTAGTCGGTGCCCAGGTCGGGGCGGTGGTCGAGGATCGAGCGTGCCCGCTCGGCCGATTCCGCGTACGCGATCGACGCGCGGATGACCGTGTCGAAGACCAGCTCGTCAAAGCGCTCCTTCAGCGACACGAGCGCCTCGCGCGAGTGCACCGTGCGCATGTCTGCCAGGTTGAGCAGCACGCCCAGCAGCGACAGTCTCGGGTTGATGCTGTCGCGCACGAGCTCCACCACCTCCATCGCCTGCTCGACCCCCTGCAGGGCGAAATACTGCGCCTCGGCGGTGATCAGAGCGTAATCGGCCGCCGCCAGCCCGTTAACCGTCAGCAGTCCCAGCGACGGCGGGCAGTCGATCAGCACCACGTCGTACTCGCCGGTCGCTTTCGCCAGCGCCCGCGCCAGCGTCTGCTCGCGGCCCATCTTGCCGCCAAGCATCAACTCAGCCTCGGCCAGGCTGAGGTTGGCCGGGATCATGTCCTGATGGATCGCCTCTGTCGCGCTCGATCGCCCCGACAGGACGTCTGCGATCGTCGGCTCCACATCTGTCGGCAAGTCGAAGTAGTCCGACAGGTTGCCCTGCGGGTCCAAGTCGACCGCCAGCGTGCGCACGCCGCCGCGGCGCAGGACGTCGGCCAGGGTGCGAACCGTGGTCGTCTTGCCTGTGCCTCCCTTCTGTGAGAGCACGGCGATCGTGTGGGCCATCTGACGCGACATGCTACGCGCCGGCAACTATTGAAGCCCGCCCGCCTGCAGCGGGCGCCAACGTCGGGCCCGGCGGTCAGCCGATGGTCTGCACCGACCCGGGTTGTGACGCGCCGATGCCAGCTGCCTGCGCGCCTGGCGCGACGCTCACGAACATCAGGCGGTAGCGTCCCACAATGATCTCGTCGCCGTCCAGGAGGGCCTTGCCTTCCACCCGCGCGCCGTTGACGAACACACCGTTGAGGCTGCGGTCGTCAAGCAGTCGCACGCCGTCGGGCTGGCGCACGATCAGGGCATGGCGGCGCGAGACCGTGGGATCGTCAAAGCGCACGTCCGCCACCAAGCTGCGCCCGATGCGTGTCCACTCGCGCGTGAGCGCCACCGTGCGAACCTCACCGCCCTCCTCATAGCAGAGGTACTCGCCGGGTTGTTCGATCGCTTCGCGCGCGTGTGCCAGATGCAAATCCCACTCCGCCGACGCAGGCTCCAGTAGCGCCGAGCCCGCTTCTCCTTCTCCGCCGACCGCTGTGGGCTCGGCGCTGAACAGCGACGCGCGGACGAAGTCGCGCCCGCCGCAGCCAGGGCAGTCGCTCAGGGTGTCCGAGCCGTCCAGCGTCAACATGTAGCCGCAACGCCGGCAGCGGAAGGAGCCAGCGCCCGCGATCGTGCCCGAAGTAAGTGAGTCCATGCTGTACTCCTCCCTCTGTCTCGGTGCTGCCGGAGGGCGGTCCTTCGCCGCGGGGTAGCTCGTGCGGATCATAACAAGGCTGTCAACGCGTATTCAGGGAAGCGGATACTGCCAGATGGCGGAATTTTATGCGGTGTCTCCGATCGCTGAGATTGTACCCGCGTCGCCCGCACGCGAAACCGCTTGCCGGCGGCTGGCGTGCGGAAGGAGCCGGGCCGGTGACGGCGAACACCGACGATCATGGCCATGCCGACTGCCCACGTGGAGCACTTTGAGCGCGTCCTGTTGCGCCGCGGGGTGGGCGCCCTGGAGGCCGACAGGAGCCGCTGTGTCGACTGCGGTCGTACGCCCCTGACCGGCGAGTACGTGCATCTATATGACGGTCGCCGCCAGGGGATCGTCTGCGAGCTGTGCCGCACCGGCCGGCGCGAGCCTCCGGTCGCGCGCGAGATCGTGCGCCACTGCGAGCACGGTCACGCCGTGCGGCTGACCGTCCGCGTCGCTTAGCACCGCCGCGAGCGGGCGGCCTGCCATACACTTCCCGCCCGCCATGGATCCAGTGAGCGTCTCGATCGTCGTGTCCGCCCCGCGCGAGCGCGTGTTCGACTACCTGCAGGACATCGCCAACCACCCCGAGTTCACCGACCACTACCTGGTCGACTGGCATCTGACGAGGATCGATTCGGTCGGCCGCGGGGCCGGCGCGCGCTTTCGCGTCAAGGCGCCGGGCAACCGCTTCAGCTGGGGCGACGTGACCTTCGCCGAGGTGCAGCGTCCGCACCGCATCGTCGAGGTCGGCCGCACCGGCAAGAACAACCGCATCCGCACGCTCGGCGTCTATGACCTCGATCCCGGCGCGTCTGGGACCACCCGTGTGCGCTTCACGATCGAGACCGTGCCCGTCACACTGTCAGACCGGCTGATGGAGGGTTTCGGGGCGCGCGGCTGGCTGCGGCGCAAGAACGAGCGCGCCCTGCGGCGCCTGCGCTCGATCCTCGAGTCCGACGAAGGTCGCGGTCGGCGCGTGACCGTCGCCGGAGGGTAGACTGCCGCCTCGCATGTCCAGCCGCCTGCGCAAGCTCCCACTCGTCCTGGGCGCCCTGCTCGCCGCCCTGCTCCTGGCCGCGTGCGGGGACTCGCACACGAAGGTCAGCACCGGCACCTACGCCGGGGAGGGGGGCAAGAACGCGCCCTACCTGAACGTCGGTCCGCTGATTTATGAGGTGCAGCTGTCGCGCGAGCTGAACCCCTACAACACCGAAGACGCCGCCTACCTGGAAGGCCTCACCCCGTCCGAACGCAAGCTCGAACCCGGCCAGGAGTGGTTCGCAGTGTTCATGCAGGTCTACAACAACACCAACCAGGAACTGACCGACGCCAGCGACTTCACCATCAGCGATACGCAGGAAAACGTCTACACCCCGCTCACGCCCGGTGCGAGCAACGAGTTCGCCTACCGCCCCGGGCCGGTCCCCCCCAAAAACCAGATCCCGACCCCCGGCACCGTAGACGACTCCTTCGGGACACAGGGCGCCTTGCTGCTCTTCAAGATCCAGATCGTCTCGCTCGACAACCGGCCACTGATCCTGAAGATCGCCGATCCCGAAAACCCGTCCGAAAGCGCGTCCGCCGAGCTTGACGTATAAGTAGGCTGCTCGTCGGTCAGTGGATGGCCTGCAGGCCTGCCTCCAGTACTTCGCGGGCGATCGGCGCCGCGGTCGCGCCGCCTGCGCCGTCTTTGACCAGCATCACGCACACCGCTATGCGCGGATGGATCGCAGGCGCGAACGCAGCAAACCAGGCGTCCGTGTTGCTCGCTTCGTTGGCTGCGCTCTGGCAGCCTTCGCCTGACGGCGCCGATTCGCTCGTGCTCTGAGCAGCGCCCGATTCGGGTTTGCTCGACGTGCACACCGTCTTCAGTTCCGCCGTGCCCGTCTTACCAGCCACCGTCACCCCCGGAATCGCCGCGGACGTGCCCGTCCCTTCTCGCACTACGCCGATCATCAGGTGACGGACCGTGCGCGCCACCGACGCGCTCATCACCGGGACCTGTGCCGCCGGGGCCGCGTCGAGCAGGAAGGTCGGCTGCGGGCGTCGTCCGTCGTCTGCGATTGTCGCCGCCACCGTCGCCATCTCAAGCGGCGTCGCCAGCACCTGTCCCTGGCCGATCGCCGTCGAGCCCACGTCCAGTTCGCCCTGGATCTCGCTTGCCGCCGGCAGGGTGCTCTCAGACGCGCCCACCACGCCCGGTTCGTGGTTGAAACCGAAGCGTTCTGCCATCGCCACCAGGCGCGCCGCGCCCAGCTTGACGCCCAGCGGCGTGAACACCGAGTTGCACGACACCGCAAACGCCAGTTCGAGCGTTCCGCCGCATTCCTCGCCGTTTGCGTTGTTCAGCTTCACACCGTCCAGCGTGGCGAACGTCGCGTACGGGAACACCGTGTGCGGCGTTGCGATCTTCGCGGCCAGCACACCCGTCAGGGTGATCATCTTAAAAGTCGAACCGGGCGGCTGCAGGCCGTCCAGCCCGATGCCCGCCACCGCCAGGATCTGGCCGGTCGACGGTTGCAGCGCCACGATCCCCCCGAGCTGGTCGCCGAGCGCCAGCACCGCCGCGCGCTGGACCACCGGCGAGACCGTGCTGCGCAGCGGCGGCGCCGGATGGGCGGGCGCGTAGGCGAGCACGCGACGACCCGGGCCCAGTGAATCGGGATTGCGGGCCATCAGCTCGCCGCCGGGGGTCCCGCGCAGGCGATCGTCCAGCGCGAGCTCCAGGCCGCTCACGCCCACCGCCGCTTCGCCCGGCACGCCCTGCGCTTCCAGTTCCTGGCGCCGGGGCGCCGAAGTGCTGCTCGCAGACAGCGGACCGATCGTCCCGAGCACCGCGTCTGCCACGTCGCCCAGCGGGGAGCTGCGCGTCGTTTCGCCAGCTTGCGAGCCTGTGTCCGTGGGCGCGCCGGGCGGACTTTCGGCCAGCACGCTGCCGTCGCGAGCCAGCACCGTCGCGCGCCTTGGCAACGCCGTATCGCGCAGCAAGACCTCGCCCGGGCGCAGGCCCGGGAACGCCAGCGAGGGCGACCACGCCACGCGCGGGCCGCCCTGCGCGCTTTCGCTCACCTGCATCGTGAAGTCCAGCGACAGCGCTCCGAACAGCCGGGTGTACACGCGCACCGGCACCGTCCTCGCTCCGTCGGGGCCGCTGGCGACCTTGCCGGCGACCGTCGTTCCAGTGGCCGTCGCTGTGGTCAGCGCCTGCTTGTAGGCGTCTTCGAACTGCGTGATCGAGGTGGCCCGCTGCGAGGACGCGTCGATGCCCGAGTACATCGTCACGTAGTCGCCATGCGTCCATGCCGTGACGAACTGCATCGCCAGGCTGCTTGCCGGCGATTGGCCATGGCCCGCACCAACGATCGCTCCGAGCGCGAATGCCACCGCCGCGAGCGCCACGACTGGGCGCGCACGTCGCAGCCGCTGCTTGCGGTTCTCAGTCACAGAGCTTGTACAACATGGCAGGTGACACGGCTGGACTGGATCATTGTCGCGTTCGCGCTGCTGCTGGCGATCTTCGGCTATCGCCAGGGCTTCATCGTCGGCGTGCTGTCGTTCGGGGGGTTTGCCATAGGTGCATTCCTCGGCACGCGCCTGGGTCCTCTGCTGCTTCCACAGGGCTCCGCCTCTCCTTATGCGCCCGCGTTCGGCCTCGTCGGCGCGCTGCTCGCCGGAGCGATTCTCGCCAGCGGCCTGGAGGGGGTCGGCTTCAGGCTGCGGCGCACGCTGATCATCCCCGGCATGAGCCTGCTCGACGGGCTGCTCGGCGCCGCGCTCGGCGTCGCGCTCGCGTTGGGAATCGTCTGGATCGCCGCTGCCGTGGCCGGCCAGTCATCCGGACAGGGCCAGCTGCGGGCCGACATCCAGCGCTCGGCGATTCTGCAAAAACTCAACCAGATCCTGCCCCCCTCGGGCCCCATCCTCAACGCGCTCGCGCGCCTGGACCCGTTGCCGTCGATCACCGGCCCGTCCCCGCAAGTCGCCGCCCCCGAACCGCAGATCGCGCGCACCGCCGGCGTCAGGTCCGCGTCAGCCAGCGTGGTGCGTGTGCTCGGCACGGCCTGCGGGCTGGCCATCGAGGGCTCCGGCTGGGTGGCCGAGCCCGACATGGTGATCACCAACGCGCACGTCGTCGCCGGCGAGCAGGACACCACCGTCGAGGTCGGCGGCCAGCCCCCCGAGCTGACCGCGCAGCCGGTCGCCTTCGACCCCACCGACGACCTTGCGGTGCTGCGCGTCGAACAGCTCGACCTCCCTGCGCTGAGCCTCGAAAGCGCTCCCGCGTCCGGCACCTCCGGCGCGATCCTCGGCTATCCCGAGAACGGGCCCTTCAATGTCCAGCCCGCCCGCATCGGGCGCACGCAGACGGTGATCACCCAGAACGCCTACGGCCAGGGGCCCGTCTCGCGACTGCTGACGCCGCTGCGCGGCCTCGTGCGCCCGGGTAACTCCGGCGGCCCGCTCGTCGACGACGAAGGGCACGTCCTCACCACCGTCTTCGCCGGCACTGTCGGCGGCCGGCCCCGGGGCGGCTACGGGGTGGCCAACGAAACCGTCGTATCCGTGCTCGCGCGGGCCAACGCCAACGTGCGCGCAGGCCAGCAGGTCAGCACCGAAGGGTGCGTCGATGACTGAGGCGTGGGTGCGCTCAGCGGGCGAGCGCGCGGGGAGGTCGATGGATGAGCGCGATGGATGAGCGAGCGACTTCGACCAGGACCTTCAGGCGCCCGCCGGGGCTGGGCTGGTCCCACTTGTGGGCGGTTTCGCGCGTTTGGGCGCGCGCGGGGCCTTCGGCGTGGCGGGAGCCATGGACTTGGTCGTCCTGTTTGACCGCGCACCGCTTCTCGCTGTCCTGTCCTCGCCGTCGCTGCTCGCCAGGTGTGCGTCGATCGCCGCCTGAACTGTCGCCAGGCGACGCACCAGATGCGTGCGCACCTGCTCGAGCTGCTCTGCGCTGAGCAGCGTCGGGCCCACGTCGCCGCGGATCGCACCCGGCGGCGGCGCCAAGCCGGGGTAGGTCGCTTCCATTTCGCCCAGCGTCCGCTCGAGCATGCCGATCTGGGCGCGCAGGAGCCTGCGCCGGTGGGCGGCCTGCTCGTCAGGTCCCTCGGAAGGGTCGGAGGAGGTGTACAGAGCGGCAGCAACCTCGCGCGGGTCGACTCCCGTGTCACGCGCTTCGCGTGCGGCGCTCGCCGCGATCGCCCCTACGGCCGAGCGCTGACGGGGGCTGGTCGTGACGAACGTGCCGCTTCCCTGCTGGCTTTCGATCAGGCCCTCCTGCTCAAGTCGCTGATAGACCGCGCGCACTGTGTTCACGTTCATGCCCGTCGCCTCCGCCAGGTCGCGTAGGCCCGGCAACCGCTGCCCCGGAGCGAGCTCGCCCTCATCGATGCGAGAACGCAGAGCCCACGCCAGCTGGACACCGATCGGCACATCCGCATTGCGGTCTATCTCCAGGCCGCCGAGGTCCAGGTTGCGCGGCCTGTCGGAGCTGTCAGCCGGGCGTTGCGTCACGGCCCAACGGTAGCGGGCTCCGATGCAGAAATACAATGTACTAGTCAACTAGTACACTAGGGGAATGCGCTCGGGGAACAGCTGACCGACGTGGCGTCCGTCGCACGCCAGCCCGACTCCTCCACGTTCGTCGCGAACGCTCGCAGCGCTGTCGAGCGGGCGGGTCGACCGGGGCGGCATCTGCTCGAGGAATTCGGGGACATGATGATCCTCACGGGTCGCACGATCACCTCGGCTCTGCGGCCGCCCTACCCGTACGGCGGCGAGCTGGTCTCGCAGTTCCTGTTCACGCTGCGGCTGGTCTGGTTTCCGCTGCTGGTTTCGACCGTGGCCATCAACTACGGCGCGCCGGGGCTGCAGGCAGCCAATTTCCTCGTGCTGATCGGCGCGCTGGACCGCCTGGGCGGCTTCTTCGTGCTGGCCGCCATCCGCGAAATCGGCCCGTTCATAACAGCGATCGTGGTCGCGGGCGTGGCCGGCACGGCGATCACGGCCGACCTGGGCGCGCGCAAGGTGCGCGAGGAGCTCGACGCGCTGCAGGTGCTGGGTGTCGACCCCGTCAAGAACCTCGTCGTTCCCCGCTTTCTCTCGCTGATGATCGTGACCGGCCTGTTCGACATCTACGCAATCCTCTTCGGCCTGTTCGGCGGCCTGCTCGCCGAGGTCCTCAACGGCGGCGCGGTGGGGCCGTTCTGGAACACGCTGTTCGCCAACTCGTCGGTGACCGACCTGTGGGGGTCGGTGCTGAAGACGACGGTGTTCGGCGCGATCATTGCGATCGTGTGCTGCTACAAGGGCATGTCTGCGTCCGGCGGCGCGGAGGGGGTGGGCCGTGCGGTCAACGAAGCCGTG
>DATNLQ010000084.1:0-10958 GCA_035602785.1 Solirubrobacteraceae bacterium
CTCGTGGACCTGAACAGCTCAGACCACGAGCGCGCCTGGCGACGGCTGCGCGCGATCCCGGGCATCGGGCGCTGGACGGTGGAGATGCTCGCGCTGCACGGCCAGGGCCGCCACGACCAGCTGCCGGCCGGCGACCTGACGCTGTTGAAGCTCGTGGGCCGGATGCTCAGCGGCGGCGACCCGCATGCTCGCGCGCAGGAGTGCCAGGTGCGCGAGCTGTTCGCCCGTTACGGCGAGTGGGCGGGGCTGGCTGCGGTACACATGATCGGCGCGGCGCCCGGCGCGCTGGGTTCAGCGTGAGCCGCCGCGCGCGGCGTCGCGCTCGCGCGTGACGAGCAGCGCGAACGTGGGGCAGGCGCGCGCTGCGCGGATCGCGTGCTCGACCTCGGCGGCGCGTAGCGGCTGCTCGTCGAGCAGCGGATAGCCCCACTCGTCCAGCGTGATCCGCTCGGGCAACAGCTCGGCGCACATGCCGTGGGCCTCGCAGGCGATCGGGTTGACGCGCACGCGCTGGCTCATTGGCGGCGAAGGCCTGTGCGTTGTGAGCCTGACGGGACCGGCCGGGCGGGCAGCGGCAGCTCGGCGGGGCGCGCGCAGGCGTCGCACGGGCCGTGGCGGGCATGGTCAGCGAACTGCGCCTGAAAGGCATCCATGGCGCTGAGGATCACGCTGACGGCCCCGTCGGGATGGCCGCATGCGCCGCGTCGCGTCACCAGCGAGGCGAGGCGGTCGACGCGCTGGGCGGCTTGTGCCTGACCAACCCCCTCCGGGTCGGCGCCCCCGCCTGCCGCCAACTGCGCGACGCTCGTCGCGAGAGCGTCCAGACCATGCACGCACGGTCCGCACTGGCGGGTGCTCTGCCCGGCAAGCCAGCGGGCCAGGCGCGCGGTTTCGGCGACCGGGCATGCGAGCTCTGACAGCGCCAGCACCACGCCCGCGCCGAACGTTGCACCGTGCGCAGCCAGGTGTTCATTGGAGAGAGCCAGCCCGTGCAGGTGCTCGGCGCCGATCCAGGAGCCGGCGTAACCACCCACCAGCACGCCGTGCAGGCGAGCGGTGGCTCCGCCCGCCGCTGCGACCAGGGAGCTCAGCGATGCGCCGTGCTCGATCTCATAGACGCCCGGACGGGCGACCGGGCCGGCCAGCGTGACCAGCGCCGAGCCGGGCTGCGTGGGCGTGCCGACCTGACGAAACCACGACGCGCCATGGCGGGCGATCAGAGCCAGGTGGGCGAGCGTCTCGGCGTTGTTGACCAGCGTTGGGCGTCGCGCGACGCCCTGCTGGAAGGGCATCGGCGGGGTGAACGTGGGCCTGGCGGGCGCGCCGTTGAGGTGGCTGACCAGCGCCGTCTCCTGGCCGGCCACGTAGTGGCAGGGCACCGTCGTAAGGCGCACCTTGGGCGCGTGGCTCGACGCGCGCTGGTCGCGTTCTGCGATCGCTCGGGTCGTCGCCTCGATGCCCGCGTGCGCCGATTCGCACGCGCACACGATCACCTCGTCGGCGCTGACCGCCCGCGCAGCCAGCACGCCGCCGTCTATCACCAGATGGGGCACGATCTCCAGCAGCGTGCGGTCCTTGAGGCTCGCAGGCTCGCCCTCGGCGGCATTGATCACCACGATCGCACGGCGCCGCTGCGAGGCGACCGCACGCATCTTGGTGGCGGCGGGGAAGGCCGCGCCGCCGTGGCCGAGCAGGCCGGCTCGCTGCACCTCGTCGATCAGCGTGGCCGCCTGCTCGCGGACCTGGCGGCGCCTGTGCGCGCCTGTCAACGGCATCTCGCCGTGGACCGTGAGGTGGTCTTCGAGCGTCATCGCGCCGCTGGCGGGAATTCCCGCCAGCAACCTTGGCAGCGCCGCGGCGGGCTGCTCGCGCGTGGCGGCGGACGGAGCGGGTGGGGCCTGCATCGTGGGGGCCGTGGCGGGGTTCATCGCCGACCCGTGCTCGCGGTGGTGGTCGCTTTGGAGTGCGACAGCAGCGCCGTAGGCGTGCCCGAGCGCCGCGCCCATTCAGAGCCGAGTGGGCCGCCGGGAAGCCACAGCGCCAACAACAGCGCAAAGGCGCCCGCGCCCCCGAGGGCCGCGCCGCGTATCTTGAGATTGGCGGGCCAGCCGCGCAGCACGCGGGCGAGTACCGCCGCGATCACGATCGCCACGCACACGATGCTCAAGACCTGCAGCCATGCGGTGTTGGCATCGCTGCCGGTGCCAAGGCCGTGCACCAGCGCGACCGGCCAACTGGCATAGGTCAGCCAGTGGACCGCGCGCCAGCTGGCAAAGCCCATCCGCTGGCGCAGCAGGCTGGTGATGATCACCGCCAGCAGCAGGTCGAAGGAGACCGCGCCCAGGCCCAGCCAGAAGGGACGGTAGGAGCCCACGAAGGGGACCACCGCGTCGATCAGCGATATCGACGCGAAGCTGTCGAGCACCGAGGTGAGAATGTGCAAGACCAGGAAGACCATCGCCAGCAGCGACACGTTGCGATGCAGCGAGTCGATCACGAAGCGCGGCCAGCGCGGCGAGCTCCAGCGCTGGACGTCGATCACGCCGAGGGCGATCGCGAGGCTCAGCAACAGCAGTGCCACTGCGCCTGTCGAGCGCGTCAGGTACCAGTAGACGCTGGGTCCTGCGCTCGCAGCCAGCACCGTGCTCATGGTTGGCACCCATGGCCGACGCGCTCGGCCGGCCAATCGCCGACCGTGATGACGCGTCCACCCCACGCGGTGAGCCTGGCGGGCATGCCAAGCCCGGCCAGCCACGCCGGCGCCCTGCCGCAGCGAACGAGCGCGCTCGTGGTGGCGACGTTGGCGTCGGTGCAATTGGCTGCGGCGACGCTGACCGTGCGCCACGTGCGCGCCACTGGCGCCTGCGTGGCGGGGTCGATGATGTGGTGCATCGTCTGACCTTCATGGCTCCAGCGACGCACCGCCGTGCTCGACGTGGCCAGGCCGCCGCCGAGTATGCAGACGGTCTGTCCCGGCGCCGACGGGTCGCTGCGGTGATCGTCTGTCACGTGGATGCGCCAGCCGCCGCCGGGCGCATGCCCAGCGGTGGCGATATCGCCACCGACGCTCACCAGAGCGCCGCACCCCGCAGCCGAGCAGGCCGCGTCGGCCGCTCTGTCAGCGGCCCAGGCTTTGGCGGTGGCGCCGAGATCCAGTCGGATGCCAGCAGGGACGCGCATCATGCGATTGTCGCGATCCAGCTTGACCGTCAGCCAGCCCGCGCGCACGCGTGCGGTTATCGGCGCTCGGCCTGCAGGCTGGGCGCCAGCAGCCGCCAGCAGCCGCCAGTCGCGGTCATAGCCGGCCAGCTCCAGGGCGCGTCCGAGCGTGGGGTCGACGTCGCCATCGGTCAGCTGGGCGGCGCGCAGGGCGACTTCGAGCGCCTGCGCGAACAGCGCCGACACCTTCACCGGCCGGCCTGCGAGGGCGTTTGCACGCGAGAGCTCTGAGTCGGTGCGAAAGCGGCTGCATGCGCGGTCGATCGCGCGCAGCTCCTGCTCGACCGCCGCGCGCGCGACGGCCAGCCCGTGCGGATCGGTGGTGCGCAGCAGTACACGCGTGCCGAGTGCCTCCCAGCTGGCTGACGCGAGCCTCTGGTCGCCCGGCGCGAGCCTTCGCCGGCCGGGCGCAACCTGGCGGGTGGCGAGCGTGTCAGGAACCACCGGAGACCACCGGGGACGATGCTTCGCTGGACTGGGTGCTCGCTTCGGGCGTTTCGGGCGACGAGGCTTCCTGGCTAGAGCCCGATTCCTGTGACTGGGTGCCCGACTGCGTGGTGGACTGGGGCACCTGCGCGGGCGGCTGCAGCGATTGCGTGGAGGTCGTGGTGGAGTGCGGGTCGGTGCTCGGGCGCTTGCCTGCGCTCTTGCCGGGCGAGCCTGCGGCCGACGTCTTGATCGTCTTGCCGGGGAACGCGTGGGCGGCGGCGACGGAGAGCACGCCGGTGAGCGTGATGCTGGCGGCGATCAGCCAGCGATTCATGCGGTGCAGCTGGCCCAAGGCGGCGTCGCGGGTGTAGGTGGTGTGGTGGCGGTGGCGTAGCATCGAGTCTGTCAGTGGTGGTGGGACAGCCCGGACGAGTCCAGCCAGGGCCCGAATTCGGGGATCACGAGAATGGCGAGCACCGCCCCTGCGACGAGCGCGCCGGCGAGCGCGAGCATGCGTCCCGCGCGGCCGGTCACATCCCCACTCAGCTGTCGGGTGCGGCCGTAGTCGGTCCGCAGCGCACGCGGTAGGTCGGTCACATGACCGAGCAAGTGCAGCGCCATGAAGGCCACCCAGACGAAGAAGCTGTCCTTGTGGATCGGCAGCAGCGTCTGGTGCGAGGACGGCCCGGCGAACAGCAGCGCCACTCCGGTCCCGAACACGACGAGCGTCGAGATCACGACGATCGGAGCGATCATCCGCAGCGGCGCAAGCGGCGGTCCCTTCAGGCGGTAGCGCGGATTGGCGGTGTAGTAGCCGATGAAGCGATAGCCCGTGCTGGCGAGCTTCAAGGTCACGGGTCCGATCAGCAGCATCCCCACGAACAGGTGAATCCACAGCAGCTGGCGCACGCGCAGGATTGTCACGCCGATCACAGCGAGCCCCACGAGCAGCACGGCTCCGGTGGCGGCCGTGAGCAGCTCGTTGCCCATCGTGCCGCCGCCCGTGAGCGTCCGCGGGCGCGGTGTGCGCCGGGGCCCCGGGAGTGGGGCGGGACGCGTGGGAGTCTGCACCTGTTCGCGCACCGACATGAAACGAGTGTGTCCATCTTGGCTAAGGACTCGATAACTCCCGCATGAGAAAGCTCATCGAAAGCGCTTGCAGGGAAAATGGCGGCCAGCGCGAGGCCTATCCTCATGTGATGGCCGACGCGGCGGACTCAGGGCGCCTACGCGCGGCGTCGCCGCTGCACCCCGAGCCCGCCGGGGCGAGCGTCGAGCAGGCCGCGCATCCGGCCACGGTCCTGCTGATCGAGGACGAGCCGGGGATCGTCGACTTCGTGCGCCGCGGACTGGAAGCGGAGGGCTTTTCGGTGGAGGCCGCCGCGGATGGCATCGAGGGCCAGCGGCTTGCTTTGCGGGGCGGCTTTGACGCGATCGTGCTCGACCTGATGCTGCCCGGCCGCAGCGGCCTGGAGGTCCTCGCGTCGGTGCGGCGCGCCACGCCGGGTGTGCCGGTGATCGTGCTGACCGCTCGCGGCGAGGTCGACGACCGCGTGGCGGGACTCGAAGCGGGCGCGGTGGACTAACTCGTCAAGCCGTTCTCGATGGCAGAGCTGATCGCGCGCGTTCGCGCCCATCTGCGGGTGATCGCGCAGGCGTCGGCGAGCAGCCTGTGCGTGCAGGACATCGACGTGGACCTGCTCAGCCGCAGGGTGCGCCGCGGCGGTCGGTCGATACAGCTGTCGAGCACCGAGTTCGAGCTGCTGGTGTACCTGATGCGCCACCACGGCCAGGTGGTCTCGCGCGAGGAGGTTCTCAGCTCGGTGTGGGGCTATGAGCACGATCCTGCGACCAACGTCGTCGATGTGTACGTAGGCTACCTGCGCCGCAAGCTCGGCCGAGACGACGATCCAGCGCCGATCTTCACGGTCCGTGCGGTCGGCTACCGGCTGGGGGGCGGCAGCTGAGCGCGATGCGGGGCGTACGCAGAGCCGTGGTCCCGGTCGGACTGCGCTGGCGGCTGGCGGGGTGGGTGGCGCTCGTGACCGTGCTGTGCACGGGGATCGCCTTCGTGGCGGTCTACAGCGGCACCGGCACCCAGCTGCGCCACCAGATCGACCGCGAGATCGCCGGGGACGCGAGCGAGCTCGCCGACAACCTGCAGGCGGCTGGGACCCGCACTCCTGCGCAGCTGTCGGCTGTCGCCACCCGCTACGTGCGCAATCAGCCGTTCAGCGCAAGCTCCACGTTGTTGTTCGCGCTGATCCCACACGCAGCTCCGGCCAGCAACCGCCCGGAGCTGCTCGCGACCTCCGCTGTTCCGGACAACGGCGAGACGACCGCCGAGCAGGCGCAGGAGAATCGCCTGTCGGCACACCTGCTGAGCGCCGCGGCCGGCTACTCGACCGAGACCCTGGCGGACGTTGGGAACCTGCGTCTGCTCAAGCGCGTGGTGCGCGTGCGCGGTGGTCTGAGCGCGACGGTCGGCGTGGGCGAGCCGCTGGCCGCGGTCGCGCATGCCCAGCAGGGGGTCGCGCGGACGTTCATCCTCGCCGGTCTGCTCGCGTTGGCTGGCGCGCTGGCTGGCGCGTACTTGATCGGCAGTCGCGTCTCGCGCCCGCTGCGACGCATGGCTGGCGTGGCAGCGCGCGTGGATGCCGGCGACCTGCATCCGCGAATCGAGCGCGTCGGCGGCCAAGGCGACGAGATCAAGGTGCTGGCGGACGCGTTCAACCACATGCTCGACAGGTTGACCGACGCGTTTGCGGCCCAGCGCGCATTCGTGGCTGACGCCTCGCACGAGCTGCGCACGCCGCTGACGGTGATCCGCGGCCAGCTGGAGGTGCTTGCCCGCCAGAGCGCGCCCTCGGGCGAGGAGGTGCGGCGCGTGCAGAGGCTCGTGCAGGCCGAGATCGCAAGGATCACGCGCCTGATCGACGACCTGCTGCTGCTGGCCAGCGCCGAGCAGACGCAGTTCCTGCGGGTCGAGTCGATCGAGCTGCGCGCCTACGTGCGCGAGCTGTGGGACGGCATGAGCCTGCTAGCCATCCGTCGCTTCCAGCTCGGGCCTGTCCCGGCGGGGACGCTGCGAGCCGATCCCGATCGCCTGGCCCAGGCGCTGCGCAACCTGGTCGCCAATGCGATCGAGCACACCGAGCCCGATCGCGGGATCGTGCGCATGCGCGTCGAATGCAATCGGGCAGATTCCAATCCTGCCGATTTGAATCCCACCCACCCTGCGCGTATCCGCTTCATTGTCGAAGACGACGGGCCGGGAATCGCGCCCGATCAGCGCGAGCGCGTGTTTCGCCGATTTCACCGCACCGACGCGGCCCGCGATCGTGCCTCGGGCGGGACTGGCTTGGGTCTTGCGATCGTTCGCGCGATCGCGCAGGCCCACGCGGGCAGCGCCCGGGCGGGCCGCTCAGCCGAGGGCGGCGCGCGCGTCGAGCTCGAACTGCCCGGGTTTGCGAGCGTGCGCGAGGACGCGTCCGTGCCGATCGCGCCCGTGCCCGCTCAGCCGGGCAGCGGTACCCGATAGCGGCGCGTGCGCGGGTCCTGCTCGAGCAGGCCCACGGCCAGCAGGGTGGTCATATAGCGGTGGGTCGTGCTTGGGCTCATGCGCAGCCGCGCGGCCACGTCGGTCACCGCCAGGGCATCTCCGTCGCTGGGAAAGCAGGCGAACACGAGCAGTCCGAGCAGCAGCGAGCGCGACAGGCGGGGACTCTCCGACAGGGCGCGAAACCGCGAGGCCAGGCCACGCTTGTCGCTCAATCCGCGCAGCAGGCTCGACACGTTGTCCTCCTGGGAGGCCCCGCGGACGACCTGATTGATCTGCGCTCTGGTTAGCTCTATCGAGATGCCACTTTCGCTCATCGAGATGTGATGCAGGTCGGTCCCCAGCCACCCGCCATAAGCGCGAGCCGGGAGCCTTGCGGGCGCCCGGCTCGCTCACTGGCGAGACGAAAGCGGGATTCCAGATCCAAACAGGCCGCCTTGGCCTTTTCGAGATCCAGGGTCACGCACTTCGATGATCGCCGCGGTACATACAGCGGGCAAGTGGAAAGTCCAATACTTGAGTTTCAAGTGGATCCAGCGTGCAGGCGCCCGGCTATCCGCCGCGCGCCAAACACGGCCATCGTCGGCGTCGCCAGGTCGCCCATCGCTGCCAGTATGCGCGCGGCCGGGATTGCCCCACCGGATCTCCTCGCGCGCGGCGCCGACAGGTAGAAGCAGGCCATCGCGGCCACGATCAGCGCGTGACGGGCGCCGTCGGGCAGCGCCTCGGCGGCGTGTACCGCACGCGCGGCGATCCACTCCAGGCGATGCGCCGCTTCGGTGGGCGAGGAGTAGTGGTCGATCAGGTTGTGGTGGCCGTGCTCGAGATCCTGGGTGCGGTCGATCAGGCTGTCCAGCAGGACGTGCAACGCGCTGATCCAGGGGAAGTACGCCTGCTCGGTGGCCGTCGTCTCGGCCGCGCTGAGCCCCGGCTTGGCAGCGGCGGCGATCAGCGCAAAGACCGTCATCGAGGAGGCGCCCGCGGCTGCCGCCTCCCACCAGCGCAGCCCGCTGCCGGGCGGGGCGGCGTCGCTGCCCCAGCGGGCAAGAGCGGCAGGACGGTCGCTCGCCTGCTCGTGATTGAGGGCCTGATAGGCCACTATGCTCCTGGCGGCTCGCAGGGCGGGCTGTGCGACCGCCGCGTAGGAGGGCAGCGCGCCGAGGGCCTCTCTGCACGTCTGCACCAGGTTGCTGATGTAGCCGTTGTCCTGGCGCTTTGAGTGATGGCGGTAGTAGTCGGGTTGCGTGGTCGTGGGGTCGAGCGCGCTGAGCAGCGCGAGGTGCAGTTGCCGGCCGTTGGCGACGGGGTCGGCGCTGGGCTGCTCGGAGAGCGTGTCGACGTAGTCGTAGGTTGCCTGGAAGGCCACCACCGCACGCACGACGCGCGCGCGATACACACGTGGAACGAGCACCGCGTAGGCGGCCGCGCCCTCGTAGTTGCCCCGCTCGTCGCACTGGGTGAGCAGGGCCAGGCGGCGCAGCACGGGATCGTGTATCTGGCCGGCTCGCGCGCGTATGTGGCGAAGCTCGCGGCCAACGTGGGGGAAGACCGAGAGCCAGTATCTGCCGGCGGTGTCTGCGAACAGCCCTGCCAGCCCGGGCGGGCGTCGGATGTGCGCAAGCACACGAACAGTTTCGTTTGTCAGAGTCCCGATACATAGTCATTCCTGAAGGCTTGTGTGGGCTGGGGCACGCGCGGCCGCGAGCCCCGGGAAAGCGACCACGGCAAGCGCGATCACAGCCAGCAGCGCCAACGTGAACGCGACGTGCCCCAGCCCGAGCGCGAACGGCGCTGGAAAGCCAGTCTTCAGCCGCAGCCAGCGGCTCGCGAGCGCGTGGCCGCAGACGCCGGCCAGCGCGCCGACCGCGCAGCCGACCCCGAGCACGGTCGCGCTCTCCAACAGCAGCGCCCGCCACAGCTGGCCGGTTTCATAGCCCTGAATCTTCAGGGACGCGAGCCGCGGGCGCCGCTGCCAGATGGTCGCGCTGAGAGCGGCCGCGACGGCAAACGCGGCTGCGACGAGTAGGAGATCGGAGATCTCGCTGAGCGCGGTCAGTCCCTGGCGTGCGTTGGCGTCGTATTGGCGCTCGCGTTCGTCGCGCGTCTGGACGCCCAGTCCCTCGCGGCCGGCCAGCGCGCCGGCGACCGCGCGTCTGCCCGCCGTCTGGTCTACGCCCGGCCTGAGATCGATCTCCAGCGCGGACGGTTCGGCGGTCTGCCAGTAGCGGCTGTAGTCGGTCGAGTTGAGGATGACGGCCCCCGGCGACCAGCCCAGGTTGGTCGTTATCGCCGCTACACGCAGGCTCGCCTGGCCCGAAGGCGTGGGCAGTGTGAGGGAGCGACCGACCGCGAGGCGGTGTTCGGCGGCGAACTGCCCCGAGACGGTCGCCCATCCGCTCTGGCGCAACAGCCGCGTGGCGCCTGCCAGGTTGCCCTTGATCAACTGGCTGGCCGGGATCGGCGTGGCGTCAGCGGCGGGCCTGGCGATGATCCACAGCCGCCGCCTGCCGACGTCGAGGTATGTGCCCTGGTAGACGCGCACGGATGCCACCGCGGGGGAGCGTGCGATCTTCGCGATGGCGCCGTCGGCTCCAAACGAGTTGGTTGTAAGGTCGTTGCCGCCAGTGGTCACCCACACGTCCGCGGTGCCCAGGTATTCGCTGAAGCTGGCGTCCAGCCCGCGAATCAGGTCGGCGCGGGCGCCGCCGATGGCCACGCTGCCGTAAACGGCCAGCCCGGCGATGCCGGCCAGCACAACAGAGCGCGTGGTGGTCGCGCGCAGCTCTGAGACGACCACGATCAGCGCGCTGCTGCGCACGCGTTCGCCGGCCCACCGCAGCGCTCGTGCGAGCGCCGCGAACAGGCTGGGAATGAGGCACAGCACGGTCAGCGCGAGCACCACACCGCCCACGATCGTAAGGCTCGGCGCGAGCCGCACGAGCACAGCGATCAAACAGATCGACGCGATGCCCGCGAGCGCGAGCCGCAGCACCGTGGCTCGCGCTAGCACCTCGCCGCCACCTTCATGATCGTGAAAGACCGCGTCGGCCGGCCGGCTCGGGCGCAGGTCGAGGATGGGGGAAAATGATGCGAGCACGGTCGCGAGCACCCCGCAGCCGAGCGCCACTGCGACCGTGCCCGCACCCAGCACCTGCTGGGTGCCGATCGGGAAGGCATCCGCCAGGTAGACGGGTATGTGATGGAAGAGCGCGTTTGACAGAAGCACGCCGAGTAGGACCCCGACCGCCGAGGCGAGGGTGCCCAGGACGATGGCCTGGAAGCCCAGCAGTACGAGGATCTGTCGCCAGTCATAGCCCTGCATGCGCAGGTCGGCCAAGAAACGCCGCCGCTCGGGCACGGTCAGCAGCATCGCGTTGAGCGCCAGCAGGAAGCCGACCATCACGCTGATGGCGGCAAACAGGGAGGTGGACCTGTCGTTGGGCTGTACCGCCTGTTCGAGCAGACGCAATTCGTAGTCGGCGGGAAGCACGTCCAGGCGCCCGGCTGCCAGTCGACGCAGCCCTGCGGTCACCAGCGCGCTGTCGCCGCGGCGCGGCTGCACGAGCACCTGGGTTGCCCGTCGGGGCAGCCCGGTCAGCCTCTGTGCGGCCGCGATCGTCGTGACCGCCACGGGACTCGAGGCGAAGGGTCCGAACTGTGCGGTGTTCAACACCGCCCCCACACGGATCCGATGTGCCTGCCCGAACGCGAGCACGGTGACCTTGCTGCCCGGTTCGGCACCGATCTCGCT
>DATNLQ010000130.1:0-10641 GCA_035602785.1 Solirubrobacteraceae bacterium
CGCGACTTACCGAGCAGCGCAGCGGCCTCCGCCAGCTCACGCTCGCGGCCGATGAAGCTGGTCAGCTGCCGCGGGAGGTTGTTCGGGCTCTCGGCCGGCGATCGCACCGCGGCCACGGTGGGTGGGCGCGCCGTCCCCTCCTCCCCCGCGCCGCGCGTGAGTATCTCCCGGTAGAGGCGGCGGGTCTCGTCGTCAGGCTCGTCCTCGCACTCGCGCCGCAGACCGAGCTTCAGCTCCTGAAACTGGGCCAGCGCCTCCTGCCGCCGCCCGCCCCCCACGTAGAGACGCATCAGCGCCCGATGCGCGGGCTCGTGCAGCGGCGCGTCGAGCAACACCGATCGCAGGCACTCGATCGCCGCGGCAGGGTCGTCCGGCGCCTGGAGCTCGGCCAGCTCGATCCCCAGAGCGAGGCGAAGCTCATGGACAGCGTCGCGCCGCGATGCCGTCCACTCCTCGTAGCGGTCCTCGGGCAGCAGCTCGCCGTCGTAGCAATCGAGGGCATCCCGGTAGCCAGCGGGGTCGCGTTGCTCCCGCGCCCTCGCGGCGGCCTCCTCGAAGACGAGCAGATCGATCCGCACGGGATCGTCGGGGCAGAGGGCGATCACGTCCTCGTGCAGCTCCAGGCGGTCGCGGCCCTCGAGCCCGGCCGAGTCGAGCGCCCGCCGCGCCGCAAAGATCGCCTGATGCAGATTGTTCCGGGCAGAGGCCTGGTCGCGCCCCGCCCAGAGCAGCTCGGCCGCCCGGTCGGCGTGCAGGCGACGTTCGGGCGCAAGCGCGAGCAGCTTGATCAAGGTCTTCGCCTTGCGCAGCCGCCAAGCGTCCTCGGGGATGACATCGCCCTCCACGGCGATCGAGAAAGCCCCAAGGAGGCTGATGCCCAACACGTCATCGCCCATCCACGTGCCTTTCGTCCCGGGGCCTCCCGCACGACAAAGTACTCCGCCGAGCACGAGGCCGCACCCGACGGCCGACCGGCTCCCAAAATGGCGGCCAGCCGGCGATCAGGTAACGCAAATGGCCACGTTCATCGCGTCTCTGATCATCGCGAGGCAACGGCTTTCAGCGGCACCCGGCTACGGTGCGTCGGCCGTCTGTGGCGCAGCCTCATAGATCGACTGCAGCTGCAGGTACGCCTCCAAGCCCTCGGGTCCCAGCTCGCGCCCGATACCGCTCGCCTTGACTCCGCCGAACGGGGCGGCTGGGTCCAGCATGTAGTGGTTGATGCCGATGCTGCCGGTCTGCACGCGTCGCGCAACATCCTGCGCGCGCTCGGGGTCGCGGCTCCAAACGCTGCCGCCGAGCCCGAACTCCGAGTCGTTTGCGATCGCCACGGCCTGATCGACGCCGTCGTAGGGGATCACCGCGAGCACGGGCCCAAAGATCTCCTCGCGTGCGATCGTGTCGCTGTTGTCCACGTCGGCGAAGATCGTCGGCTGTACGAACCAGCCGCGCTCCTGCTCCGGCGGGCGACCGCCACCGGCGACGATGCGTCCGCCCTCCGCGCGGCCCTTCTCGATGTAGCCCTCTATGCGCTCGCGCTGGCGGGCGCTCGCCACCGGACCGACCTGGGTGGCCGGGTCGAGCGAGTTGCCGACCACGAGCGCATTCGCGAGGCCGCTGAAGACTTCGAGAACCTCGTCATAGCGCGCGCGGGGCGCGAGCACCCTGGTTCCTATGTTGCACGTCTGGCCGTTGTTCGCCATCGTCGCAGCGAACAGGGCTTCGGTGGCGCCGGCGAGGTCGGCGTCGTCGAGCACGATCGCAGCGGACTTGCCGCCGAGCTCCAACGTGACCGGGCGCAGCAGCTCGCCACAGCGCCGGGCGATCATGCGACCCGACGCGCTCGACCCCGTGAACGTGATCTTGTCGACGCCCGGGTGTTCGACTAGGTACGCACCCACCTCACGGCCGGCGGGCACAAGGTTCACCACGCCGGGCGGCAGGCCGGCCTCGATGATCGCATCGGCGAGCAACAGGCTGTCGAGTACGGTCTCCGGGCTCGGCTTCATGACGACCGTGCAACCTGCAGCGAGCAGCGGCGCGAGCTTGAACATCGCGAGGGTTTGCGGGTAGTTCCACGGCACGATCGCCCCGACGACACCAACGGGCTTGCGCAGCACGTGAATGGTGCCGCCGAGCAATCCCTGGCGCTCTTCCTGCAGTGCGGTCTGACGGATCAGGCCGGCGTAATACTGCGCCAGCACGGGCGGAAAAACGGCCTCGACCTGCAGCGCGAATGAGATAGGCATGCCGTTCTGCAGTGAGACACGGTGTGCGATCTCCTCGCCACGACTTCCCAGCGCCGCGGCGAGCCGCTCGAGCGCCTGCGCGCGATCCTCGCTCGACCACGACGACCAACCGCTCGGATCATCGAAGGCCTCACGTGCCGCCCGCACCGCGGCGTCTATGTCGGCGTTCGTCCCGTCCGGCACCGACCCGACAGGCTCCTCAGTGCTCGCGTCGAGCACGGATATGCGACCCGAGCCCTGCGGCTTGATCCACTCACCCCCGATGAAAAGCTCGTCGCTATCGATGGTCGTTTGCGTGCTCATCGGGGTCCCCCTGTAATCGGTATGGGATCGGTCGAGGTCAGCCGGCACGGTGCAGCCTACTCCGCGTGCAGTTTCCGCGTGAGGCGTCGATCATGCCGCCAACGCCGCCCCGCTACACGCTTGGCGCGCTATCGCAACGCCGAACTGGTCGCGCCCGAAATCTGCTCTGACGCGAGAGCCCTCGCTGTCAGCGGCTTTCAGACGGTCTCAGCGAGCACCACCCGATTCCTTCAACAAGCCAACGCGGCCAACGGCAAGGTCAATATCACATCGTCAGGCGAATCGTTGGACCTCGAAGAAGACATCATGCGGATGCTCAAGCCATACGAGCGCCCGGACAAGAAGGCGCTCATCCCGCGTCCGCTCACCAAGCGCGAGCACGAAGCAAGTAGGGCTCTCACGGTGAAGCTGATCTTGTTGCCCTCCTCAGAAATATCCCCGGGCGAATGGAGGCGTCTCGCCTGAAGCCGGCGAATGCCTGCTCAGGACGAGCACGAACACAGAAATGCCCCGGCGCGGACGCTTCCGCATCGCCTTGGCGAAGCGAGCGCCGAAGCCTTTCACACCCGCTGGGCTGGCGGTGCTGGTAGAGCACCGCCACCACCAGCCATGCGATGGAGGGAGACCCCAAATGTCCGTCTTTGCAGTGCTCGACTCTGTCGGGCGCCTGTCGGCGCGGTCTGGCCCAGAGCTGAGCGAAGGCGTAGCATCCAACACATGCCGAGGTATCTGATCGAGCGTGCAATCGCCGAACAGCTCGACCTAACCAGCGACGACGTCAAGCTGATCGAGGAGGTCAGTATGAGGCGCCGTCACCACATCTCCGCGGATATGTACGCGTAAGGGGATTGAGCCTTGGCTGGGACGAGCGCCTGCCCGGGCTGCGGCGAGTTGGGCGACGCCGCGCAACGCTTCTGCGGCCACTGTGGGGCTGCCCTCGCCCAGTCGTGCGCGGCGTGTGGTGAGGACAATCCGCCTGGCTTTCGCTTCTGCGGAGCATGCGGCGCCGCATGCGACGCCGGGGGCTCCTCGCCGCTGGCCACCACCGAGCGCATCGATGGGGAGCGGCGCTGGGTGACCGTCCTGTTCGCCGACCTGTCTGGGTTCACGGCGCTGTCGGAGCGCTCTGACCCAGAGGAGATCCGCTCCATGGTGGACGGCTGCATGAGAGAGATGGGGGAGGTTGTGCAGAGGTATGGCGGCTCGGTGGACAAGGTCATAGGCGACGCGCTGATGGCGGTGTTCGGGGCGCCGGTCGCTCACGAGGACGACTCCGAGCGGGCGGTTCGGGCGGCGCTCGAGATTCAGCGGCGCGCGTCCGAGGAGGCTGAGGTCTTCGGTGGGCTGTGCGTCCGTATTGGCGTCAATACGGGGGAGGTGATGTTCGCCCCCGTAGGCCCGGACGGGCGTCGAGAGTTCACCGTGATGGGAGATACGGTCAACACCGCCGCCAGGCTGCAGGCCGCCGCTCCACCGGAGGGGGTGCTGCTTGGCGAGCAGACCCATGACGCCTGCGCGCACGCGATCGCGTGCGAGGCGATCGAGCCGATTGTCGCCAAGGGTAAGGAGGCACCGCTGCGTGGGTGGCTCGCTCGCGGGGTCACGTCAGCTCCGGCTGACCGGCCGCTGTCCGCGGCGCCATTCATCGGCCGGGACGCCGAGCTCGAGCTCCTGGTGAGGGCCTGGGCTCGAACCTCGGGCGAGCTGCACCCGCAACTCGTCACCCTCGTGGGTCCGCCAGGGATCGGCAAGACCCGGTTGACGCTGGAGTTCGCCGCGCGTGTGGAGAGCACGGGAGGACGGATACTCCGTGGCCGCCCGCTTCCCTACGGTGAATCCGCCGCCTACTGGGCGTTTGGAGCGGTCATCAGGGAGGCGTGCGGGATCTTCGCGACCGACTCGGCTGACGCTGCGGCTCACAAGCTCAGCGAGCGTACGGAATCGCTGCTGCCCTCGTCCGAGGCGCACGAGCTGGCGAGGAGCCTTTCGATCCTCGCCCGCCTCGCCGAGGATACGGCCGATGACAGGCAGGTTCTGTTCGCCTCCGCTCAGCGATTTCTCGAGGCGCTTGCCCGCGAGCAGCCCACTCTGGTGGTGCTCGAGGACTTGCACTGGGCCGACGACAGCCTCGTGGAGCTCATCGAGACGCTCTCGATGCGCCTTGCGGGCGTTCCTCTGCTCCTTCTCGCAATCGCCAGGCCGGAGTTCCTCGACGTGCGAGGAGTCTGGGCGCGGCTCCCGACCAACGTCACCGTCCAGGTTCAGGCTCTCACCGACTCCTGCGCACACGATCTGGTGCGTCAACTTCTCGCCGGCGCGCCGGACCAGGAGGCGGTCGCCAGGCGCGTCGAGGCTGCGGCGGGCGGCAATCCGCTGTTCATCGAGGAACTGGCGGCGTGGCTGTCGGAGGGCGGCGCCGCGAGTGCCGGCGGGCTCCCCGCAAACCTCAAGGCGATCATCGCCGCGCGAGTCGATCAGCTGCCCCCGCCTGAGCGGCAGGTGATCCTCGACGCATCCGTGGTCGGTGACTTCTTCTGGCTCGGCAGCCTGCAGGCACTCGGCGGCAACGGCACCCTCGTGGGCACGTTGCAGTCGCTCGAGCGCCGGGACATGCTCCGCCTCAGCCCGTCATCCAGAATCGCGGGTGATCAGGAGCTGGCCTTCAAGCACGGGCTCATCCGCGAGGTCGCCTATGCGACTCTGCCAAAGGCCGTCCGACGTGAGCGCCACGGGATCGTCGCGCGTTTCATCGAGAACGCAGCGGGCGATCCGGCTGCCTACGCGGTGATCCTCGCCCACCACTGGCGCGAGGCCGGCGACGCCACGGCCGCGGCCGACTACCTGCTCATCGCCGCCCAGCAGGCCAACCTCGGATGGGCCCCCCACGAGGCTGTGGATCTCTGTAACCAGGCGCTCGAGCTGATCCCAGAGGGAGACGAAGTGCGCCGCCGCCGCGCCCGACTGCGACGGGGCATGGCCGCGCAGGCGGGGTGGCACGCGAGCTTCGACCTCGCAGCGACGACGACGGATCAGTCGAAGTCATCGGGCGAGATGTCGCCACCGATCTCGTAGATCCCCTTGACCGTGTGATCACCAAGCCGCTCAGCATGCTCCCGGATGAGCTCCGTGTTGGGCGAGGAATAGACGCAGAAGGACTTCAGCTGACCGTTCTCGTCCATGACCATGTGACTGTGCTCCCATGTCACTGGGGAGAACTGCTCGTTCTCCGTCAGGATGCGCTTCGAGAGAGCGCCCTTGCTCGCCATCTCCTCCTCCTCCAACGCAGTCCAAGCTCTCTCGATCAGATAGCGCGGCACGCCTTCTCCTGGCTCTCGATGTCCATCGGTAAATCCTACTCCCCACAGTTCGCGGCATCTGATATCGGCTGTTGATGATGGCTATAAGGAGGCGCGGACGAGAGGCGAGGAGTCGCGCCGCCCCAATTGGGGGGGGGCTGCGACGGCTCGGGCAGGTCTTGATGGATCGGTCACAGAATGCCGCGGCCGGGGTTAACCATGCATGGACACCAGCGAGGCCAGCGACGGCGAGCTGTTGGCGGCGACTGGCTCGCAACCGGACGCCTTTGCCGCCTTCTACGACCGCTATGAGGCAGTGGTGGTCGGCTATTTCACGCGTCGCACCGGAGACGCCGAGGTGGCGGCCGATCTGACCGCCGAGGTGTTCGCGGCGGCCCTCGGCGCGGCGCATCGCTACCGGCCCGAGGCTCCCACGGCCGCTGGCTGGCTGTTCACGATCGCGCGCAACACGCTGTCCAAGAGCCTTCGTCGCGGCCGAGTGGAGGCCAACGCTCGACGCAGGGTCGGCATTCGCGAGGCGGTCGCCTTCACCAGCGACGAGCTCGAGCGGGTGGAGCACGCGGCGAGCGCAGGCGTCTGGGTGATGGAGCTGCTGGAGCGGCTTCCTGCCGAGCAGCGCGAGGCCGTGCGTGCGCGCATCCTCGACGAGCGCTCCTACCCGGACATCGCCGGCGAGCTTGAGACCTCCGAGCTTGTCATCCGCAAGCGCGTCAGCCGCGGCCTGTCGAACCTGAGAGCCGAACTGGAGAAGCCGTCATGACCCTGCTGCCCGAAATCCGCAGCCAGCTGTACGCCGCCGCCGAGCGCAGATCGCGCAGCCGTGGAGCCCGCCTGCTGAGCAGGTTCGCAGGCCCGCGCCTGTCGGGCCGCTGGCGGCGCGCGCTGCTGATCGCGCTCGGCATCGGCGTGCTGCTGGTGGGGGGTGCCTTCGGAGCGGGCCTGATCGAGCTCGGTGCGCCCGCCAAGCTGCCGTTCTCGCTGCTGCGCAACTCCCACGAAGGCTACGGCGCCCTGGTCCCGGGCACCGTGCGGATGCTGCCGATCGCCGCCCCCGACCCGGCCGGGGGCCCCGACTGGGGGATGCGCGTGCTCAGCACCACGCGCGGACAGGGCTGCATCCAGATCGGTCGCCTGCTCGACGGCAAACTCGGGGCCTGGGGGCAGGATGACGCGTTCGCCGACGACGGGCGCTTTCACGAACTGCCCGTCAGCGCCGCCTTCGACATCAACGGCTGCGCCCTGCTCGACGGCAAGGGCCGCCTGTTCACCAACGTGACCGCCGACGAGCGCCCGGCAAGCGCCTGGATAGGGACCGGACAGCGCCTCGGCGGCTGTGTGCCCGCAACCGCCGGACCGTATGAAAAGGGCCTGCGCCTGACGCGCCAGGAAAGGGAAATGGGGCTCAAGCCCGTCCCCATCTGCCCGCAGTCGGACCTGCGCAACATCTACTACGGGCTGCTCGGCCCCGAGGCGCAGAGCATCACCTACGTCCTCTACGGCCAACGACACACGCTGCCGACCGTCGGGGCCGACGGCGCATACATGTTCGTCACCAGGGCGTCGGCCCACCAGCTGCTGAACTTCGCCAACGCCGGCACCGCCGACATCGTCCCCGTCGACGGCCCGATCAGGGAAATCCACTACCGCGACGGCTCCACCTGCCACCTGACCAGCAAGAGCTGGATCGGCGGCGCCTACGCCTGCACGCCGTCGCTGTCAGAGCCGGTCGGGTACGTGCCGGTCGGCAGAGAGCTCACGCACGCGCAGGTCGCCACGCCGATCCACACCCGCCTGACGCGCGGACGCCAGGGCCGCTATGCGATCACGATCAGCTTCACCGCTCGCGTGGGCGTGGCCGACGCGCGGCGTCTGTACAGCGTGCGCTGGCGCGAACCGGGCATGCCGTCGGGTGCCTACGGCGCAAGCGGCAGCAACTCGAACATCGCGCCTGGGCAGACCCTCACGTTCACGATCGGCCGCTTTGGTCCGCGCATCCGGGCCGGCGTCGTCGCTGGCACCGTCAGTCTGCTCCAGGCGCTGGGCGCGGGCGGCATCGAAGGCCCCGGCAGCGTCAGCGTGCTCGTCGGCGGCTTTGCCGTGCACGTGCCCTGAGTCAGACGCGGGCGCGGTGGCCGCGGCGCGCGCCGGGCGGAGCATCGCTGATGTTGTGGGCGAGGTTGGCGAGACTCAGATCGTGGCCGCGTCCCGAACAGCACCTCCGGGCCAGGCTCAGGCCAGCCCGGTGGGGGAGCTGCTGCGTCACTGGCGAGCGACCCGTCGCCTCAGCCAGATGGCGCTCGCTCTCCAGGCTTCGACGACCGCGCGCCACCTCAGCTTCATCGAGAGCGGCCGCTCGCAGCCGAGCCCCGAGATGGTGCTGCGCCTGGCGCGCGCGCTGGACGTGCCGATCCGCGAGCGCAACCAGCTCCTGCTCGCCGCCGGCTATGCACCCCGCTACCGCGAGTCCGGCCTGGAGGGCGCGCAGGCAGGACAGGTGCGCGCGGCGCTGGAGCGCATGCTCGCCGCCCACGAGCCCTTCCCCGCGGTCGTCATGGATCGCCACTGGAACGTTCTCACCGCCAACGCAGCCGCGGATGCGTTCTTTGCCTGGCTGCTCGGCGAGCGCGACCTGGAGGGACCGGCCAATGTGATCCGCCTGATGTTCGATCCCGACGGCCTGCGTCCGTTCGTAGCCAACTGGCAGGCGACCGCCGAGGCGCTGATCCAGCGCGTCCACCGTGAGGCCGTGGGCGGCGTGCCCGATCCGCAGACGCTCGCCCTGCTCGCCGAGGCCCTGGCCTACCCGGGCGTGCCGTCTGAGTGGCTGTCCCCCGACTTTCGAACGCCGCCGCTGCCGATCGTACCGGTGCAGTTCGACAAGGACGGGCTCGCGCTGAGCTACTTCTCGACCGTCACCACGCTGGGTACGCCGCAGGACGCGATGCTCCAGGAGATCCGCCTGGAGAGCTTCTTCCCTGCGGACGAGACCACTGCCGCACACGCCTGGTCGGCGGCGAGCCGCTAGAGTTGTCTGACCGGTCGAGCGTCCGTTCGACGACGTAGCACCCGCGTTTCTGCGGCCACTTGCAGCGCCCTCCACGTTCGTCGTACACCTGCCTGGAGGTGAACAGGGATCGCCACGCGGACCATCTGTGGTTCAACGACGACCAGGGCTGCCGATCTCAACACACCCGACGACCCCGGCGAGGACGCGCTCGGAACTCCACGACAAGGGACGGACAGACATGGCCTCAAGCGGCAAGAAGAAGACCACGATGGCAAAGCTCACGCGTGAAAGCAGGCTCCGCGAGCGTCGGCTGGACAAGCAGGCCAGGAAGGACGCACGCAAGCGGGCGCCCGCGCATGACCCGGACCTGCTCGACCCGGACGGGCCCGGCGACACACTGGACGCAACGACCGGCGAGTCGGCCCACTCGGATGCCGGCCAACCTGCTCTCGAAGCTGTCGCCCCGGCGCTCGGGGACGCCTGAGCCGCACGAGCGATGTCCAAGCGGCCGCTGATTCGCCGGGCGCTGCCCGGCGAGCGGTCCGGGGTGGCGGCGACAGTCGCGGCAGCCTTCGCCGAGGACCCGGGATGGGCGTTCATCTTCGCCGGCGATTACAAGCGACTGGCAGCCCGTTTCGTGATGGCGCTGTTCGACGTGAGAGTGGCCTCGCAGAGCGTGTGGGTCAGCGACGACCTGGCCGCGGTGGCGATGTGGGATCCCCCCGGCAACACCGGGCGCGCGCCGGCACATGCCGAGAGCGTCTGGGCCCGCTATCGCGCCATCGCCGGTGAGGACGCGTGCAGACGTCTGGCCAGCTACAACGAGGCCGTTGGCGCGGTCTCGCCGGCACAGCCATACTGGTATCTCGGGGTGCTGGCCACGCATCCCCAGCGCCAGCGCGAAGGCCTGGCGACCGCGCTGCTGGAGCCGATCCTCGACGAGGCCGACCGAAACGCGATCGCGTGTTGCCTGGAGACGTCGACCAGCGAGAATCGTCGCTTCTACGAACGCCGGGGCTTCACGCAGGCAACAGACATCGTCCTGCCGGGTGGGCCGCCCACCTGGTGGCTGCGCCGGACTCCGACGCAAGATCCACAGACCACTGAACGAAGGGACACGCCGATGACAGTGCAAGCGCCACACCCTCAATCCGCCACCACGCCCGCGGGGCCCCTTGGGGCGCAGAGGCCGTATGCCGTAAGAACGCGACACCATCTCGCCAAGGCCGTTCGCCTCAGCCCGTCTGAAATCAGGCACGCGATGAGCGAGGTCGAGGGCTTCAACGCCAAGCTCGCTGTCATCATCACCCACGCGGTCGGGTCGATGGCGATGGCATACATCTTCTGCCTGATCGCCCTCACGAGCCTTCCGGCCATCCTCATCGAGGCAGGCGTCCTGACCAGCGGCGACGTGCCCAAGTTCCTCACCAAGCCGGGGCTGATCCTGATCGTGGCGTGGATAGCGCAGACCTTCATCCAGCTCGTGCTGCTGTCGATCATCATGGTCGGCCAGGACGTACAGTCGATCGCGTCCGACGCTCGCGCGGAAAACACCTTCAAGGACGCCCAGGCGATCCTCGATGCGCTGAACACGGAAACCCAGGGCGGCCTGAGGACGATCCTCGAAGCGGTCCAAGCGCAGGCCAAGCCCGCTCAACCATAGGTACTCGGGGGGGTGTAGCCCTTCAGCCGTCAGAACGGCTCGACGCCCAACCCTGCACCCGTCGGCAGCGCGATCGCCCCGTCGTGCACGGGCAGCTGATCG
>DATNLQ010000179.1:0-4613 GCA_035602785.1 Solirubrobacteraceae bacterium
GGTCAAGGGCAGAGGATCGATGGCGCTCGCGGGGCCGCACCTCGTGAAGGCGGCGGTCGGCGAGGACGTCACGCAGGAGGAGCTGGGGGGCTCGCGCGTGCATACGCGCAAGTCGGGCGTGGGCGATATGGAGGTGGCTGACGACGAGGAGTGCATCCAGCGGATCAAGCAGTACCTCTCGTACATGCCCCAGAACTGTGAAGAGCGCCCACCTGTGCGTGCGGTCAATGACCCGATCGACAGGCGCGAGGAGGAGTTGCTCGACGTGCTGCCCGAGTCCAACCGCAAGCCGTACGACATGTACGAGGTGATTCGCCGGATTACCGATGACGGCGAGTACTTCGACATGAAGGGACAATGGGCGAAGACGATCATCACCTGCTTCGCGCGCTTTGGTGGGCGCCCGGCGGGGATCGTCGCCAACCAGCCCAAGCAGCTTGGGGGCATACTCGACAACAACTCGGCCGACAAGGCCGCGCGTTTCGTCAACCTGTGCAACGCGTTCGGTATCCCGCTCGTGTTTCTGATGGACGTGCCGGGCTTCATGGTCGGCACGAAGGTCGAGGCCGAGGGGATCATCCGCCACGGCGCGAAGATGCTGTACGCGGTCGCCAACGCGACCGTGCCGAAGATCACCGTGATCACGCGCAAGGCCTACGGCGCCGGCTACTACGTGATGTGCGGGCGGGCGTACGAGCCCGACCTGATCGTGGCGTGGCCGAGCGCGGAGATCAGCGTGATGGGCGCCGAGGGCGTCGTGGAGATCGCGTTTCGCAAACAGGTCGACGAGGCGGAGGATCCCGAAGCGAAGAAGGCCGAGCTGATCGAGGGGTTCAGGAAGATCTTCGACGTCTACATCGCCGCCGGGAACGACCTGATCGACGACGTGATCGACCCGCGCGAGACGCGCGAGACGATCTGCCGGGCGCTGGAGATGTCGGCCGGAAAGAAGATCGAGCGCCCTTGGAAGCGACACGGAGTCGTCCCCGTATGAGCCTCGATCACCCGGTCGTGATCACGTGCTCGATCTCTGGCGCGATCGCCAACCGAGAGCAGTGCCCGGCGATCCCCTACACGCCGTCCGAGTACGCGGCGGAGGCGCGGCGGATCGTGGACGAGGGCGGCGTGATGATCCACATCCACGCGCGCAAACCGGACGGCACGCCGAGCTATGAGGTGGAGGACTTCCAGGCGATCACCGACGCGATCCGCGCGGAGGTGGGCGAGGCGGTGATCGTGAACTTCTCGACGGGCACGATCGGAGTGCCGGTAGAGAAGCGCATCGAGTATCTGCGCGCGTGCAGGCCTGAGGTGGCGGCGCTGAACATGGGCTCGATGAACTACGCCAAGTACTCGAAGTCACGCAAACAGTTCGTGTTCAAGATGGTCTTTCAAAACCCCTTTGATGAGATCGTTGAGTTGTTGGAGGCGATGAACGAGCTGGGTATAAAACCCGAGCACGAGTGCTTTGACATCGGCCACGTGGGCAGCTTGGCGCCACTGATCGACATGGGCGTGCTGAAGCAGCCGCTGCACGTGGACTGCGTGATGGGCGTCGTGGGCGGCATCCCGCCGACGGCGCGCAACCTGGCGGCGATGGTCGAGAACATCCCGGCCGACCCCGACGGCGCGAGCACCGGGTCGCACTGGGGCGTGATCGGCATCTCACGCGACCAGTGGATGCTGGTGTCGGCTGCGCTCACGCTGGGCGGCTCGATCAGGGTGGGCCTGGAGGACAACCTGTACCTGCCCAACGGCGAGATGGCGCGCTCCAACGGCGAGCTGATCGCGAAGGCCAGGCAGATGACGCAGGACATGGGCCGTCGCCCGGCGACCGTGCAGGAGGCCCGCGCGATGCTGGCGATCCCCCAGCGCGAGCGGAGTGCGGCGTGAGCCTTACGACCCAGCAACCAGAGGTTGCCATATGAGCCTGCCACTGCAGGACATCCGCGTGCTGGACCTCTCGCGCCTGCTGCCGGGCGGCTTCTGCTCGCTGCTGCTGGCGGACTTCGGCGCTGACGTGCTGAAGGTGGAGGACACGGGCATGGGCGACTACATCCGCTGGTCGCCTCCGTATTACGAGGGCGCGCACGACAGCGCCAAGTCGGCGCTGTTTTTGGCGCTGAATCGCAACAAGCGCTCGATCCGCCTGGACCTCAAGAGCGAGGGCGGCCGCGAGGCGCTGCTGGCGCTGGTGCGCGAATACGACGTCGTGCTGGAGTCGTTTCGCCCGGGCGTGCTCGATCGTCTCGGGGTGGGCTATGAGCGCATGCGCGAGGTCAACCCGGGGATCGTGTACTGCGCGATCTCGGGCTACGGACAGGACGGCCCCAAGCGCGACGCGTCGGGGCACGACATGAACTACCTGGGGCTGGTGGGTCTGCTGGGATTGACGGGAGCCCCACCCTCCCCGCGCGGGGGAGGGGTGGGCGGGGGTCCCATTCAATCAGCCGGCCAGATCGCAGACCTTGGCGGCGGCGCGCTGATGGCGGCGTTCGGGATCATGGCGGCGCTGCGCGAGCGCGACGGCTCGGCTATGCATTCCGGCTCGGGCGAGGGCCAGCTCGTGGACGTGTCGATGGCCGACGGTGCGCTGTCGTGGCTTGCGATGGTGGCGGGCGCGTACTTCGCCGACGGGAATGTCCCGCGCCGCGGTGAGCTGCCGCTGGCGGGCTCGCTGGTCTGCTACCGCCCGTATGAGTGCGCGGACGGCTGGGTGAGCCTGGGCGCGCTGGAGCCGAAGTTCTGGCAGGCATGGTGTCGCGGCGTGGGCCGCGAGGAGCTGATCGCCAAGCAGTTCGAGCGCCCGGGCAGCGAGGCGCACGAGCAGGTGTGCGAGATCTTCAAAGGCCGCACGCGCGCCGAGTGGGAGGCGTTCGCGCGCAAGCACGACTGTTGCCTGGAGCCGGTGCTGGAGCTCGACGAGGCCCTGGCGTCCGATCTGGTGCGTGAGCGCGAGATGGTCGTGGAGCTCTCCCAGCCGGGCGTCGACGGCGGCGTGCGTCAGCTGGGCATCCCGGTCAAGCTGTCGCGCACGCCGGGAGAGCACGCGCGTCTGCCGGGCCCGGCGCTGGGCGAGCACACCGAGCAGGCGCTGCTGGCGGCGGGCTACTTCCAGGAGCAGGTTGACGAGCTGCTGGCGTCGGGCGCGGCGGCGGGGCCCGCGGGCGCACCCGCGGGCGCGACGTTCAGAGCCTGAGCGGATGAGCGGGTCGTGGCAATAGTCGCCAAGGCCGGCGAGCAGGGCGCCGATGGCCGCTTGCTGAAGATGAGCGAGCTGGCCGAGCGCTCGGGCGTGAGCCCGGGCACGATCCGCTACTACCTGCGCGAGGGGCTCTTGGGCGCCGGCCAGGACATCGTCAGAACGAGCCGCAACATGGCCTATTACCCGCCCGAGTACGTGCAGCGGATCGAGCTGATCAAGCGCCTGCAGGAGGAGCGCTTCATGCCGCTGCGCGTGATCAAGCGCGCGCTGCGCGAGGACCCCGAGCGAGTGCGCGCGCTGATCGAGCTCGAGGATCGCATCCTGGAGTCGGCGCTTGGCAGCGCGCAGGACCGCAGCCGCGTCTCCAGGAAGGCTGTGCAGGAGCGCTACGGCGTGCCGCGCAACGTGCTCGCGCGCCTGGCAGACATAGGGGTGCTCACGCCCAGCCAGCGCGGCTATGACCGCGACGACGTCAAGATCATCGAGGCGATCGCGAGCTTTCGCGCGGGCGGCTATGACGAGGCGCTCGGCTTCACCGTGTATGACACGCTGCGCTACCGCGACGCGCTGGCGCCGCTGGTGCGCGAGGAGGTCCGTGCGCTGCTCGACCGCCTCGCGGGTGAGGTCGAGGTCGAGCGGGCGATGGAGATCGTGGCCGCCGGCGTGGAGCCGCTGCGCGAGCTGCTCGGCGCGATGCACTCCAAGCTGCTGCTCGCCGAGCTGCGCCGCCAGCACGTGAGCGACTGACCGAGCAGGTCACACCGGCATGGGCTCGACGCCTCGAGTGGCATTATCCTCTAGGTGTTGACTGACCAGTCAATCTATGTCGCGGCGCGGGGGGTCCGATGATGCGAAGGCCGGAACGGGGAGCGGGCTCATGAGGGCCGCGGCGGTCCAGCTCAACTCCGGCGCCGAGGTGGCCGCCAACATGGCGGTGGCCGACCGTCTCACGCGCGCGGCGGCCGCGGACGGCGCGAGCTTGATCGTACTCCCCGAGAAGTGGACGGCGATGGGCACCGACGAGCAGCTGCGCGCGGCCGGCGAATCGCTCGACGGCCCGGCGATCGAGTGGGCGCGCGCGACGGCGCGAGAGCTCGGCGTGGATCTCGTCGCGGGCTCGATCCTCGAGCGCGTCCGAGACCGCGAGAAGCTCGCCAACACGTCGGTCCACGTCGACCCGCAGGGCGAGGTGCGGGCGAGCTACCGCAAGGTGCACATGTTCGACGTCGAGGTCGCAGGACGCTCCTACCGGGAGTCCGAGCTGGAGGAGCCGGGCGATGAGATCGTGGTCTCGCAGACCGCCGACGGCGTCGGGCTGGGGCTGTCGATCTGCTACGACCTGCGCTTCCCCGAGCTCTACCGGATCCTGGCGCTGCGCGGCGCGCGCGTGCTGGCGGTGCCGGCGGCG
>DATNLQ010000202.1:0-5047 GCA_035602785.1 Solirubrobacteraceae bacterium
GCGGGCGAACTCCTGCTCGAGCACGGGGGAGACCATGCCGGCTGTGCGCCACGGCCCCCAGTCGATCGACACCACCCGCCCCGGCCAGCGGCTGTCGAGCTCGTGCGCGAGCTTGCCCAGGACCTCGCTCGCCGCTGCGTAATCGGCCTGCCCGCGATTGCCGAACCGTCCGGATACCGAGCTGAACAGGACGAGGAAGCGCAGACCATCGGGGCGCAACCGGTCTGCGAGGGTCTGCGCGGCGGCGGCCTTGGTTGACATTACCCGCGCCAGCGAGTCGGGCTGCTTGTCGCGAATCAACTTGTCCTCGATCACGCCGGCGCCGTGCACCGCGCCGTCGATGCGACCGTGGCGCTCGTACACGGAGTCGATCAGGCCCGCGAACGCGTCTCGATCGGACACGTCGCAGACGATGTACTCGACGCGGGCTCCCGTCTGGCGCAGGCGCTCGAGGTTCTCGCGCACCTCGCGTGCTTGCAGGATGCGCCGGCAGTCCTGCTCGACGAGGGCGGGGGTCAGCTCCCTGTGCTCGCGCTTGCGGGCCTCGATCATCGCCTGGCGCAGCTGCGCAAGCTCGTCAAGGGCGGCGGTCGCCGGGCTCTCCTCCTGCAGCTCGGTGCGACCCACCAGCACCAGCGTCGGGCGGTGGCGCTCGGCCAGCATCAGCGCGACGCGCGCCGTGATCCCGCGCGCGCCGCCGGTCACGAGCAGCACACAGTCGCCGTCGAGGATCTCGCCGGCGGGCCGATCGGCAAGCGGCGCCGGCGACAGCGCGAGCTGGGTCCGCTCGTGATCGCGGTAGCCAACCTCCACCAGGTCATCGGCCGCCGCCAGCTCGGCCAGCAGTTGCTCGGCAGTCTGCGCCGGGGACGTGTCTGACAGGTCGACGGACTTGACGCGCACGGTGGGCCACTCCTGGGCGACCGTCTTGAGGAACCCGTGCAGCGCCCCCTGGGGCGCCGCGCCGGAGACCGAGGTCCCAGCGACGCCGAACGCGCCGCCCAGTCGCGTCGCACCGAGGACCGCCGCGCCGCCCGCCGCGGCCGCCGCCTCGAGGTCCTCGCGCAGCGTCTGCGCCAACACCAGCAGACCCGCCAGGCCGCCGTACTGCGGCTGCGGATCGCGCAGCGCGGCGAGGTGGACGAGCGCCTTTGCCCCTCCGTGATCGCGGATCTCCGCTGCGAACCGCGCGGCCTGCTGGGCGTCCTGCGGTTGGGCGTCGCGTGCCAGCCGCACGACGTGATGGCCCTGGCTCATCAACGCGGTGGCCAGCGCCTCGCCAACGCCGCGCTCGTCGTCGACGATCACCACGGCGCCGGCGGCGGCGAGTCCCGCGGTGGTTGTGATCGTTGGAGCGCTCGCTGCGTGCACGACGAACCGACCGATGCGCTCCTGCTCGGCCGGTCCTTGTTTAAAAGGGCGTTGCTCCTCCAGGACGTCTTGCGCGCCCGGTGGCGCAGCGCCGGCGCCCGACGCGGGACTTCCGATCGCCGCCACCAGCGTGTCGATCACCGCTCGCAGCGTCTTGCTCGCGGTCAGCTCCTCGATATCGATCGCCGCACGATCGGCCTCTGGAAGGCTCTGTGTGAACGTGCCCGCGATCTCCACGCGCTTGATCGAGTCGATTCCTAGGTCGCCCTCGAGGTCGGCGTCCAGTCCCAGCATGTCCCCGGGATAGCCGGTCCGATCGCTCACGAGCGCGAGCAGCCGCTCCTCGATTTCCGCGGGCGTCAGCGTCGTGGTCGGGTTGGCGGGTTTCGTCGACGCCGGCGCGGCGGGCGCGGGCACAGGCATCGGCACGGCGGCTGCAGCTACCGGCTGGGCGGGCGCTGGCACTGGCTGGGCGGGCATCGGCGCGGGCGCAGCGGACGCCGGGGAGGCGCTCGCCGGCACGGCCGGCGGGGCGACCGCCCGCGCGGGCGCCACGGGAAGCGCGGGCACGGCACGTCGTGGCATCGCGACGCCTGGCCGGGCCGCAGGTGCGCCCTGGGCGGCCCCGAGATAGCCGAGCATCACGCTGCGCTGCGTCTCCAGGAACTGCTGCATCACCTGCTGATGGCGCAGGACCACGTCCGCCACGCGGTCGCCCGCAAGCGGCGACCCAGAGATCTCACCGGCGCTGGGCGGCGGCGCAAGGATCTCGGTCGCGGACGGGGGGGACCGGTCGGGCTGCAGATCGGCCAGCGTCAGCCTGTGCTCTTGCGTGGCGGCGGGCGCGAGCGCCCCGTCGCCGTTCGTGCTCGTCGTGATCATTGTTGTCTGCTCCTTGGTATCGGTTACGGGGATCGGCGTCGCCGGCACGCGGGGCGTCCCAGCGGGCCATGCACGGCCGCCGTCGACCAGCCAGGCAGGGCCCGACCGGGGCTCAGCACGGCCGTTGCCAGGCTGATCGACAAGCTCTGCGCGACCGCAGAACAGGCGCTCGACGTTCACAGGCACACCCTCGGCGGCGAGTGCGCCAAGGCAGTGCAGCAGCGATAGCAGACCCGAGCGGCCCGAGCGGTCCGTTGAGACGGCGATGTGCTCGCGCTCGCCGAGGATCTGCGGAACGAGCCCGGTGAGCACCGACCGCGGTCCCACCTCGACGAACACGCGCGCGCCGTCGCGATACATCGCCTCTATCTCGCGGACGAACTCGACCGGGCGGATCAGATGCTCGGACAGCACCTGCGCGATCGCAGAGGGCTCATCGGTGTGCACGTCGCCGGTGGTGTTGGAGTAGATCGGGATGGTCGGCGCCGTCAGCGTCGTGTCCTGCAGCAGCTGCGCGAGCCGTTGCTGGGCGCCGGCGACATGAGGAGAGTGAAATGCGCACGCGACGGGGAGCATGTGCGCGCCGATGTCGCGTGCACGGCACCATTCCTCCGCCGCCTCGACGTGCTCGCGCGGGCCCGACAGGACCGTCTGGCGCGGGGAGTTGAGGTTGGCGGTGACGACGCCACCACCCTCGAGCAACTGCGTGAGCGCGTCCGGTGGCGCGTCGACCGCGACCATCGCCCCCGCCTCGGCCTTTGCCGCCTCCTTCATGAAGCGTCCGCGCGCCTCTGAGATCCGCAGCAGCTGCTCGGCGTCGATGCCGCCGGCGGCCGCCAGCGCCGCGAACTCGCCGTAGCTGTGTCCCGCGGTCATGGCCGGCTCTATGCCCAGCGCCGCCAACACGTGCACGTAGGCCAGCTCGCTCGCGCCGATCGCCGCCTGGGCCACGTGCGTGTCGGTCAGCTCGGCCTGGCGACGGCGCCGCTCCTCTGGGGTGAACCAGGGCGGTGGGAACACGTAGCTGCTGAGGGGGCGCTCATACAGATCGGCGAGCACCCGGTCGGCGAGCTCCAGCTGCTCGCGCGCCTGCGGAAAGGCCATCGCCAGCTCGCGTCCCATGTCCAGGGTCTGCGAGCCCTGCCCGGGGAACAGGAACGCGACGCTGCCCGCGGCGCTCAGCGGTTGCTCAGACCAGTAGATCCCGTCGCGGTCGTGCCCCCGCGTCTGCCCGGAGGCGAGCAGCTCCCGAGCGCGCGTGAGCTTTGCGCGCAGGTCCTCGAGCGACGTCGCGACGAGCGCAAGCGTCGGTCCTGCGGGCTGGCGCTTGGCGGTTGCGAGCGCGTGCTCGTGGGCCAGGACGTCGAGTTGCAGGTCGTCCTTGGCGAGCCTTGACGCGAACGCGTCCAGCGCGGCCGTCAGCTCGGCCCTGGAGCCGTGCCACAGCAGCAGCTCGCCGGGCCAGCGAGGCACCGCGGTGTCCTGATCTTGCAGGTAGGCGCCGTCGTACTCCTCGAGCACGAGGTGAAAGTCGGTTCCGCCGAAGCCGAACGCGCTCACCCCAGCGCGGCGGGGATGCCCCGCGGCGCTCGACAGCCAGGGACGCGCCTCGCTGTTGACGTAGAAGGGGCTGTCGGGGAAGTCGGCCTTGGGGTTGGGCTCGCTCACGCCGATCGTGGGCGGGAGCACACGATGATGCAGCGCCAGCGCCGCCTTGATCACCCCGGCGACGCCGGCCGTGGCCTTGGTGTGCCCGATCATCGACTTCACCGAGCCGACGGCGCACCATTGGCGCTGCTCTGAGTGTTCGCGAAAGACGGTGCTGAGGGCCTTGATCTCGGCGCCGTCGCCGGCGACGGTGCCGGTGCCGTGCGCCTCCACCAGCGCGACGGTCTCGGGCGACACGCGCGCCTGCGCGTAGGCGCGGCGCAGCGCTCGCATCTGCCCCTCGGGCCGCGGAGCCGTGAGGCTGCGGTCGCGCCCGTCGCTGGCCGCGCCGACACCGCGGATGACCGCGTAGATTTGGTCGCCGTCGCGCTCGGCATCGGCCAGGCGCTTGAGCACGATCGTGGCGAAGCCCTCGCTGATCGCGATTCCGTCGGCCGCTGCGTCGAAGGGACGGCAGTGGCCGGTAGGCGACAGCGCGTGCGTCTTGGCGAAGCAGAGATATGCGAAGGGGTTCTGGATCGCGTCGACGCCGCCGGCGAGGACCATGTCGCTGGTTCCCATCTGCAGCTCGCGCGCGGCGAGGCCGATCGCGCTGAGCGACGAGGCGCAGGCCGCGTCGACGGTGTAGTTGGTGCCGCCGAAGTCCAGCCGGTTGGCGATCCGCCCGGCGGCCACGTTCATCAGGATGCCGGCAAAGCTGTCCTCGGTCCACTCGGGCAGTCGCTCGAACAACTGCTCTTGCAGCTGCGGGTGAGCGTCGCCCAGCAGCGAGGGCAGTGCCGAGCGGACCGTGTAGCCGACCGACGTGTCCGCACCTCCGCCGCCCGCGCCGAGGATCACCGAGGTGCGCTCCCGGTCGAACGGTCGCGTGGCATAGCCGGCGTCCGCCAGGGCTTTCTGAGCGCACAGCAAGGCCAGCAGCTGGAAGGGCTCGATCGACTCCAACGACTTGGGCGGCAGCCCGAGCGCCATCGGATCCAGCGGTACGGGGTCGATGAACCCGCCCCAGCGCGAGTACACCTTGTCGCGCGCGCTCGGGTCTGGGTCATACATCCGGCGCCAGTCCCAGCGCTCAGCCGGCACCTCGCCGATCGCGTCGACCTTGTCGACGATGTTGGCCCACAGC
>DATNLQ010000217.1:0-3582 GCA_035602785.1 Solirubrobacteraceae bacterium
GCCATCTCGACGACCGGGCCTCTCTCAAGGAGACGGTGCGGAAGCCCATCGGCACGCTGGAGATCCGCGGCGCCACGACGCACAACCTGCGCCACGTCGATGTCGATGTGCCCCTCGGGGTGCTCGTCGTCGTCACCGGCGTGGCCGGCTCGGGCAAGAGCTCGTTGGTGCACGGGTCGATCCCCGCCGGCGCTGGTGTCGTGTCGATCGACCAGACCGCGATCCGCGGCTCGCGACGGAGCAACCCGGCCACGTACACCGGGCTGCTCGACCCGATCCGCAAGGCGTTCGCGAAGGCCAACGGCGTGAAGCCGGCGCTGTTCAGCGCCAACTCCGAGGGCGCCTGCCCCAACTGCAACGGCACCGGCGTCATCTACACCGACCTGGCGATGATGGCCGACGTCGCCACCATCTGCGAGGTGTGCGACGGGAAGCGGTTCGAGGCATCGGTGCTCGACTACCACTTCGGCGGCCGCGACATCAGCGAGGTGCTCGCGATGTCGGTGACCGAGGCCCAGGAGTTCTTCGGCGACGGCGAGGCTCGCACGCCGGCCGCGCGCGCCATCCTCGACCGGCTCGCCGACGTGCAGCAGCTGCTCGGCCTGCTCGACCGGCTCGTCGACTCCGGCAAGTCGGTCATCGTCATCGAGCATCACCAGGCTGTGATGGCGCACGCCGACTGGATCATCGACCTCGGCCCCGGCGCCGGCCACGACGGTGGTCGGATCGTCTTCGAGGGCACGCCCGCCGACCTCGTCGCGGCGCGCTCCACCCTCACCGGCGAGCACCTCGCAGCCTACGTCGGCAGCTGACCGAGGCCCTTGCGGACCCCGTGACTCTATGTGCCACGATCTCGTGTGTGACCAGCGGACTCGCGGCGGCCCAGCACCTGAGCCTTGCGCGATCCTGCGGGCAACCTCATCCGCATCCAGGAGCTGCGCTGAGCCACCCCGCTGGTGCTGGCGGGAACGGTCGCGCCCAGCGCGTCGCTGTGGCCTCAGATCGGCCCGGCCAGTCCCGCAAACCCCTTGCCGTCGCGCCAGACGAGATCGACGCCGGCAACTCGCGACAGCCCCTGCAAATCGCGGCTCGGCTCGAAAGGCAACAGCACCGACCGATGTGGGGTCGGCTCCACGAACCTCGAGTAGTCCAGCAGCTGGCCGGCCTCTCTCCTCACGCTTGCGGCGTTGTGCTCGTGCCTGCCTACGAGCGTCAACGCTCGACGCTGATCACAAAATAGTCCGAGCCGATCTGGACGGTCCCATCACTGACGGGGTTGAAGCGACGGATCAGATCCTCGAAAGCCTGAAGGAACTCCCCCCAACGTTCCTGCGGCTCTAGGACTGTGCGAGCGATCACGAACGGTCCGAAGTCATCGGCATAGCGCTGCACGGCGGCGTCAACCGACGGGAAGTCGAAATCCACCGTCTCACGAGCGGTCACCGCCGTAACGCCGGCGCTGGCGAACACCTGCGCAATGTGCTCCTCGATGCCCCACAGCGGTGGCGGCTGCACGCCAGGAGGTGGAGGCGGCATGAACGATCCCGTCAGCTTGAACAGCTCGCCGGCAAAGCCGTCGTTGGCCCAGCTGGTCATCGCGATGCGCCCGCCGGGCCGGCAAACCCGGACCAGCTCCATGGCCGTCCGCGTGTGATCGGGTGCGAACATCGCGCCGAACGTCGAGATCACGCGATCGAAGCTTTCGTTCGCAAACGGCAGGTCCTGGGCGTCGGCCTCGACCCACTCAACTTCGACGCCCGCCTCGCCGGCCCGGCGCCGCGCGTGCTCGAATAGCTCCGGCGTCACGTCGCAGCCGACAACCTTCGCCCCGCGCAGTGCGGCCGGGATCGCGATATTGCCGCCGCTACCCGTGCCCACATCCAGCACATCCATGTCCTGCTCGAGCGCGATGCGATCGAGCACCAGTTCACCCGCCGGCGCAACCAACCGCGCGAAGCTGTCCCAATCCCCCGCCGCCCACGTCGCCCGCGCCCGGCGACGAAACTCCTCGCCATCACCCATACCGCGACGCTAACACACCGGGTCTAAATGAGACCAGCCGCTTGGCGGGCCCGCTGCATGGCAGGTCGTGCAGGACAGTCGGCGAGGTGATCGTTGACCAGGCCGCACGCCTGCATGAGGGCGTAGAGCGTCGTCGGGCCCACGAAGCGAAAGCCGCGGCGCTTGAGCTCGCGGGCGAGGGCGACAGTCTCCGGCCTGGTGGAGCGCACCTGCGCCCAGGAGGCCGGCGGCGGATCCTCGGGCTCGGGCGCGTGGCCGTGTATGAGCGCCTCGAGTGTCTCGCTGCCACGCAGCGCAACGGTGGCTCGGGCGTTGGCGAGCGTCGCCTCGATCTTTGCTCGGTTGCGAACGATGTCCGCGTCGGCCAGCAGACGCGCCACGTCGCCGTCGCCAAAGCGCGCGACCAGTTGGGGATCAAAGCCAGCAAAGGCCGCTCGAAACGCGTCGCGCTTTTTGAGGATCGTCCGCCATGACAGCCCGGACTGGAAGGCCTCGAGGCTCATCCGCTCGAACAGCCCGCGCTCATCGAGCACCGGGAACCCCCACTCCTCATCGTGGTAGCGCTCCATCAGGGGATCGCCATCGCCGAAACAACGTGTCGGCGGCTTTTGCCTCACCCGAGCAGGCCAGGATCTGGCACGTTGACCCGCCCGTGCAAGTCGCTCATGCGCAGAGAGCTACGGCGGCATCGGGGGACGCGACCACGAAGCTGAAGCTCTCCTCGATGTAGAGATGGACAACCTCGTCGTCGTGTCGGCTGTAGCCGATCGCAAGATCCTGTCCGCAGTCATAGATGAAATCGCCGCCGCGCAGGCTGAGCACGACGGCGCCGTCCACGCCCGGCGCCCACACGATCGGGCCGTCGAGGATCTTGCGCAGATGATCGAGCAGCAGGTGGCCGCCATGCTCGGCGGTCTCGACCACGCGCCTGTACTGCTCGCGTCCGAGCGCCATGCCATAGGGGCCGCCAACGCCGCTTGAAAGCAACAGCTCGACGGCGCCCGCGACCGCGCGAGGATAGCTCTCGGGCTCCTCGCCCAGCGGCCTTTGCTCATGCGGTGACGCGCCAACGATGCCGGTGATGTCGGCCTGCGCCCAGCCATCGAATACGGCGACGTTCTCGGCCACCGCGATCCGATGGGCCGCGTCGTCGAGCGACGCGAGATCCACGTCCACCGCCCCTCGCTCCTGGTCGCGCAGCTCGCGCACCGACACGGTGAAATCCGCCCGCAGCTCGGCGAGTGGGAGTACGCGACGGCGCAGGCCGGTGACCCCCTCCTGGGGAGAGGCAACGACCAAATCTGTGCGCCCCAGGTTGGTGGCCGAGTGCTCCCAGCCGTGAGGACCGCGGAAGTCGATGAGCCTGCGCGCGGCAAGCGCAGGCGTCAACCGCTGCCTTGCCTCGTCGTCCAGCAGCGCCCAGCCGGAGTCGGTGATCGGCGCGTGTGAACGCAGGAGATGACTCATCAGCGCACGCTGCCCGCGTCGCCGCCGATTCCCAGCGAGTCCGAGCGATCGTCGCTCGCACCCGCCTCGTCGGGCTCGCTGTCAGCGGTCGCC
>DATNLQ010000197.1:0-9239 GCA_035602785.1 Solirubrobacteraceae bacterium
TGCCCGAGCCCGACGGGCCCACGAGCACGCACACCTCGCCAGCGGGCACGGTGAAGGAGAGGTCGCGGATCGCCGGCTCGCGCTGCCCCGCGTAGCGCTTGCTCACATCGCGCAGCTCCAGCTCCGCTGCCTGCGCGAACGCCGACGGCCCCTCGCTATGGGCGGTGTCTGCAGTGTTCAAGAGAAAGGTCCCGGCCGGTCGGCAGATCCTAGCCCACGCGCCGCGCTCGCTAGCCTTGAGTCTTCGGAGGGCGCGTAGCTCAGTTGGCTAGAGCACCTCGCTTACACCGAGGGGGTCGCCCGTTCGAGTCGGGCCGCGCCCATCCTCCCCCGACAGTCCCGACCACCCCCGCAATCCGCCGATGAACGACGACGAATCACCCATCCGCATCGCCGTGATCGGCTCTGGCCCGGCGGGCTTCTACGCGGCCGGACACCTGCTCAAGGACGCTGCGGGCCGCTTCGAGGTGGACATGCTCGAGCGCCTGCCCACCCCCTGGGGGCTGGTTCGCTCGGGCGTGGCGCCGGACCACCCCAAGATCAAGTCCGTCACGCGCATCTATGAGAAGACGGCCACGCATCCGCGCTTTCGCTACTTCGGAAACGTGACGTTCGGCGAGCACGTCTCGCGCGAGGACCTGTTGGAGCGCTATCACGCGATCGTGTACGCCACCGGATCGCCGGCGGATCGCCCGCTGGGCATACCCGGCGAAGACCTCCCTGGTTCGCACGCGGCGACGGAGTTCGTGGGCTGGTACAACGGCCACCCCGACCACACCGACCTGGAGCTCGACCTTCTCTCGGCGCGGCGCGCGGTGGTGATCGGAAACGGCAACGTGGCGCTGGACGTGGCGCGCATGCTCGTGCTCGACCCCTCCGAGCTCGCGCCCACGGACACGGCCGACCACGCCCTGGAGGTGCTGGCGGCGAGTCGGGTCGACGAGGTGGTGGTGGTCGGCCGGCGCGGGCCGGCCCAGGCAGCGTTCACCAATCCCGAGCTGCTCGAGCTCGGCGAGCTGGCCGACGCGGACGTGATCGTCGACGCCGACGAGCTCGAGCGCGCGCTTACGGTCGCCGATCCGGACGCCGAGGCCGACGTGACGGCGCGGCGCAACGTGGAGATCCTGCGCGGCTACGCCGCCAAGGAGCCATCGGGCGCCCGCAAGCGCATCGTCCTTCGCTTCCTGCTCTCGCCCGTTGCCTTCCTGCCCGACGAGCACGGGCGCCTCGGCGCGGTCGAGCTCGTGCGCAACGAGCTCGTGCCTGGCCCGTCTGGCGGCTTGCGTGCGCAGGCGACCGACGAGCGCGAGACGATCACCGCTGGCCTTGCGTTCCGCGCGATCGGCTACCGCGGGATTCCGCTCCCCGACGTTCCCTTCGACGAGCGCGGCGCGGTCATCTCAAACGAGGGAGGGCGTGTGACCGACCCCGACACGGGCGCGCGGCTGGCCGGCGAGTACGTGGTCGGCTGGATCAAGCGCGGTCCCTCGGGCGTGATCGGCACGAACAAGAAGGACGCCCAGGAGACCGTCAACGCGATGCTCGCCGACCTCTCGTCGCACGCCGCGAGCAACGGCGGTCCGCCGGCGCACGCCGACGGAGGCCCATCCGCTGCCAAGGCAGCGGCGCACGTGCCCGGCGACCCCGACCCCGCCTCCGTCGAGCAGCTGCTGCGCGCCCGCCAGCCCGACCTGGTCACGTACTCGGGCTGGGAAGCGATCGATCGCCATGAGCGCTCGCTGGGCGAGTCCGCCGGCCGCCCGCGCGTGAAGCTCACGCGCATCGACGAGCTGCTGCGCGTGGCCGCCGACGAATAGCCCTAGGTCTGCCAAACTGTCGGCCGCAGGGCCCCGTTAGCTCATCTGGTAGAGCGCCGGACTTTTAATCCGGTGGGGCGGGTTCGAGTCCCGCACGGGGCATGGCAGAAGGGCTGGAAATGGACTGTTTGGTGGTTTGGGTCAGGCGGTGCAGCGAATGCACGCCCTCTTGTCAGTGCCTAGCCCTAGGCCATCCACCTGAGGTGTGTGGCGAGCAGATCGCACGAGGAGTTCGCCGGTTCGAGTCCGGCTGCGACGACGGCTCTAGGTGGGGCTACCCATGCCGTTCACGATGGCTGCCGTGCCGGCCTCCTGCGAGGCGGGCAACGGCACTTCGACCGGCATCTCAAGTTGGTCTGCACGATGGGTGAGCGCGCTGGGGAGCGCGAACACGAGGTTGTCGATCTCCAGAAGCGCTCAAACGGCACGCCTCAGACCACTCTTGGTCTGCTGAACCAAGCGCAGCAGTTCGCGCTCTCTCAGCTAGTTGATGGCGAGGCTGAAACCTAAGCAGGGTCCGACACCGCCAGCGCTAGATCCGCTCAGCTGTCAGAGTCGCGCAGACGAAGCGCGGAATAGGGCACCGTGACGATGCCGAGCGTCCGCCCATCGTCGCCGACGATCTCGACGAACCCCTCGCCTGGGAACGTCTCCACCAACGTGCCCGTCGTGCCCGCAGGCCACCCACCGGTCGCGGCCGTCAGCTCTACTATTGCCAGCACGCTCTCGGCGGTGGGGATTGTCGGGCTTTGCGTTCTCATCGGACGGATTGTCGCACTGCAAGGCCGATCGTTCAACGGCCGTCATAGATCCACGTAGACGGTGATCAGGCGCGGCGGACCCTCTCCGTCCACAAGCCAGGCGGTGAGCACATCGTGGCGCCGACCATTCAACCCCTGTATCGGCAGGACCACCGTGCAGCGAAAGCCGTAGGGCGTGGACGCAATGGCCGATACCGGCGCGTCGCGCACCCCGACGAGGATGGCCTTTTGGAGATAGCGCCAGTCCGCTGCCTCGATCCCAAGTGCGGAGCGGAACACCCGCGCCTTGTGACGCCCATCCCCATGACCCGGATCGAGCACGTAGCCCTCAAGCTTTCGCCGCGTAACGATCGCTTGCTCCGCGACGGGAAGCGGGGAGCCAAGGGCGGGCGGCACCGCGCGAGTATAGGAAGCGACGGCTCAGATCAGCAGACGAAAGGCTGCTGCCGGACCGCTAATCCGGCGGGCAGGAAACCCTATTTGGTCCCGAACTTGGTCCTGAGATGAGCATTTCTGAGATGATCTCAGCGAGCGTGATCGCCCAAGATATGCCGCAGACGGCGAGGATTCGCAAGCGCCTCAGTTAGCGACGAGCCAGCCGGCGTCCGCTCTCAGTGTTCGGGGGCGTGTAGTTGAGCTCGTAGTGGTGATACAACGCCGACTCGTCGGCCTGCGAGAGCTCCTCTCCCTGCAACTCAATGTTAGGCGCGGTCTCGACCTGGCTCTTGTAGACAGCAACCTGCAGATTATCGGGGCCGACCTTGATCCCGCCAAGCGGCACGAAGGTCAAGTGCCGGCTGATGAATCCTTCCTTGACCGTCGCGAACTGCGGCACATCGTTCTCGACATCGACGTATACGTCCTCCAGCTTGCCGATTTTCTCGCCGTCAGGATCCACGAGCGTCTTGCCGTGCCACTCGGCTACGTCCCACTCCGCTACTTGCTCATCGTCGCTCATAAAGCCCTCCGAGTTGCTTTGCTTTGTTAGGCGCTAGGTGCACCACAGCAGACTACCCGGGGCCGTGACTACGATTCGCGAATGGCGAATCTCAACGATCCCGGGTTCGATGAGCATCGCGACCACCCTGGCTTCCGGTGTCGCCGAGCGCGCCTTGGCCGCCAGGTCGGGGCCGAGCGGCTTGGCCTCAGTCTGTGGGAGCTTCCACCAGGGCAGGCTGCATATCCCTACCACTACCACCTGGGCGAGGAGGAGCTGATCGTGGTCCTCTCCGGCCAGCCGAGCATGCGCGGGCCCGATGGCTGGCGCGAGCTGCGTGAGGGAGAGGTCGTCTCATTCCTCGTCGGTGAGGCGGGAGCCCATCAGATAGTCAACCGCACCGATGAGCCGATTCGCATGCTCGCGTTCAGCACCAGCGGCGCGCCGGACATCGTGATCAGACCCGACTCGGGCACGGTCGGCGCGTTCGAGCGCCGACCAGAGGGCGGCGGCCTCTACAGCCACTTCCGCGCTGATGACGCCGTCGACTACTTCGAGGGCGAGCAGCCTCCCGAGCCCGCATAGACGCGGCTCACTTGACTGCTACGAACAGGTACCGGTTGAGGCTGAAGAAGTAGTCGCTGTCGAGGGCGATCAGATCTTCGCCCCACGCGGCCGCGTCGGATTTGCTGAGGCCGTGCCGGCCCGGCACGAACGCTGCGATCAAGCCGATCAGGCCGGCGCTGTAGGTGTTCTCGTCATAGCCCGCGTTGAGCAGGGGAAGCGCCATGCGCCTGTTCACCACAAACCCGGCGTCCTCGAGCAGGCCGGTCAGGCGTCGCGGCAGGTAGGGATCGACGAGGTGTTCGTCCCAGGCCGCGAGCACGCGCTGCATGCGCTCGCGGTCATTGGAATGCCAGACGATCGAGTCCCAGTCTGTGTCGAGGATCAGCAGTCGTCCCCCAGGTCGCAGCACGCGGTGGGCCTCCGACAGCGCGCCTGGCATGTCGACGACGTACTCGTACACCTGCGTGGCGACAGCAGCGTCGAAGCTGTCGTCGGCGAACGCCAGCGTGCAGGCGTCACCGGCCAGCAGCGTGACCGGCGCCGAGCTCGCGCCAAGCTCGCGGCGGCGGGCGATCGCGAGCATGCTCTCGCTCGGGTCGATGCCATGCACCGAGCCGCCGGGGCCGACCTCCACGGCCATCTCGCCCGCGAGCAGAGCCGGACCGGAGCCTATGTCGAGCACGTCCTCACCTGCCTGCAGATCGAGTGCTGCGCGCACGACGTTTCGCTGCTGGACGAGGTCCGGGGTCGCGTATGTCGCCTCGATCCGCCGCGAAGCGTCGTCATCGAACTGCAAGACGGAGCTCATGCAACTGAGCCCGCGCCAGCGTCCTCCACGGCCACGGTCGGCACGGCTGCGAGCCTGTCTGCGAAGAACGCGAGCGAGCGAGCCCACGCGTCGCGGGCGGCCTCCTGGCGGTAGCTCGGCCGGGTGTCGTTGAAGAAGGCGTGGCCGGTGTCCGGGTAGATGCGCAGCTCGTGATCGGCGTCGGCCTCGCGCAGCGCGGCCTCGAAGTCGGGCAGGCCGCCTACTATGCGGGGATCGTCGCGCCCGTAGAAGCCGCGCAGCGGACAGCCGATCGAGGCGACCCGCTCGGAGCTCGGCGACGCTCCGTAGAAGACGACAGCCGCCCCCAGCCGCGGCTCCTCGCAGGCCAACAGCGCCGACAGCCCGCCGCCCAGGCAGAAGCCGATAGACCCGATCGCCCGGCCGGCGCACGCCCGATGAGAGTCGAGGAAGGCGACCGCATCCTGCAGGACGCCGAGGTGGCGCTCGGGGTCGCGCGCGCCACCGAACAGCGTCCCCAGCGTCTCTCCCACCCGCTCACCCTCCCCGTCGGGAAGCTTGCCCAGGGCCTCGGCGCGACGCTCGTCGTCCCCGAGCACGGTCATCCACTCGGCCGGCGGGATCGTGTTCAGGAACGCTTTGGCCGCGTCCACCCGCTCGACCGCCAGAGCGGGCGGGCGCCCGCCGCCCGCCGAGTACAGGTCTGGCGCCAGGGCGACGTATCCGGCCCCAGCCACGCGATCGGCCACGTCCTGGATGTGGCCGTCGACCCCCCAGATCTCCTGGATGACCACGACCGCGGGCAGCGGATCGCTGGCCGCGGTCGGCCGGGCCAGATATGCGGCGACCGATCCGGCAGGGCCGTCATGACTCACCCACTCGTTCATAAGCTCCATGGTGCTCTCCTGGTCTCGGGAAGCTGCGCACGATGACACGCGAAGCCTCTTAATGCACCACTTGGCCCGAAAACGCATGTTCCTACCGGTCGCCGTCGCCCTGGTGCTCGCGCTGGGCGCGCCCGCCGTCGCCGCTTCGCAGCCAAGCCCAACGCTCCCGGTCGCAACCCCGATCCCACCCCCGGGCGAAGGCGGCGCGCCCGCGCCCACGCTCCCGGTGTCCGTGACGATCGATCCGTTCGACCCGGGACCGCCGGTACCCCAGCGATTCCTCGGCCTGTCCTTCGAGGCGGCCGCGCTCGGCCAGATCGCCGACTACGCCCACAGCGGCAACCTGGTCAACCTGCTGCGCTCGCTGGGGCCGGGGATGCTGCGCTTCGGCGGCATCACCGCCGACGAGAACGTAGCCTGGACCGACTCCGCCACGCCGCGACCCGCGTGGGCGTCGAGCGTGATCGACGCCGCCCAGCTGCACGAGATCGGCGTGCTCGCCCGTCGCACCGGCTGGCAGGTGCTGCTGACGGTCGGCATGGCCCACTACGAACCGACGGCCGCCGCGCGGGAGGTGGCCGCCGCCCACGCCGCGCTGGGCCCATATCTGGCTGCGGTGGAGATCGGCAACGAGCCAGACTCCTATGGTGCGCACGGGTTTCGCCAGCTGCCGTGGATCGCCCAGGGCTACGAGGAAGAGGTGACCGGCTATCGCGAAGCGATCGAAGCGCTCACGCCGGGGGTGCCGATCGCGGGGCCCGACGTGTCCGGCTCGGGCGTGTTTCCCGAATGGGGCGAAGAGGAGGCGCTCGCACAGAAACCCGCCCTGCTGACCGGACACCACTACCCGCTCGGGTGCGCCCAGGTGCCCGCGCCCTCGATCGAAGAGCTGCTGAGCCCGGTCATTCGCAACCTCGAGGCGCGCTCGCTTGCGACCTATATGAAGGTGGCGCAGTCAAACGGCATCCCGCTGCGCATCGATGAGACCAACACCGTCTCCTGCGGCGGCGTGGCAGGCATCAGCGACACGTTCGCCTCGGCGCTGTGGGCCACCAGCTACATCACGCAGGCAATGGCCGCGGGGGTGGCGGGCATCAACCTCGAGGGCTCGCCTGTCAGCTGCACGGGATACACGCCCCTGTGCGCACCCGATCCTGCGGCGCTCGCGCACGGGACGCTGCGCCCCCAGCCCGAGTGGTATTCGCTGCTGCTGACCAGCTCGCTCGTGGGCGACCGTCCGCTGCCGACCACGTTCGCGCCAGAAGGCTCGTCGGAAGTCTCGCCCAACCTCGTGGCCGCGTCGTTCTCAGCCCCCGACCACACGGTCAAGGTGGTCCTGGTCGACGACGAACCTCCCGGCGCGGGCCCGCTGGCGCTCAGACTGAACCTGGGCCAGACGATGGGCACCGCGAGCGTCGTGCGCCTGACGGCCTCCTCGCAGAGCGCCACCGACGGCGTGTTGCTGGGCAGCCGCGCGGTCGCGGCCAACGGGTCCTGGTCTAACCCGGTGTCGGCCAGGCAGGCCGTGGCCGTGCCCTCGGGGGTCCTGCCGCTCGAACTGGCGCCCAGCAGCGTCGCGCTGGTCACCATCAGCCCCAAGACGGCCAGATGACGCCATGACGCCCTACACGAGGGGACTGCACGAGGTCGGCGACGGCCTGTACGCCTACCTTCAGCCCAACGGCGGCTGGGGTCAGAGCAATGCGGGGCTGGTCGTCGACGGCGAGTCCACGCTGCTCGTCGACACGCTGTACGACCTGGCGCTGACCGAGCAGATGCTCACATCGATGCGCCGCGCGGTCCCGGCGGCTGCGCGCATCGACACGCTCGTCAACACGCACGCCAACGGCGACCACTGCTACGGCAACCAGCTCGTGGGCGGCGCGCGCATCGTCTCATCCGAGCGCACCGCGTCCGAGATGACCGAGCTTCCGCCCGCCGCGATGGCGGCGCTGGTCGAGCAGGCACCCAAGATGGGGCGCCTCGGCGAGTTCTTCCTGCAGTGCTTCGGCGCGTTTGACTTCAACGGGATCGAGCTGGCGCTGCCGCAGCAGACCTTCAGCGGCGAGTTGGCCTTGTCGGTGGGCGACCGCGAGCTGCGCCTGATCGAGGTCGGCCCGGCGCACACGCGCGGCGACACGCTCGTGCACGCTCCCACGCAGCGCGCGCTGTTCAGCGGCGACATCCTCTTCTCACAGGCGCACCCGATCGCCTGGGCGGGGCCCGTGTCCAACTGGATCTCAGCATGCGATCGCATCCTCGCGCTGGATGTGGAGGTGATCGTGCCCGGCCAGGGCCCGCTGGCCGACCTCGACGCCGTGCGCGAGCTGAGGGCCTACTTCGAGTACCTGTACGACCAGGCCCGCGCGCGCCACGCGCAGGGAATGACGCCGCTGCAGGCCGCGCGTTCGCTGTCGCTCGATCGCTGGGCCGACTGGGGCGAGCCCGAGCGCCTGGTGGTCAACATCGCCAACATCTACAGCGAGCTGTCAGGCGAGGAGCCGCCCAACCCGCTGGCCGCCTTCGAGCAGATGGCCGAGCTGGCGGGCTCGCCCTGACCGGATCGCGCCTGCGCAGCGGCTCGTTATGCGGCCTGGAGCTGCGGCGGACGGCGCTCGGCCCAGGGCCTTGCCTGCTCGAGCTGGGCTGAGAGCGCGATCAGTCTCGCCTCTTCCCACGGCCCGGCGACGAGCTGGACGCCGACCGGCAGGCCGTCATCGCTCCAGTGCAGGGGCAGGCTCACGGCCGGCAGGCCGGTGACGTTGACGAAGGCGGTGAACGAGACGCTGCGAACGAGGTCGAAGAGCGGCTGGTCGGGGGTCGCGTGCTGGGCTGCCAGCCACTCGCCGGCGACGGGCGCCACGATCGCCGAGGTGGGCGTGAGCAGGACGTCGAAGTCGCGGCCCCAGCGGGCGACCTCGCGGCGGCTGATCTTCTCGAGCGTGCGCGCGGCGACCGCGTAGTCCCACGCGCCGAGCTCGCTGGCCTGCCGGCGCTGGTGGGCGGAGTGCGGCTCGACGGCCGACCAGTCCACCCCTTCGTACTCGGCCAGGCCGGCCTCGGCCAGGACCACGAAGGCGGGGGTCAGCTCTTCGGAGACGGTCGGCACCTCGACCTCCGTCACCGAGTGGCCGAGCTCCTCGAGCAGCGCGGCGGTCGCGCGCGCGGCGGCGGTGCACGGCTCGTCGGTGGGAATGCCGAGCGGAGCCTGCGCCATCAGCCCGACGCGCAGGCAGCCGGGATCGACGCCCACCTCCTGCGCGAACGGTCGCGCGGGAGCCGGCGCGTTGTACCAGGCCAGCGGGTCGGGCCCGGAGATGGCGTCGAGCGCGGCGGCCGCGTCGGCCACGGTGCGCGTCTCGGCGCCGTTTACGATCGCCCCCAGCCAGCCCTGCGCCAGGCAGCGCGTGCGGCCGCGGCTGGGCTTCAGGCCGACCAGCCCGCAGTAGGAGGCAGGGATGCGGATCGAGCCGCCGCCGTCGG
>DATNLQ010000235.1:0-25275 GCA_035602785.1 Solirubrobacteraceae bacterium
TATACCGCGAGGCAGCGCAGCGAGCAGGTCACGATCGCTCTCAAACAAAGCTCGCTATCAACACCCACGCGTTCGTCGCGGCCAGCTCCTCCGAGGCCGACGCGGCCTTTGCGAGACCGTATCTGGCGATGATGAACCGCATCGGGCGCGAGCGCGGCTGGCCGCCATCCGGGCAGCAGGAGTTCGAAGCCCTGCGTGCGCCGAACGGAGCGCTCGCGGTCGGCTCACCCGAGCAGGTCGCACAGAAGATCCTCTTCGAGCACGAGCTGTTCGCCCACGATCGCTACATCGCGCAGATGAGCGTCGGCGCGGTCGCTCATCTGGACGTGCTGCGCTCGATGGAGCTGTTTGGGACGCAGGTCGCGCCCCTGGTACGCGAAGAGATCGCTCGACGCGGGGCCGGAAAAGACCGGCCGCCCACGCACACCGAGCGTGCTCTAAGCAGCGGCTAGCGTCGCCGCACGGGTGTCCGCACCTGGCTGATAACCCGTCCAGCGCCTTACGAGAGCCTGCGCGATTGGTTGCGCACCAACGCCTCACAGCCCACATTGCACGCCTGCCGCCAGAGCTGCACGGGCGCTATGGGTCCTTCTACGGAACATCGAGACGAGCCAGAGCGTCTCAGTGGATCGTTACGAAGATCGCTTGCAGCCTCTCGTTGAAGAGCCCCCTGGAAACGCCGGCTATGAAACGGTGGGGATTTTTGGGATCGAAGGCAATGCCACCGGCATCGGCGTATCCCATGTACTGCTGATTTCCCGGTTGGTCCATGAACGTAAGCCGTTGGTAGTCACCGCCATCGCTGCCAGCCGTCCAGTAGTCCATACCGCCAGCCTTCGAGTGATAGGTGCGTCCAAATACGACTTGATCGCTGTCAGGAATGTAGAAGGCGAACTCGTTGTAGTTCGAAAAGGGCCCAATGGTGGGATCACCTGGGCTTATTCGCTGTGGACTGCCCAAGCTGCTCGCATCGATCGTCCATATCTGGCTGTTGAATGCTGTCTCCAGGAGCCCGCCGTGGACGTGTATGTCACTGGCGAAGATTATTCGCCGATCGTTGGGTGAGAACCCGTACGGCTCGAAGAACTTACCTGTTTGTGGCTCATATGTTCTGATGTTCGCCAGTGATGGCGTGCCATCGTTCCAGACGAGATGCGCGATCTTCAGCGCCCACTGGCCCAAGGGATGGCGCAGGTCGACGCCCCGGTACATTTGCGACCATACGATCTGCGATCCCGTGCGATCGAAACGCGGCCAGATGATGCCCCTGTTGGACGTAGCTGGTAGGTCGGTGAGCTGCCACATCATTTGGCCATTGAGCGTTGACAGCCAGATGTCGCTGTAGACGCCTCGACCTGGGTCAGAGAATGGGCTGCCGATGGCGCCTGGATGAGACCCTTTCTCGATGGTAAGAAGCACATAGCCACCATGGGGACTGACGTCGCTGGCACCGCGTTGCGTTGCCGTGCCCGCTCCCGGAAACGAAGGCCGCGTACAGGTGATACAGGTCAGTCCTGTCTTGTTGGGCAGAACGCTGTACGCGTTCCAGATGTGGTTGGCGCCCCGACGATTGATGATGATGCGATCGCTGGCGCCATCCCACGCGGCCGGCTCGGCATTCTGCATGAATCCAACGATCGTCGATCGGCCATGCGTTGCGGTTGCCACCAGCGAGGGTTCAGATGAAGCGCACGCGGACAGCGCGAGCAAGAGCGCTGCCACGAGAGCAGCGAACGCGGCGGCGCACGATCCGTGCAGTCTCCTGGCTGGGCCGCCAGTTGGCGACGACGACCTGCGACGAAGGCTCCCGCGCGTCATTCAGTCCAGCTGTGCGACTGCGGCCAACAGCGACTCTCCGTGCTTGTCGCAGAACGTATCGCCGATGCCCCTGATTTGCAGAAGCTCGGACACCGTTTGCGGTCGCCTACGCAGCACCTCCTCGAGCACTTTGTTGGCAGCCACTGTGTAGGCCGGCTTGCCCTCGGCCCGCTCCCAGCGCCATGCTCGGAGCTTGTCGAACTCCCGTTCGTCTATGGGTTCGTCGGCCACGGCTTGTGCGAGGACGTCGACCCGTCCTGAGACCTGGCCCCCGGGGCCGCCTGCGTGGGCCGCCTGCGACGGCCTCGCGCGACGCCGCCTACCCGCGCCGCCCGCCAGCGGAGCCGCCAGCGCCGCCACCAGTGCTGCGTCCGGGTCACACACGTCACAGCACCTTGCGGTCGGCCTGCCCTGCTCGCCGTCACCGAAGTGGTCGAGGATCTGGCGCCTGCGACAGCGCTGGCCATCAGAGCTGAAGCGTTCGATCGAGCGATAAGACTCCCAGCCGCGGTTGCGCGCCGCCGCGATCGCCGCCTGCGCCTTACGCGGGCTGCCCTGGCCGGTCAGCGTCACCAGCAGCCCGTCGCTGCCGCCCGGCTCAAGCGCCACCGCGCCCGCTCGCTCGGCCACCGACAGCAGCACCCGTTCGCGGTCACCCAGCGCCCCGTGCCCGATCGCCGTCACCCCGTCCTGCGCCTGGGCGCGCAGGCCGGCCACGTAGCGCCTGACGTCGTCGACGCTCATGTCGCGCTCCTTGATGAACCTGATCAGCCTGCCCAGATCCATCCGCGAGGCAAGCAGAAGCGCGCGCGAGGGCGCGCCGTCGCGACCGCCCCTGCCCGCCTCCTGGTAGTAGGCCTCCAGGCTCGTCGGCAGCGCCCAGTGGGCGACCGTGCGCACGTCCGCCTTGTCGACGCCCATGCCGAACGCGTTCGTAGCGACCACGACCTCCGCACGGCCGTCCATGAAGGCGTCCTGGCTGTCGCGCCGCGCCTGCGGGCTCATGCCCGCGTGGTAGGTCACCGCCGCGATCCCGCCGTCTGAGATCAACGCGGACACATCGTCTGCGTCTTTGCGCGTGCCGCAGTACACGATCGCCGGCCGCGCGCCGGCATGGCCCAGCACGTGCATCAGCGCCGCGCGCTTGCGCGCGACCGCACCCTTGCCCTCCAGGCCGACCACGTCGAAGGTCAGATTGGGACGATCGAAGCCAGAGCGGACCGATACCCAGTCGCGCAGGCCCAGGCGCTCGGCGATCTCCTGCGCGACTCGCGGCGTGGCGGTCGCCGTCGCCGCCATCACGGGCGGGCGGCCCATCGATTCGATGGCGTCGTGCAGGCGCAGGTAGTCGGGCCTGAAGTCGTGGCCCCACTCGGCCACGCAGTGCGCCTCGTCGACCACGAACAGCGCCAGGCGCCTGCGCGCGAGAGCGCCACGAAAGGCAGCCGACGCGAAGCGCTCGGGAGCAACGAGCACGAGCTGCGTGGAGCCCTCGGAGATGTCGCGCAGGGCCCGCTCGTTGTGTCCCTCCTCCATGCCCGACGCGATCATGCTCGCCCGCACCCCCGCCTGCTCCGATCGGCGCAGCTGGTCGGACATCAGCGCGATCAACGGGCTCACCACCACCACGAGGCCGTGGTCTGCGAGCGCGGGCAGCTGATAGCACAGCGACTTGCCGCCACCGGTGGGCATCACCACCAGGCTGTCGCGGCCCTCCAGCGCCGCGCACACCGCCTCGCGCTGACCGGGCCTGAACTCGCGCAGGCCAAAACGCGCCAGCAGGTCCTCAGGCGCGGGCGCAGCAGGAGTCGTCGGGGCGGCCTCTGGAGGCGCCATCAGGGCGCTCGCATGCATCCTCTAGAAGCTACTCGCCGACTCGGCCGCTACTCGCGGCTGCGCCGGCGCCATACCACCCGCGCGCCCGCTGCGGGCACCAGGGTGACCGCGCGCCTGCGGTTGTACTCACCCCGGCGCCACCTACGCTCGTGCTCTGGCAGCGCGGGCTGGAGCTCGCTCAGCACGGTGCGCAGGATCAGCTTCATCTCCAGCTGCGCGAACGCCGCGCCTATGCAGCGGCGGATGCCGCCACCGAAGGGGATCCACGAGAACGTATTGATTTCCCCCCCACCCGCGCCATCCAGGAAGCGCTCCGGGCGAAACTCGTCTGGCTCGTCGTACACGCCTGGATTGCGGTTGGTCAGGTAGATCGATGCGGCCACCCGCGTGCCCGCCGGGATCATGCGCGTCCCCAGTTGCAGGTCCTGCTGGAGCATCCTCACGACGAGCGGCACCACCGGCCTGACCCGCAACGTCTCGTTGACCACCGCCGTCAGGTACTCCTCGCCATCGCCGTCGTCGATCTCCGCGGTCAGCCGCGCGAGCTTGTGCGGATGGCGCACCAGCCGCTCGATGGCCCAGGCCACGGAGGTGGCAGTCGTCTCGTGGCCGGCCAGCAGCAACGTGATCAGCTCGTCGCGCAGCTCGCCATCGGTCATCGCCTGGCCGTCCTCGTCGCGCGCTCCCAACAGCAGCGACAGGATGTCCGTCCGCTCGTCCAGGTCGCTCTGCTGACGGCGGCGTGCGATCTCCTGATAGAGCAGCTCGTCGACGCGCACCAGCGTCCGCGCGATCGCGCCGGGCGGCAGCTGCCCGGGACTGCGGCGCAGCGCAAAGCGCACGAGCGCGAACGACTTCGCCGGCTCCAGCAGGTCTGCGATGGTGGAGCGCAACGGCCCCATCCGACCGTCCACGCCGAGCACCGCCCGCAGGATCACCTCGAGCGTGATCGCGCGCGTGCGCGGGTGCAGCTGCATCGGCCTGCCGATCGGCCAAGTGGCCATGTCGTGGCGGGTTGCGTCCACGATCACGTCTTCGTACTCGCGCATGCGCTCGCCGTGAAACGGCGGCAGCAGCAGCTTGCGTTGGCGCATGTGCTCGGGGCCGGTCAACACGAGCACGGAGCTGCGCCCCACGATCGGCGCCAGCGGCGAGTAGCGGGTGGCCGACGGCGCCACGTCGCCGGGCGCGGTGAACAGGGCCTTGACCGCGTCCGGGTCGCTGATCAGCACGAACTGCAATCCGCTCGGCGCAAACGTCACCGTGAACGCGTCGCCCAGACGCTGCGCGCAGCGATCCATCAGCCAGGTGGGCGCGAACGCCCACACGAGTGTCTGCGCGATCGCCGGCATGCGCGGGCCGGGCGGCAGGCGCGGCTCAGTGGTGCGTGACTGCCGGGCGCCTTGCGTGGGCGTGATCGTCGCTGCCATGGTCGTGGTCGAACACGTTACCGACCGCGTGCTTGACGTTGTGAGCAGCGTGTCCCACTACGTGGCGCACCCCCGGCGAGATCGCGTATGCGAACAGCGTCGCTGCGATTCCCACGGTGGCGATCGCCACGACCAGCCGCGCGCGCCTGCGTTCGCGCTCTGGCGAGACCGGTCGCGTGCTGAAGGGTGCGATGGACATGCCTGGCAACCAAACTACCGTGCCACGGGGGCCCTGCTCGCTCCTGCTGTGCTCGAGCAGCGCTGCAGCGACGCGCCCACGCGCCTGTTCGATCTGCTCGTCGGTCAGCCTGGCGGGCAACTTGGACAGGTAGCCCAGGAGCATCCGCGCGGGGACCACCCGCACGCCCTTGCGCCGCGCGGTCGGCCTGTCGACCCACGCGCGGCTGTACACGATCATCGGCTCGACCTCCACGCCGGTCACCCGTTCGATGGCCTTGCGCTGCGCCTGGGCCTGGCTGAGCGTGGCGCCGTGCACGCGCCCCACCCGCACGGGCCCCTGGTGGCTCTTGGTCTCCACCGTGAACACCCCGGCGGGGCCGACCAGGATGTGGTCCACGTTGCCCCTGCCCAGGCTCGCGTCGTGGATCACCCGCCAGCCGTGGTCTGACAGCTCGTCGAGCAGGGCGCCAACGTGCTCCTCGCCCTGCGCGCCGCGATCGCGGCGCTCGACCAGCGGCATCACGTAGCGGGAGATCACGAACATGCTCGCCAGCAGCGCCACCTCGGAACCGAGGAAGCGCGGGTCGTGCAGCCCGAACGTGCGCCCCAGCAGGGCCGTGGCCACCGCCAGCGTGCCGAGCGTCACCAGCGTTCGCAGCCGCAGGCGCTGCACGGTTGCGCGCGCGTACTGACCTGCCGTGCGACGGGTGGGATCGGGCTCGACTATGTACATCTCTCCCTCTTGGTCGCCTTTCCTACTTCATCGGCCACTTCGCACCTGCTCCTTGAGCGCGCGCGTCTGAAGCGCGTGCACGCGGCCAGGCACGCAATCGGCCCGGAGAAGCGTGGAGAGGCCCACCTGAGTTCTAAAGCATGGATGTCCGCCCGCCGAAGCCACGAGCAGAGCAAATGCTCCCTCGATCGGCACCAAAGCACGGCGTTTTCATGGCGGACCTTCCCGATATCTCCCACCCTCCCGACATATGCCTGCTCCTGCGAGCGCACAGTGAGCAGCACTGGCTGATCTCCCAGGTGGTGCCCGTCCTGCGCCAGATCGAGCAGCGGGGCGCGATCCCCGACGATCAGCTCGGCGCGGCGCTCGCATATCTCGAAACGCTGTGGCTGGACGCGCGCAGACGCGCAACGGAAACCGACGCCGCGCGCGCGCGCCTCGACGCGCTGGTCGGCGAATGCGACCGCGTGCTCTATGCCAAGGCCCGCCGCTACCACGCTGCTGTGCGCCGCCTGCGCGACGCGGTCGGCCACCGCGTTGGCATGCTCACCGGCTGCCCCTGTCGCGACGAGCCGCTCACGCTGGCCGACCTGTGATCGGCCGACCGGCCGCCGAAGCGATGGCATAGGCTGGCGCGCATGGCGCTCCGCTTCGACCTGCAGTCGCACTCGACCCACTCCGACGGCACGCTGGGAGCCGCCGAGGTCGTGCAGCGCGCGGCGGCTGCGGGCGTGGAACTGCTCGCGCTGTCCGACCACGACACGATCAGCGGCATCTCGGAGGCGATCGCGGAGGGCGAGCGCGTGGGCGTGCGCGTGGTGGCGGCCGTCGAGATCTCGGCCGTCGACGCGGGGTCTTCGGTGCCGCGCGAACTGCACATTCTCGGCTATTGCATCGACTACGAGGGCCCCGCCATGACCGAGCGGCTGACCGCGTTCCTGGCGGATCGCGAGAAGCGCACGCTGCGCATGCGCGACGGACTGCGCGAGGCCGGCTTCGATCTCGACGAAGCGGAGATCGACGCGCGCATCGCCGAGGGCAAACCGATCGGCCGCCCGCATCTCGCGGGCGCGGTGCTGCGCGCCCCCGCGAACGCCGAGCGCCTACAGCAGGAGGGCATCGACGACGTCGGCTCGCTGATCCGTGGCTATCTGATCGAGGGCAAGCCCGCGTTCCGCTTGCGCGAGACGCCGACGGTCGCGGAGGCGATCGTCGCGATCCACGAGGCGGGCGGCGTGGCCGTGTGGGCACACCCCTTTTGGGACATCTCAGACGCCGACGAAGTCCTCGACAGCATCGACCGCTTCCACGCGCTGGGCATCGACGGCGTGGAGGCCTTCTACATCACCCACACGCGCGAGAACACCGAGCTGCTGGTCAAACGCTGCAGGGAGCTGGGCCTGCTGACGACCGGCTCGGCCGACTTCCACGGACCCGACAATCGCCAGTTTCACAGCTTCATGGCCTTCGATACCTACGGCCTGGAGCCCAACCTCGGGCCGATCGCAGCCTGAGGCGATCGCTCGTTTTGATGAAGGCCGCCTGCGGCGGCAGGGACGGGCGAGCTGCTCAGCCGACAGGCAGCGCGTCGACGGCCAACACCTCTTGCAGGCGATACGCAAGCGCATCCAGGGCCAGCTCCTCGGAGACGTTCAGCGCGAGGCTCAGGCGGGTGTCTGCAACCAGTTCGATCGCCCTGCGCAGCCGCGCGCCGTCGCAGCGCCCGGCGTCCTGCTCGAGCTCGCTGCGCCGATCGACCGCGTAGATCAGCTCGCCGGCGCCCTCGCGGATGCACAGCGCGTCGCGCAGCCACAGCTCGGCCAGGCGCAGCGCCAGGTCGAGCGCTTGCGTGCGGGCGCGCCGCTCGCCGCGCCTCTGCGCCTCCAGGGCTTCGCGCTCATAGCGTTTTCGCTCCTTGGCGGGGAGCAGCTCGAGCTCACGCTCCAGCCGCTCACTGCCCTCCTGCGCGGCACTCGCCGCGGCCTCCTTGGCCACGTCGAGCATGCCCATCCAGGGACGCTCGTCGGTGGCACCCGACAGAGCGCAGCGCACGAGCTGCTCGGCGCCTGCGCGCAGCGCGACGCCCTGCGCGCCGGCCAGGCGCGCGGCCAGGCGCGCGTCGCCCAGCGCCAGGCGTGCGCACGCCTGCGCACGCTCGTCGTCGGCCACGCGATCTCCGTCCTGCGCGTCCTGCAGGCGCGCAGCGATGACGGCAGGGGGCAGTGGGTCGAAGCGCACCTGCTGGCAGCGCGACGCGATCGTCGCCAGCACGTCCTCGCGGCGATCGCTCAGCAGCACCAGGTGCGCGAAGGCAGGCGGCTCCTCGAGTGTCTTGAGCATGCGGTTGGCCGCCTGGTCGTTCATCGTGTCGACCGCCTCGATCACGAACACGCGCCGCGCGGACTCAAACGGCGTGCGCATGGCCGCCGCCACAACCGGCTCCTCTATGTCGGACACCAGCACTTCCGCGGCGCCCGAAGGGCGCACCCAGGTCAGGTCGGGGTGACAGTCGCGCGCAACCCGGTCGGCCACCGTCTGCGGATCGCGCGCCCCATCCGCCAGCAGGGCCGCCGCGAAGGCCCGCGCGATCGCCCGCTTGCCCGTCCCTGCCGGGCCGTGGAAGAGGTACGCGTGCGACGGGCTGCCTTTGGGAGGCAGCGCCGGGACGAGCACTGCGAGGGCATGCGCGTGCGCCTCGATGCCGGGCAGCGTCGCGGCGGCGTCTGAGCGCGCTGGCGGTGGTGATGGCGCCGTGCTGGACATTCGCGCCCATGCTAGACGCGCGAGCTCGCGCGCAACCGCCAGCATGCCGGCGCCCCCGGGAAACGATGCAAGCGTGCTAGCAATGCCTGCGCGCAGCGGCCACCTGGCGCACGCGCCGTCGAGGATGTAAACTGGTCTTGGCTGCGCAGCCAAGACCCTCCCATTGCGGAGGCGACCGTTGGGGCTATGTGTCTCAGCCCTGCGGTCGCCTCCGTTCCAAATGCAGTGGCCGCCGTGTAGCGTGCCCGCGTGCCCCGCGGCAGGCTGATCACGATCGAGGGCCTGGACGGCGCCGGCAAGTCCACGCTCGCCCAAGCGCTCTCCGACGAGCTGGCTGCGCGCGCGCAGCACGTGCAGCTGCTGCGAGAGCCGGGCGGAGTGGACGTGTCTGAGCGGATCCGCGCGCTCGTCAAGGACCCAACGCTGGACGTGCACCCGCGCACCGAGGCGCTTCTGTACGCAGCTGCGCGCGCGCAGTTGGTGCACGAGCGCGTGGCGCCACTGCTGGACGCCGGCGCGCTCGTGCTGCTGGATAGGTTCGTGGACTCCTCGCTGGCCTACCAGGGCGCTGGGCGCTCGCTGGGCATCGAGCAGGTGCGCGCGATCAACCTGTTTGCAACCGGCGCGCTGGAGCCCGACCGCACGCTGCTGCTGCGCATCAGCGCCGCGGCTGGGCGCACACGACAGCGCGACCGCGCGCTGGAGCCCGACCGCCTGGAGCGCGAGGACGAGGAGTTCTTTGCCAGGATCGCCGGCGCCTACGATGAGCTCGCCCGCGCCGAGCCCGCGCGGATCCGCGTGATCGACGCCGAGCAGGCGCCCGCGCAGGTGCTCGCCGACGCTCTGGCTGCGCTCACGGACGTGCTGTGAGGGCGTCGCCCGCACGCCTACCATGAGCGTTGCGATGCCCTCCGCCCACCATGCGCTCGCGGCCCACGCCGGCGGGCTGTCGACCGGCGCGATCGTGGTCGCCGCGCTCGCCGCGCTGGTTGCGCTCGGCTGCGTCGCCTGGGGCGTCGCACGTGCGTTCGCCTACGAGCCCCGCTGGGTGCAGTACGCGCGCCACTCGATCGCCGAGGCGCGACTTCGGACCTCGTCGACCTGCGCCGAACTGGGCGACTGGATGCGCCTGGGGCGTTGACGAAACGGGAGGCTCGGCAAGCGTTGTCGGGAAACACCCTAACGGCCTGAAATTCCGCATCAACACTAGTAAAATAGAGAGTCACCTCTGGACAAGCCCGTGCCGTCCGACGGCTCAGCGAGGATGCTCGGCCCGCCCAAAAGAACCGAGTCGAGCAGGCGTCCGCACCGCCGGCGCAGCAGAGGAGGAAGGCCCAATGAACCCCGCTTCGCACCCCACCATCTCCCCTCAGGCAGCACCCGGCGAGGCGCTGTCGATCAAGCGTTTCTTCACGACCCCAGGGGTACATCCGTTCGATACCGTCGCGTGGGAGGCTCGCGACGCGCGTATCGGCCACGGCGACCGCGTGGCCTTCGAGCAGGAGAACGTCGAGTTCCCCAAGAACTGGTCTCAGAACGCGACCAATATCGTCGCCCAGAAGTACTTCCGCGGGCAGCCCGGCTCGCCCGAGCGCGAGCGCTCGGTCAAGGAGATGATCGGGCGGGTGGCCGGCACGATCGCCGGCTGGGGTCGCGCCGGCGGCTACTTCGCGAGCGAAGAGGACGCGCGCGCGTTCAACCATGAGCTGACGCACATCCTGGTGCACCAGATGGCCGCGTTCAACTCGCCCGTGTGGTTCAACTGCGGATGGCACCCACAGGACAGCCCGAAGAATCAGATGAGCGCGTGCTTCATCCTCAGCGTGGAGGACACGATGGAGTCAATCCTCGCATGGAACACCAAGGAGGGGATGATCTTCCGCGGGGGTTCGGGCTCGGGCATCAATCTCTCCAAGATCCGTGGCTCGATGGAGCCACTCAGCAAGGGCGGAACGGCTTCGGGACCAGTGTCGTTCATGCGCGGCGCTGATGCGTGGGCGGGCTCGATCAAGTCTGGGGGTGGCACTCGCCGGGCAGCCAAGATGGTGGTGCTCGACGTCGACCACCCCGATATCCGCGAGTTCATCTGGTGCAAGGCCAAGGAGGAGGACAAGGCCGCCGCTCTGCGCGACGCCGGTTTTGATATGTCGATCGACGGCGAGGGCTTCTTCTCGATCCAGTACCAGAACGCCAACAACTCAGTGCGCGTGACCGACGAGTTCATGCGCGCAGTCGAGGAGGATGGCGAGTGGCGGTTGATCGCGCGCGCTACCGGCAAGCCGATCGACGAGCCGATCCCGGCACGCGAGCTGATGCGTGAGATCGCCGAGGCTGCCTGGCGCTGCGCCGACCCGGGGGTGCAGTACGACACGACGATCAACCAGTGGCACACCTGCCCCAATAGCGGGCGCATCAACGCGTCCAACCCGTGCTTCCCAGCGAACGCCCGTGTGCACACTACGCTCGGATTGCTGCCGATCGACGAGCTCGTCGCACGTGGCGAGACGGGCGAGGAGTTTCGCGTGTACACGCACCGAGCCACGGCGGAGCAGCCCGCAGACGGTGTGGCGGCAACCCAGCCGGTTGCTTTCATGCGAAACGGCGTCAAGCCGATCGTGCGCCTGCGCTTCGCAACGGGCGCAGAGCTGCGGTGCACGCCCAATCACCGGCTTTGGACGCTGAACCGCGGCTACGTTGCCGCTGAAGATCTGACCAGTGACGATCGCGTCCTGCTGAACGACAGCACAACCCCAGCAGAGCAGGCAAGCTGGATGCTGCCTATGAAGGTCGAGACGCCTGCGAAGTCTGTGGTTCGCGGTGGATCGGCAACCTACCGGGAGCTGCCAGATCGGTGGAGCGAGGGCCTTGGAGAGTTGACCGGGCATTTGGTCGGCGACGGGTGGCTGACAGATGTGCAGACCGGCTGGGTCTACGGCGGGGACGACATCGAGGATGGCTTGGCTACCGCGCACGAAGGACTGCTGCGGGAGCTGATCGGGGGTATCTCGAGGCAGGAGATGGACAACGGCACGATTCAGCTGCGCGCCGGCAGCGAAGCAGTACGCAAGCTGTTCAAGGGCATCGGAGTGACCTCAGCTCGCGCTCACGACAAGCGTGTGCCCTCAGCCATCTTCACGGCTCCAACCGAGGTGCAAGCTGCGTTCCTACGAGGCCTCTTCGGAGCCGACGGATGTGTCTCGCGCGTCGAGACGGGTGGCAAGGCCAGCCGTTACGTCGGGCTTGGCAGCCGCAGCAACGGTCTGCTCAAAGATGTTCAGCGGCTGCTGTCCGCGTGGGGGATCCGCGGGCGCATTTATCGCATCAGCGAGAGCGCGTCGGCCCACTTTTCCTACACGCGCAAGGACGGAACGACCGTCGAGTACGCCTCGCACGAGGGATTCGACCTGCGCGTCACCGGCACGGACATGGCCCGCTTCGCCACCGATATCGGCTTCTCGTGCCCTCGCAAGCAGGCTGCCCTGGAGAACCTGATCAACGAGTGTGAGCTCTATCGAACCAAGGCTGCAACCACACTGGTGGCACGTGAGGACGACGGCCAGGAGATGGTCTTCAATCTCACCGAGCCACTACACCACTCCTACATTGTGGACGGCTTCGTGGTTGCGAACTGCTCGGAGTACATGCACGTAGACGACTCGGCGTGCAACCTGGCGTCGCTGAACCTGATGAAGTTCCGCCGCACCGACGGGACGCTGGACGTCGAGTCCTTCGAGCACGCGGTCGACGTGATGCTGCTGGCCCAGGAGATCATCGTGGGGCCCTCCAGCTACCCGACCGAGCAGATCGGCGCAAACGCGCGCGCCTTCCGCCAGCTCGGCCTCGGCTACGCCAACCTGGGCGCCTACCTGATGAGCAACGGCATGCCCTACGACTCCGACCAGGGACGTGGGGCAGCCGCGGCGATAACCGCGCTGATGACCGGGCGCGCCTACCGATGCTCGGCCGAGGTGGCGGCCGCGCTGGGCCCGTACGACCGCTACACGGAGAACCGCTCCGAGCACAACAACGTGATGCGCATGCACCGCGACTCCTCCTACGCGATCCCCGACTCGGCCTGCGCGGACGGCGAGCTGCTGGGCGCGGCGCGGCGCTCGTGGGACGAGGCCGTGGAGCTGGGCGAGCGCTTCGGCTACCGCAACGCGCAGGCCACGGTGCTGGCCCCGACGGGCACGATCTCCTTCCTGATGGACTGCGACACCACGGGCGTGGAGCCCGACTTCTCGCTGGTCAAGTTCAAGGAGCTCGTCGGCGGCGGGCAGATGACGATCGTCAACAAAACGGTGCCGCTTGCGCTACAAACGCTCGGCTACTCAGAGCCCCAGATCGAGCAGATCGAGGCGCACCTGGCCGAGCACGACACGATCATCGGCGCGCCCGGCCTGGCCGAGGAGCACCTGCAGGTGTTCGACGTGGCGGTGGGCGAGCGCGCGATCTCGCACATGGGCCATCTGAAGATGATGGGCGCGGTGCAGCCGTTCATCTCGGGCGCGATCTCAAAGACGGTCAACCTGCCCCAGGAAGCGACCGTGGAGGACATCGCCGACGCCTACACGCAGGCCTGGCGCCTGGGGATCAAGGCGCTCGCGATCTACCGCGACGGCTCCAAGACCGCCCAAGCGCTGCGCACCGACGCGCAGCAGGGCGCAACGGAGCCGGTGGACGTGGACGCGGTGGTGGACGCGGCGGTGAGCAAGGCACTGGCCGATGCCGGACCGATGCGCAAGCGCATGCCGCGCGAGCGCCAGTCGATCACGCACAAGTTCTCGATCGCGGGCCACGAGGGGTACATCACCGCGGGCATGTACGAGGACGGCTCGGTCGGGGAGATCTTCCTCACCGACATCGGCAAGGAGGGCTCGACGCTGCGGGGCATGATGAACTCGTTCGCGACCGCCATCTCGATCGCGCTGCAGTACGGAGTGCCACTGGAAACTCTCGTCCAGAAGTTCAGCTACATGCGCTTCGAGCCAGAGGGAATCACCGGCAACCCCGAGATCCCCTTCGCCAAGTCGATGCCCGACTACATCATGCGCTGGCTGGCCTCGCGCTTCCTCGACGTGGACGCCCAGGAGGAGCTCGGCATCCTCACTCCGGCGGTGCGCGCACGCAAAGCCGCCCAGGAGGCCACCCAAGCGGTCAGCGCGTCGGACACTGCCGGCCCAGCCGCAACTGACGAGAACCCCGTGCCAGGCGCACCGCAGGCGTCGGCGGGCGCGGACAGCGCGAGCGCCAGCCCGGCCGCGGCCTCCTTCACGGAATCGCCGCCCGTGGTCCCCGCACGCCTGCAGGGCCTGGACCTCGGCCCCGCGTGCAGCCAGTGCGGAGGCATGATGCAGCGGACAGGCTCGTGTTACACATGTTCGAGCTGCGGCAACAACACCGGCTGCGGTTGAGCGCCGGTCAGGCCTGACGCGCGCTCGCGCAGCCACGTAAGCGAGTGGGGCTGGCCGCAGCGCTCGCGCCAGCCCACAAGCGTGCGCTCGAGCCGCTCGCGGCTGTCGACTCGCGCCAGGATCTCGACTGCGCCGCCGCCCTCATCGGCAGGTCCGAGCCGGACGAGATACAGCTCGCCGGTGTCGGTCACCCAGGCCGCGCGATGCAGCGGGCCGTCGACGTGCTCGCACCACCACAGCCCGACATCGAGCTCGCGTGAGCGGATGCGGTGCGAGTCGGCGCTGTAGAAGTCCGCCAGGGAGCGGTGTCGCTCAACCGGCGGGCACGGCCGTTCAGCATCAGCATCTCTGCATGCCATCCGGGGCCACCCAACTGTCGCGGGGAAATGGTTCGAGAGCAAGCCTGCCCTCCCGTCCTAAACGGCGGGTTACCCGGTCGTAAGGATTGCCATGCCCATTCCAGCGATCGCCGTGTCGAATCCCGCGCGAGTTGGGCGAGACCGGCGCGCGGCGGACGCGCACGCGCGGGCTCGCAGAGAGCACCAGCCTGCTCGCGGCCGGTGACCCCTGCGAGCGCGCGCTGGCCCGCTCAGCCGTTCAGGCGCTTCTTCAGGGCGCTCGCAGCGGAGAATTTGGCGGCCTTGGAGGCCGCGATGTTGATCGTCTCGCCTGTCGAGGGGTTGCGTCCCTGCCTGGCAGCGCGCTTGCTGACGCTGAACTTGCCGAAGCCCGCCAGCGCGACCTCGCCTCCGCCGGCCAGCTCGTCGGAGACCACCTCGATCGTCGCCTCAACCATCTGGCGCGCCTGGCTGGCGGCGATCCCGGTGCGCTCGGCGACCTGCTCGGCTAGCTCGTTCTTGGTCATGCCACTCCCTTCTCGAGTGTCGTTGCTTGCCCCAGGCTAACCGCTGGCGCAGACGAAGGGCTTGCGATCCGGCTGCGCGCGAACGCGCCAGCGGCACAGGCCGCCCAGATCGTGGCAAGCCAGGCGCACGATGCCAGGCACACGTGCACCCACACAAGCTCGGTCGGCAGGTGCGTCTCATACTGATCCAGCCCGACCGCGCCCTGCAACGCGAGCAGCACGCAGAGCACCGTCAGAGGTCGTTGCAGCGCGATGGGGGCGTTGCGCCGGCGCGCTACCCACCAGAGCGCTACAGCGGCGAGGCTGAACACAAACGCGATCTCCGCGTGGCGATGGATTACGAAGTCCATCGTTCCGCGCCCGTCGAAGCTCAGCCGGTTGATCTTCTGCCCGGGAGAGCCCCCCGCGTGGGGCCCCGCGGCGGTGGCGGCGGTGCCCGCGAAGATGGTCAGGGCGCCGACAGCCACCAGGCCGCGCGCCCACCAGACGAGCGTGCGGTCGCCGATCGCGCCTGCGAACGCCACCGCGGCGGTCCCGGCGCGAGCGCCCGAGCGCCCGACACGCTGCTCGCCGGCCTGTGGCGCCGGCGAACCGTCAGCCTCGTGATCGCCCGACAGCTGACGGGCACGCCAAACAAGCATGACCGCGGCCACGAGGATCAGCATGGACAGCGCGAAGTGGCCCATCACCCAGCCGTAGTCCAGCGCGCCTTTGACCGTGAAGCCGCCCAGCACCGCCTGGCCGATCACGCCGAGCGGCAGCAGCGCGCCCAGCCAGACCAGGTCGCGCCGGTAGGGACGGCGGCGGACGGCCGCCAGCCACGCCAACCCAGCCGCGATCGACACCGGCGCCGTGATCAGCCGGTTGGAGAACTCGATGATCGCGTGCGTGTTCAGCGGCGGGTAGACGTTGCCGTAGCACTTGGGCCACGTCGGACAGCCCAGGCCCGACCCCGTCAGGCGCACGGCGGCGCCGGTCGCGACGATCAGCGTCAGCGCGCCCAGCGCCGCATAGGCGAAACGCTCGTACTGGCGCGGGGTGACCGTGTAGCCGTTGGTGCGCTCGCGCAGATGCTGCATCCGGGCGGACATCGGCCTTAAGGATGCCACCGAAAGGGCAGTTCGGCGGCGATCTCGCGCAGCGTCGGGGCGGCGCCGTCGCGCTCTGACACCGTCAGCTCGTCGGCGGGCAGCGGCCAGTCGATGCCCACGTCGGGGTCATCCCAGGCGATCCCGCGTTCTACCGCCGGGTCGTAGTAGGCGGTCTGCTTGTACAGCACGTCGGCCACGTCGCTCAGCGCACAAAAGCCGTGGGCGAAGCCTACGGGCACATACAGCTCGCGCATCCGCTCGTCGTCGAGCTCGACCGCCTCCCAGCGCCCGTACGTGGGCGAGCCCCTGCGCAGGTCCACCGCCACGTCGAGGACGCGCCCGCGCGCGCAGCGCACGAGCTTTGCCACGCCGTCGCCGATCTGGAAGTGCATGCCCCGCACCACGCCGCGGGCCGAGCGCGAGTGGTTGTCCTGGACAAAGTCCTCCGCCTCAGGGATGCCCGCCTGCGCATGCCACTCGCGCCTATAGGTCTCGATGAAGAAGCCCCGCTCGTCGCCATGGACGGCCGGCTCGATCACCGTCAGGCCGGCGAGGCCGGTGGGAAGCACGCGCATAGGCGCAAGAGGGTAGCCGCAGGCTTGATCGAGGGACCCTCAGGGCCCGGTAGTCCGGCCGGCAGAGAGTAGCTAGTCCAAATGGCAGGTGATAGCCTAGCCATATGGCTGAGCAACTGCTATAGTCGGCCGGTCGCCGCGTCTCGCGGGACGGGAGGAAGGGATCAAATGCAGCCGAGAGCGCTGTTTCGCCCTCAACGGGGGGTGAAGCCGTCTTGTGCTGTCGCTTTCGCCTGCCCGAGTGACGGGGTCGATGAGGGACGATCCACAACTCAAACAGGGGAAGGACTCAATGCATTCAGTCAAGAACAGGTCGGGCGTGTCAGCCCGCATCGGCCGTACGCTCGTCGGCGCGCTCGCCGTCGGTGCGCTCGCCGCCGGTGGCAGTCTCGCGATCGGGACCGCGTCCGCGCTGGCGGTCGCATCGTCGAACTCGCCGTGTGCAACGGTCAACCTGATCGTCGCGCGCGCCTCCACCGAGGCGCCGGGCGACGGTGCAATCGGCGCGCTCGCCGAAGAAATCCAGAAGGGTGTGAAAGCAACCGTCAGCCAGCAGGCCGTCAACTACCCGGCGTTGCTGACGCCGTATGAACCGAGCGTCACCGCCGGTGACAAAGCGATCAAGGCACAGCTGGAAGAAGAGGTCGCCAAATGCCCGAGCCAGAAGATCGTCCTGCTCGGCTACTCCCAGGGCGCGCAGATCGTGGGCGACGTCCTCGGCGGCGGCGGCGGCAACGTGCCGTATCTCGGCATCGGCGACGGTCCCGCGACCCCGCCGGCATCGTCCTCGGCGACCTCGCACGTGGTCGGCGTGATCCAGTACGGCGACCCGCGTCGCATCCCCAACCAGTCGTTTGACGTCGGCACCGACAAAGGCGCAACCGGCATCTTCCCGCGCCTGTCCAGCCAGTCGCTGTCAGGGTTCGCATCGGACATCCAGTCCTACTGCGACACCGGCGACCCGTTCTGCGCCAAAGGCCTCGACCTCGAGGCGCACCTCGACTACGTCGAAAAGTACGACAAGACGGCCGACAAATTCATCATCGGCCGTCTCAACGCAGCCGGCATCAGCTGATCCACAGCCAAACCGGACGCTTGCGTTTTTTTGGGGCCCCAACCTGGGGCCCCAAAAAACGCTCGATCTCCGGCAGCGGTGTGCGGCGCGCTACGTGACCACGCGATCACGATTGGCAGACCAGACACCGGCCAGGCGCAGCGCACCTGCCAGGAGAAGCTCGAAAGTCTCATCCACGCGCTCGTCTTCGCCGGTCGCCAGCAGATCGAGTGTGATGCCGCGCAACATCGCCAACATCGCGGTGGCACATGACATCGCTTCAGACTCTGGGCAGCCGAGGCTGACCATGATCCCGGCGATACGCTCCAGCCGCTGCCCGATCGAACGCGTGACAGCCGGCGCCGAGTCAGGTCCCGCGTACAGGCCCTGTACGAGAACCTCCGTGAACAACCGTATGTCTCGCCTGCTGGTCGGCGTCCTCAGGCTCGACCACAGCTCGCGCAGGCGCACCTCCACGTCGGCCACAGTGGCTCCCTCCGGGTAGTCCTGCCCCGGGGCGAAGCTTCGTTCGAGAAGATGCTCGACGATCTCCTCCAACAGCTCCTCACGACTGCCGAAGTGGTGTTGAAGGGTCGCGTGGGTCACGCCCACCGCCTCCGCGACGCCGCGAAGCGTGAGCGTCGCCACTCCATTCTCGAGCACGTACTCGCCGACCGCCACAAGCAACTCGCCGCGACGGTGGCGGTAGCGCAAGCTCCGCTTATCGACAACCTCGGCCATAAAAGAAGGATAGGCAAGGTCGTGCGACACGCCAGCCGGCTCCTCCCTGGAGGCTTCCTCCTGATCCTCATCGCTATATCAAAACGTATATACTGCTAGTCCGGTGGAGTTTTCGACGGTGATACGCGATGCTCGCAGCGCCGCTGACATCACGCAGCTCGAGCTCGCCAAGCGCGCCGGCACCGCACAGCCCGCGGTCGCAGCCTATGAGTCGGGCGGCCGGACTCCGAGTCTTGCGACGCTCGAGCGTCTGCTCAACGCCTGCGAGTACGACATCGACGTGATCGCTCGTCCCCGCGTCCGTCGCGGGGCGACATCGCTGGCCGAGTTGGCGCAGACGATCAAGGAAGACCTCGAGGACGGGGCCGAGCGCGATGCGGTGCGACTGCTGTTTGGGTTCGCAGACGACTTCAGGGGATCGTCGCGCCCCGGCAAGATCGCGCTGCTCGCAGACGAGCCGCCCGGTACCGGCGATGCGCGTTTCGACGCGGCGCTCGCCGGCCTCGCAGAGTTGTTCGCCGCCGAGGCAGCGATCGCAGCACCGGCGTGGGTCAACGGCCCCAAGCGCTTCGTGGAGCCATGGTGGTTCATCGCCAGCCGACCCGCCTTCCACGCATACACGCTCGCCCACACACCTGCAGTGCTCGCCCGCCACGGGGTGTTCATCGCGCGTGAGGTGTTCGACCGTGCCTGACCGGCAGTTCACCCAGGCCAAGATCGTCGCCGCGCTGCAGGCCCTCGGCGACGAGCTCGCTCGTCGGCATGTGCGAGGGCAGATCTTCATCGTCGGCGGCGCCGCGATGGCGCTCGCCTATTCCACACGGCGCGTCACCAAGGACATCGATGCCGTGTTTGAGCCCAAGCGCGCCATCTACGAAGCCGCGGCGAAGGTGGCACAAGAGCTCGAGCTGCCCGACGACTGATGGCGATGCGCTTTGGCGAGGACGACGAAGACATCGAGATCCTGCTGCGAGAGTGCGGGATCGAAAACGCCGCCGAGGCCGTGGACCTCCTCAAGCGCATGTATCCCCATCAAGAGCCGCCAGCGAAGACGAAGTTCTTCCTCGAGGAGCTGCTCGGCGCTATGAAACAGCCAAATTGACCAGATCACCCAAACCATCGCGTACACACGGCGCCTGGACGCCTGGTCCGCAGCACCCGCGACTGGAGCCTGGCGTCATCGACATCTGGCGGGCCGACCTGGCGGCCGTGGGCGACGAGCCGTGCGAGACGCTCAGCGGTGAGGAGCGCGAGCGGGCCGAGCACATGCTGAGCGAGCGCGGCCGGAGCCTGTGGATGCGATCGCGGGCAGTGCTCAGGGCGCTGCTCGGCCGCTACCTCGACGAGGACCCCGGGACACTCAGCTTCGTCACCGGCGAGCACGGCAAGCCGGCCCTGCGTAAACGGACATCGGCCGACTCCACGCCCATGCCGATGCAGTTCAACCTGTCGCACTCCGGAGATCTCGCGCTCTATGCGTTCGCTGTCGGGGCCGCCGTCGGCGTCGACGTCGAGCTCGCCAGCCGGCCGATCGACGAGGTCGCCGTCGCGTCGCGCACGCTCGGCGTGGCCGAGGCGCAGCGCCTGCTCCAGTTCGAGCCGGATGCCCGCAGGCGGGAGTTCCTGCGTTCGTGGGTTCGCCACGAGGCACGGTTGAAGTGCCTGGGAGTCGGCATAGGCGGGGCAGATGCGGGCAATGGCAACAGCGTTTCGTGGATCGCCGAGCTCGATGTGGGACCGCACGGTGCCGGGGCTGTGGCGGCCGAGGTGGCGGTGCGACAAGTGCGCCGCTGGCTGTGGCCTGTTACGAGCGGGGCTTGAACGCCGCCGATCGTCGCGTCGGGTCCTCCACATACGCCAGGGCGATCTCCGCTCCAACTGCTAGGTTCTCGCCGGTGCCGGCCTGGGACTCGACTGCCATGCGCCGCGCTGCATGGGCGCTGCCGGCGATCGTCGTTTGCGTACTCGCCCTGCCGCTGTTCACCGACCGCACGTTCGGGTACGACTGGCCCGACCACCTGTGGCTGGTGTGGCAACAGGCCCAGAGCATCGCCCAGATGGGCCGCCCGAGCTACTTCCTGCAGGCATACCAGGGCGTCTACGAGCCCTTCTTCGCGTTCTACGGAGGGACCTTCTACTCGGTTACCGGGGCTGTCGCGGATCTGATCGGACATCACCCCACAGTCGCCTACTGCGCCGCGATCATCGCCGCGTTCGCCGGGGCGTACGCCGGCTGGACATGGCTTGCGCTCCAGGCGGGGCTGCGCGGCTGGCGCGCACACATGCCGGGGGCGCTGTACGTCACCGCCCCCTACATCATCACGACGCCGTTCGGTCGCGGCGACGTACCCGAGTCGGTCGGCACGTGCGCGATCCCACTGGTCGCCGCCAGCGGGCTGGCGGTCCTGCGGGCCGATCGCGTCCGCCCCGTGCCGGCTGGCGTTCTGGTGCTGTCGGCGGCCTGGTTCACCGGCTGCCACAACATCACCTCCCTGTGGGGCACCACGTTCCTCGCCGCCACCGGGCTCGTGCTCGTGCTCGCCGTGGGCCGTCGCAGGGTGCAGCCGCGACGGGTGCTGCAGACCCTCGGCCTGGCAGCCCTGGGCGTGGCGATCAATGCCTGGTGGCTGTTCCCCACGCTCGCGTACTCGGGCACCACCGCGATCGCCCACGGCGGCGTCGGGGCGTTCCAGTTCGACACCTGGGGGCTGGTGTTCGACCCCTTCCGCAGTCAGCCCGAGCACTCCACCGCGGGCATCCTCAACACGCAGATGCCAGTGCTCGCGTTCGCGTGGGCGCTGATCGTGCTGGCAATCGCCTGGCCGCGCATGCCCAAGCCGTGGCGACGCTTTGCCGCGGGGATGGTGGTGATCGTCGTCGCGCTTCTCGCGCTGATCCTGACCAACATGTCGATCGTCCCGCGCCCCTGGTCGCAGATCCAGTTCCCCTACAGGGCACAGACCTATGTGGCCCTTGGCGTCTGCGCCGCCGTGCTCGCCGGGGTCGCCGCCATCCCCTTCATCACCGTGCGCCTGGTGCGCGGCCTCGCGCTCGCCAGCCTTGCGCTCGTCGCCGCCATCAGCTTTGGCCAGGCGATCCACCAGCAGTGGCGCCAGCCGTCTCAGCTGGCCTCGCGCAAGCTGATCTTCCAACCTGAAAACAAGTTCCCGCCGTCGTGGTACTCGCAGTTCGACTACGCCGACATCGCGCTCCCCGCCGTGTCGTTCGGCTCGGTCGTCGCCATCCCGGGCATGACCGTCGTGGGCGGCAACGGCGAGAGCATCCTCCCGATCCCCACGAACGGACACTCGGACATCAACACGATCACCTTCCCGTCTCCCGGACCGACGAAGCTGATAGCCACGAACATGTACGGCGGGCCCTACCTGATCAAGGTCCACGGCGCGCGCATCGTCGCGCGCACGCCCAGCAACGAGGTCGTCATCCAGACCTCGACGCCCGCGGGCCAAGAGGCCAAGGTGACCTTCTCCACCAACCATCCCACTCCCGTGGCTCTCGGCATAGCGACGACGATCGCGGCGATCGTCGTCTGCCTGCTGCTGGGCGCATGGACGCTCTGGCGCGCCCTGCGTGAGCGCGGCTTTCGCCTCGCGCGGCGCCGACAAGCCGCTTAACCGTCTGCGGCGTCCGCAGACGGAGCCCGATCGGCAAGCCCGGGCTTGGGGTGAAAGATGCCGTTGCGAAAGACCACGAAGTTGGTCGCCGTGATCACCGCCACCGTCGCCAGGTAGACGACCTCGGTGGGCAGGCCCAGCGCGCGTGGCAGCAGCGCCGTGGAGGCCGCCGTCAGGCCGTACTGGATCCCCGCCACCGTCAGATAGCGCGCCGCCTGGTGGCGCAGAGGCAGCGCGAACTCCTCCGCGTGGACCCATACGAACCTTCGCTGGAGGGTGAAGTGGACCATCAGGCCCACGCAGAAGCCGATCGCGAGCGCCAGCTCGAACGGCAGTCCGGCGACGTCCGCAAGGACGGTGGTGGTCGTCAGGTAGACCACCATCACCGTGGCACCCGCGATCGCAAAGCGCGTGCCCTGGCCCAGCAGGCCCGATTCGTGGCCGCGCAGCGCGCGCACGATGTCGCGGGCGCCACCCGCCCACCACGGCGCCTGGGGTGGCGCCTGGGATGCAGCCTGGGGTGGCGCCTGCGATGGGGCCTGGGCCGGCTGTTCGGTTTGCATCCTGCTCACCGTAGTGCAGTCGCTCAGCCGCGCCCTGACAGGCCGCGCAGGAACGCGTCCGTTTCGCTCAGCCCTGCGAGGGTGCCGATCTCATAGAAGCGCTCTGTGGCCTCATAGCCGCACAGCTGCCCGCGCTGGGCCAGCAGGCTGTAGAGGCCCGCGAGATCGCGCTCGCGCGCGTCCACCGCCGACAGCGCAGCGGCCGTCAGGCCCCCCAGGCCATAGTCGATCCAGTGCATGTCAGGGTCCCGCGAGCGCTTGTCATAGCGCAGCACCCTGCCGTCGCCGAAGACCGCGTTGGACGTGTCCCAGCGGCCCTCGTTGCGCAGCACCGTCATCATCGCCGGCAGCCCGCTGGCCTGCCATGCGCGCGCAACCTCGACGTAGTCGATCCTCAAATAGGTGTCTCCGTATAGGACCAGGAAGCGCTCGCCCAGCAGCGGCGCCGCGCGGCGCACCGCCCCCAGCGTGCCGTCCAGGTCGGGCGAGTCGAAGCTGTAGACGATCCGCAGGCCGAAGCGCTCGGGGCCGATCGTGTCGCGGATCTGCTCGCCGAGATAGCCCACGCACACGACCACCTCGCGCGCGCCGCAGCTGGCCAGCAGGCGCAGCTGATGCGCCAGGAAGGGCTCGCCCGCCACCTCCAGCAGCGGCTTGGGCGTGTCGCGCACGCGCCCGCCCAGGCGCGTGCCCAGGCCCCCCGCGAGGATGCACACGGGCGGCAGACGCGCCGTGTGAGCGGCGCCTCCAGGCGCCTGCGCGCTTGGCGCCACCCTGCCGACCTCCTAGTCGTCCCAGCCGTAGCGGGACTCCACTATGTACTTCGGGCGCCCGCGCGACTCGTCGTAGATACGCCCCACGTACTCGCCGATCACGCCCAGCGACAGCAGCTGGATGCCGCTGAAGAAGGCCACCACGATCACGATCGTAGGATTGCCCACGGGGAAGTTCTGGCCGCCGATCTTCAGGCCGAGGTAGACCACGGCCACCATGAACGCAAGGCCGGCCAACGTCACGCCCAGCATCGAGATCAGATGCAGGGGGTAGCGCGAGAAGCCCACCAGGCCGTTGAGGCCGATCACCAGCGAGCCCCAGAAGCGGTTGTACTTGCTCGTGCCCGCCGCGCGGGGGTCGCGGTCATACGGGACGCTGACGCTGCGAAAGCCCACCAGGGCGACCAGGCCACGCAGGAAGCCGTGGCCCTCTTTGAGCGCCACCACGTTGTCGACCACGCGACGGCTGAGCAGACGAAAGTCGCCCGTGTTGGCAGGGATGTCGACCTCCGCGATGCGCGCGATCACGCGATAGCCCAGGTTGGCGATGATGCGCTTGGGCAGCGTCTCGCCCGCGCGCGTGCGCCGCTGCGCATAGACCACCTCATAGCCCTCGCGCCAGCGCGCCACCAGCTCCGGGATCAGCTCGGGGGGATCCTGCATGTCGCAGTCGATCACCACCGTCGCGTCGCCCGACGCCGCCTCCAGGCCCGCGATCGTCGCCATCGGCTGGCCAAAGCGGCGCGAGAAGCGCAGCATCTTCACGCGCGGGTCGCCGCGGCGCAGCTCGAGGATCAGCTCCTCGGTGCGGTCCGGGCAGGGGTCAACGCTGAAGATCAGCTCCCAGCGCAGGTCCACTCCCTCCATCACCTTGGTGATGCGCTCGTAGAACGCGCGCACGTTCTGCTCCTCGTTGTAGGCCGGCACGATGATGCTGAGCGTCTGCGGGCCGTTGCCGCGCCGGTCAGCCTCGCCGCCGCGCCGGTCGCCCTCGCTGCCGCGCCGCTCGACCTCGCCGCCGTCCGTCGCCATCACAGCTCCCCCCAGTCCATCCCGCGGTCGGCCGGCACGATCCGCCGCAGCGTGTACACGTCCGAGTCGAGCTCTGCGCGATGGGCGGGCAGCTGCGCCCACGGGTCCCACACCGCGCTGAGCAGCTTGCCGGTGATGCCGTCGCTGGCCGCCGAGCCGAGGAACACCGCCAGATCCGCACCGCGCGCCAGGGGCACGCCGCCGCCCTGCTGCTGCTGTAGGGCCCGCTGGTAGTGGGCCTCGCCCACGCGCTCGGGGCCCGCCTGCAGCACCTCGTCGAGCATGCGCGTGTTCAGCGCGCCCGGCGCCAACGCGTTGACGTCCACGTGGTCGTCACGCAACTCCACTGCGAGCGTCTCGGTGAAACGCACCACCGCCGCCTTGGACGCGGCATACGCGCTCAGCCCGGGCATCGGCGCGGTGGCGCCGCCGCCTGAGAGCTGGACGATCTTGCCGTAGCCGCGCTCGCGCATGTGCGCCACGACCGCGCGGGCGAGCAGCACCGACCCCAGCAGGTTGATCTCGATCGTCTTGACCCACTCGCTCCAATCGGCCTGCTCGACCGTGCCCGTCGCGCCCTGCACGCCCGCGTTGGACACCAGGACCGTCACCTCGCCGAGCTCGTCCAGGGCGCGGGCCACAAGCCGCTGCACGTCGTCCGGGTCCGATACGTCGGCGGGCTCGCCCACCACCCGCTGCTCGTCGCTCGCCTGCGCCCGCAGCTCGGCCAGCGCGCGCTCGAGCGCCCCCTCGTCGCGCCCGCAGATGCAGA
>DATNLQ010000253.1:0-2131 GCA_035602785.1 Solirubrobacteraceae bacterium
CGAGCGGGGAGCGTCCGCTAGCCTTCTCGGTGCGCTCCAGCCACGGCCGTCGTTCAATCGCCCCGGAAGGTGGGTAAAGAGCCACGATGATCATCACGGTCACGCTCAACGCGGCCATCGACAAGTCGCTGGCGGTGCCGAACTTCAGGCTCGGGCGGCGCCATCGCACCGTTGGACAGCGCACGATGGCGGGGGGCAAGGGCGTGAACATTGCACGCACCTTGAAGGCGCTCGGCCAACCGGTGATCGCGACGGGCTTTGCGGGCGGCGCGACGGGCACGCACATCGTGGAGCAGCTCACGGAGGAGTCGATCCTCAACGACTTCGTGCGCATCCGCGAGGAGTCGCGCACGAACACGTCGGTGCTCGACCCCACCACCGGGGAGCAGACCGAGATCAACGAACGCGGCCCGTCGGTTTCCGAGCACGAGATCGAGCTCTTTCGCGACAAGCTCCTGTACCTGGCCCGCGGCGCGGCGATCGTGGTGTTCGCGGGGTCGCTGCCGCCCGGACTGCAACCGGACCTGTATGCGCTGCTGATCCGCGAGCTGCAGCGATCGGACGTGATCACGGTGGTCGACACCGATGGCGAGCCGCTGCGCCAGGCGGTGCGCGCGGAGCCGGACGTGGTGACCCCCAACGTGTCCGAGGTCGAGGAGCTGATCGGCCACGAGTTCGCCAGCGAGGAGGAGCGCTCGCGCGCGGTGACGGAGGTCGCGGCGCTCGGTCCCCACGAGGTCATCATGACCCTCCCCGACGGCTGCCTCGCCCAGGTGCTGATCGACGGCCAGTCGCTGCTCAAGCGCGTGCGCATCGAGCCGCGCGAGGCGGTAGCCAAGCGCGGCTCGGGCGACGCGTTCCTGGCCGGCTACCTGGCCGCTCGCTACGAAGGCCGCCCGCCCGACCAGTGCCTGCGCTTCGGCGTGGCCTGCGGCGCCGAGTCGACCACCCGGCCGGGCATTGGCCTGATCGACCCGCGCGAGGCGCGGCGGCTGATGGGCGACGTGGAGCTGTCGGTGGTGGAGCTGGCGGCTGAGGTGGGCTGAGGTACCCCGACGCCGACGTGTCGGGAATCTCAGCAGCGGATCTCCGTTGCGAAAATGTGAACATCTCGCGCCAGCTTGATTTTGTTGGCAGCCGGAACTATTGTCGCTGTTGGCAGCCGTCCAGCCTTTAGTTGGGGGCAAAAAACGAGACGATCGGGGGGTTCGCATGGGCGTCAGGATTCCAATCACGAACGTGTACGGCGGCGGCGACTACACCGCGCAGATCGCGATAGGCGGTGCAGGGAAGCTCGCCAACGTGATCTTGGACACTGGGAGCAGCACCCTGGCGGTGAGCCCCAGCGTCTACGATCCCAACGCCGACCCTAAGGCGGTGAGGACGCCGCTCGCGCAGGACGTGCTCTATGGCTCGGGCGGCTGGACGGGCCCGGTGGTGCACACGAAGATCGCGATCGGCGAAGGAGCGGAAGCGGTGTCGGTGGACGCGTACATCGCGCTCAGCGATGAGCAGGAAGCGCAGGGCTTCAGCCCGGCGGACGGGATCCTGGGCCTCGCGTACAACACGCTCAACGAAGCCCACAACCTCGAGGCGTACCTGGAGGGCCAAGGGGTCAACCCGCCGCACACCTTGCCGTGGCCGTTCCCGATCGAAAACTCGAGCGTGGCGCTGCGGCAGTTCGCCGTGTTCCTCAGCCGGATGCCGAAAGAGGACCTGACGCCGTACTTCACCGCGCTGGAGGAAGCGAAAGTGGACAAGAACATCTTCGCCTTCTACACGCTGCGCTCGGTGCCCAGCGCGGGCACGGAAAAGCCGGCGGAAGACCCGTTGAACAAAGGTTTCTTCATCCTCGGCGGCGGCGAAGAGCAGACTGATCTATACAACGGGAGCTTCGCGAGCGTCGACGTGGTCGACGACGCCTACTACAACACGGATCTGCTCTACGTGGAGGTCGAAGGCGGCCATAAGATCAAGGTCTCCGAGCTGCCCAGGCAATTCGCCAAGACGATGCACTCGAACTCGATCATCGATAGCGGCACGAACAGCCTGCGCATATCCGCGCCCGTGTTCAAGGCGCTCGTGTCATCGCTGGGGAAGGTCAACGTGGCTTTCGGGGCGCAGATAAGAG
>DATNLQ010000288.1:0-13592 GCA_035602785.1 Solirubrobacteraceae bacterium
GCCCACCCCACCCACCGCCAGGCCCTCGCCGGATGCTTCGCCGGATTCGTGCTCGGCGATCTGGCGCTCCAGCTCGGGGATCTCTTCATAAAGCAGCTTGGAGGCAGTCTCATAGTCGGTCTCGCGCTGTGCTTTCTCGGCCTCCAGCCGGGCCTGCTCGAGTCGTTCCTTGACCTGTGATACGCCCTGGATAGCCTGCTTCTCCGACTGCCATTGCGCCTTCATGGCCGCTGAGCGCTCGCGCAGCTCGGCCAGCTCGCGCTCGATCGCCTCGCGGCGCTCGGCTGACGCCTCGTCGGTCTCCTTGCGCAAGGACGTCAGCTCGATCTCCAACTGCATCACCCGGCGGTCCACCTCGTCGATCTCCGTGGGCAGCGAGTCGATCTCGATGCGCAGCCGGGAGGCGGACTCGTCGATCAGGTCGATCGCCTTGTCGGGCAGGAAGCGGTCGGCGATGTAGCGGTCTGACAGCGTGGCGGCGGCGATCAGCGCGTTGTCCTGGATGCGCACGCCGTGGTGGACCTCGTAGCGCTCCTTCAAGCCGCGCAGGATCGCGATCGTGTCCTGCACGCTGGGCTCTCCCACCATGACCGGCTGGAAGCGCCGCTCCAGGGCGGCATCCTTCTCGATGTGCTTGCGGTACTCGTCGAGCGTGGTCGCGCCCACGCAGCGCAGTTCCCCGCGCGCGAGCATCGGCTTGAGCAGGTTGACGGCGTCCACCGCCCCTTCGGCCGCGCCCGCCCCCACGATCGTGTGCAGCTCGTCCAGGAACAGGATCACGCTGCCCTGCGCTTCGGACACCTCGCCGAGCACCGCCTTCAGGCGCTCCTCGAACTCGCCCCGGTACTTCGCCCCGGCGATCAGGCTGCCTATGTCGAGTGCGATCACGCGCCTGTCGCGCAGCGAGTCGGGAATGTCGCCCGAGACGATCCGCTGGGCCAGACCCTCCACGATCGCGGTCTTGCCCACGCCGGGCTCGCCGATCAGCACCGGGTTGTTCTTGGTGCGGCGCGAGAGCACCTGGATCACGCGGCGGATCTCCTCGTCGCGCCCGATCACCGGGTCGAGCTTGCCCTGCTCGGCGGCCGCGGTCAGGTCGGTGCCGAAGCGCTCGAGCGCCTCCAGCTTGTCCTCGGGGGACTGGTCGGTTACGCGGTGCGAGCCGCGCACCTCGGCCAAGGCCTGCGTCAGCCGCTCGGGTGTGACGCCCACACGCCGCAGCTCGTCCGCCGCCCGGCCGCGCTCTGTGGCGAGCGCGATCAGCAGATGCTCGGTGGAGACGTACTGGTCTGACAGCTTGCCCGCCTCGGTCTCCGCCGCGCGCAGCACTGCCACCAGCTCAGAGCCCGGCTGCGCCACCGCGTCCGCCGGCGAGGACGGCCCTGCGACCGGCAGCTCGCCCAGCGCCCGCTGCACGCCAGCGCGCAGGCCGTCCACCTGCACCCCCAGCTTGGCCAGGACCCCCAGCACCACGCCACCGGGCGCCTCCGCGCTCGCGGCGCCGCCGCCGCCGGGTGCTGGCGCGAGCAGCGCCGACAGCAGGTGCAGCGGGGTGATCTGCGGGTTGCGGGCGTCCTGTGCGAGGCGCCCAGCGGTCGCAAGCGCCTCCTGGGACTTGATGGTGAAGCGATCAGCTTGCATGGCTATGACCTCTTAGGGATGTTGCGAAACGGGGATCTGGCGTCGACGGCGCGCACGAGCGCGCGGCTGGGTGGGCGCGAATTCGGATAAGGAACGAGCTCAGCCCGAAAGGAGCGGCGGACCTCCTCGAGCTCCTGGGCCAGCCTGACCTGCGCCTGCAGCGCCTGCAGCTCCAGCTCATCGATGCGCGCGTGCATGCTCTCGATGTCCTGCTCCAGGCGCAGCACGCGCTCCACGCCGGCGAGGTTCAGCCCGAGCTCTGCGGTCATCTCCTGGATGCGCCGCAGCCTGTCGACGTCATCCTGCGAGTACAGCCGCGTGCCCTTGGGCGAGCGCTTGGGCTCGATCAGCCCGCGCGCCTCGTACATGCGCAGCGTCTGCGGGTGCATGTTGGCGAGCTGGGAGGCGACGGAGATCATGAACACGCCGCGGTCGGTCTCGATCTCCACGCGCATGGCCTTACGAGGCATCGTTGGCCCCCTCGGCGGCGAACAGCCGGTCGCGCGGGTTTGCGCCCATCGACTTGGACAGCTCGTCGATCGCCTGTTCCTGCTCCTTGCTGAGATGCTCGGGCACGTCGATCACGAAGCGGTAGTGGATGTCGCCTCTCTCTTTGCTCGCGCCGAGCTTGGGGGGGCCCTCGCCGCGCAGGCGCTGGACGGTGCCGTGCGTGGTGCCGGGACGCACGCGCAGCGTCTTGGAGCCGTTGAGCGTGGGCACGCGCACCTCAGCGCCGCGCAGCGCCTCGGGGATGGTCAGCGGCACCTCCACCTCGAAGTTGTCTCCCTTGCGAGTGAACACGGGCGAGGGCGCCACGTGGGTGAGCAGGTACAGGTCGCCGGGCGGGCCGCCTTCGCGCCCGGGCTCGCCCTTGCCCGCCAGGCGGATGCGGCTGCCGTCACGCACGCCCGCGGGGATGTTCACGCGCAGGCGCTTGACCGTGCGCACCGCACCGGCGCCGTTGCACGTCGGGCAGGGATCCTCGATTACCGTGCCCGAGCCGCCACAGCGCGAGCAGGGCTGAGAGATCGAGAACATGCCCTGGCCCTGCGTCTCGATGCCGCGGCCCTCGCAGCTCGGGCACACCGACGGCGTAGTGCCGGGCTTCGCGCCGGTGCCGCGACATGTCGCGCAGGTAGCGTGCATGGGGACCTGCAGCGGGACCTGCGCGCCGGAGATCGCCTGGTCGAAGGTGATCGACACCTGCGCTTCCAGGTCGGCTCCCTTCTCTGCTCGTGGTTTGGTTCGTACGCGCCGCCCGCTGGCCGAGCCGCCGAACAGGTTCGACAGGATGTCGCCCATCGAGGAGGAGTCGAAATCGAAGTTGCCAAAGCCGCCGAAGCCGCCACCGGGGCCGGCCCCGGTGGCGAACGGGCCGGTGCCGCTGTCGTACTGCTTGCGCTTCTCCGGGTCGCCCAGCACGTCGTGGGCCTGGGAGATCTCCTTGAAGCGCGCCTCTGCCTGCTTGTCGCCGGGGTTGCGGTCTGGATGGTACTGACGTGCGAGCTTGCGGTAGGCCTTCTTGATCTCGTCGGCCGTCGCCTTGTTGGAGACGCCGAGCGTCTTGTAGTAATCGGGACGCGCTGCCATCTGGACCTCCCGCGCTATGCCGCCACGACAACGCGCGCGGGTCGGATCACGTTCTCGCCCAGCCGGTAGCCGAGCTGATAGACCTCGACCACGGTGCCGCCGGCGGCGCCGCCGTCAGACTGCGGGGCGGTGGCAACGGCGTCGTGCAGTGTCGGGTCGAACGCCTCGCCGACGGGCGCAAAAGACTCGATGCCGACACGCGAAAGCGCGCCGCTGAGCTCCGAGCGCACCAGGCGCACGCCCTGCAGCAGAGGGTCGTCGTCGGCCGCTGCCTCCAAGGCGCGATCGAGGTTGTCGAGCGCAGGCAGCAGCTCCTTGGCCAGGCAGATCACCCCGCGCTCCTGCGCGCCGGCGGCCTCACGGGCCACACGCTTGCGGTAGTTCTCGAAGTCCGCCTGGGTGCGCTGGGCCAGCGCCAGGTACTCGTCGCGCTGCGCAGCCTTGCTGACAAGCGCGTCGAGGTCCTCGCGGACCTCCTGCGCCTCGCCGCCGTCGTGCCCGGAGACGACGGGCTCCTGCCCCGCCGCCTCCGCAACCACGTCCTGGGCCTGCTCAGGCTCCTCGACCGTTCGCTCGATCTCGATCTCGGTCATCGCCAGCCTACGCCTTCGGCTCTTCGACTACCTCGGCGTCCACCACGTCCTCCTCGTCGGAGGACGCGCCAGCGCCCGCGCCGTCCGTGGAGGCGCCGTTGCCAGAGGCCGCGGCCTGCTCCTGGGCGCGCTGGTACATCGCCTCGGAGACCGCGTGGAAGGCGCTCTGCAGCGCCTCTGCCCTGGCGTTGATCGTGGCCGGGTCCTCGGACTCGAGCACCTCGCGAACGTCCTTGATCGCCTGCTCGATTCCCGCCTTTGAGTCGGCGTCGACCTGATCGCCGAGGTCGGCCAGCTGGCGCTCGGCCTGGTAGGCGGCGTTCTCGGCGTTGTTGCGCGCCTCGGCCAGCTCGCGCGCCTTGCGGTCCTCCTCGGCGTGGGACTCGGCGTCGGAGACCATGTTCTTGATCTCGTCGTCGGAGAGCCCGGAGCCGGCCTTGATCTCGATCTTCTGCTCCTTGCCGGTGCCGAGATCCTTGGCGGACACGTTGAGGATGCCGTTGGCGTCAATGTCGAAGGCGACCTCGACCTGCGGGATGCCTCGCGGCGCCGGCGGGATGCCGGTCAGCTGGAACTTGCCCAGCGACTTGTTGTACTGGGCCATCTCGCGCTCGCCCTGCAGCACGTGGATCTCGACCGACGGCTGGTTGTCCTCGGCCGTGGAGAAGACCTCGCCCTTGCGTGTGGGGATGGTTGTATTGCGCTCGATCAGCTTGGTCATCACGCCGCCCTTGGTCTCGATGCCGAGCGTCAGCGGGGTGACGTCGAGCAGCAGCACGTCCTTGACGTCGCCGGCGAGCACGCCCGCCTGGATGGCGGCGCCGACGGCGACGACCTCGTCGGGGTTGACGCCACGGTGGGGCTCTTTGCCGGTCAACTCCTTGACCTTCTCCTGGACGGCGGGCGAGCGTGTCATGCCGCCGACGAGCACGATGTGATCGATCTCCTTGACGCCCTTGTTCTTGGCGTCGTCGATCGCCTGGCGCACCGGCGCGACCACCCGGTCGAGCAGGTCGGCGGTCAGCTCTGACAGCTTGGCCCGCGTCAGGCGCGTGTCCAGGTGCTTGGGCCCGGAGGCGTCGGCAGTGATGAACGGCAGGTTGATCTGCGTCTCCTGGGTGGTGGACAGCTCGATCTTGGCCTTCTCGGAGGCCTCGTAGAGACGCTGCAGCGCCATCGGGTCGGCGCTGAGGTCGATGCCTTGGGACTTGCGAAACTCCGCGACCAGCCAGTCGACTATCGCCTTGTCGAAGTTGTCGCCACCGAGGTGGTTGTCGCCGGCGGTGGACTTGACCTCGAAGACGCCGTCGCCGATCTCCAGGACGGACACATCGAAGGTGCCGCCGCCGAGGTCGAAGACGAGGATCGTCTGGTCTGACTCCTTGTCCAACCCGTAAGCCAGCGAGGCGGCGGTGGGCTCGTTGATGATGCGCTTGACGTCAAGGCCGGCGATCTTGCCGGCGTCCTTGGTGGCCTGGCGCTGGTCGTCGTTGAAGTAGGCGGGGACGGTGATGACCGCCGAGTCGACCGCCTCGCCCAGATATGCCTCGGCGTCGGACTTGAGCTTCTGCAGGATCATTGCCGAGATCTCCGGCGGCGAGTGCTGCTCGCCGGCCGCCTCGACGCGGGCGTCGCCGTTGGGGCCCGAGACGACTTTGTAGGGGACGATCGACTCCTCCTCGCGCACCTCGGCCTCCTTGCGGCCCATGAAGCGCTTGATCGAGAAGATGGTGTTCTGCGGGTTGGTCACCGCCTGGCGCTTGGCGACGGTGCCCACCAGGCGCTCGCCGGATGCGGTGAATGCGACGACTGAGGGGGTCGTGCGACCGCCCTCGGCGTTCTCGATGACGGTCGGCTCGCCGCCCTCGAGCACCGCCATGCACGAGTTGGTCGTGCCCAGATCGATACCTATGGTCTTAGCCATGATGAGAGAAATGCTCCTTCGTGTGCTGTATAAATCTGAGTGGCAGTATGGCAGATTTCTTTACAGAGGTCAAGTGGCCACCGTCCTGTGTCTCCCCCACCCACGCCCCCTGAGGCCGCCACCTACCCCCCAAACGGGGGTTACTGCGGTAACCGCGTGAGTGGGCGGGGTATGAAGCGCAAGTGACCCGCCTGGAGCGCAACGTCAATATCGCGGCCGTCGTGATTCCGTTTCTCGGCGTGATCGCGGCCGCGGCGATCCTGTGGAGCCGCTTTCTCGGGGCTCGCGACCTGGCGATCTTCGCGGTCATGTACATGCTGACCGCGCTGGGCATCACGGTGGGCTTCCACCGCCTGCTGACCCATCGGGCCTTCCAGACACGGCCGTGGCTGCGCTACACCCTTGCGGTGCTCGGCTCGATGGCGCTGCAGGGGCCGGTGATCGACTGGGTGGCCGACCACCGCAAGCACCACACGTTCACCGACGAAGACGGCGACCCGCACAGCCCGCACGCGGGCCACGGAGCGGGCCTGCGCGGGATGGCGGCCGGCCTGTGGCACGCGCACGTGGGCTGGCTGTTCGAGACCCATGGCCAGGCCTCCTCGAAACGGTTCGCCCGCGACCTGGTCGAAGACGCGACGATGCGGCGTATCAACAAGAGCTTCCCGCTGATAGCCCTGGGCAGCCTCGCGCTGCCGTTCCTCACCGGCCTTGCACTGAGCGGCGGCTCGCTCGTGGACGGTGGCCTGTCCGCCCTGCTGTGGGCGGGCCTGGTGCGGATCTTCCTCGTCCACCATGTCACCTGGTCGATCAACTCGATCTGCCACTTCTTCGGCAGCCGCCGGTTTGCGACCGACGACGAGTCGACCAACGTGTTCTGGCTGGCCTTGCCCTCCTTGGGCGAGGCCTGGCACCACAACCACCACGCCTTCCCGCAGTCGGCCTTTCACGGGCTGCGCTGGTATGAGCTGGATCCCTCCGGCTGGCTGATCCTAGGGCTCGAGCGCGTGGGCCTGGCGTGGGACGTGGTCAAGGTCACGCCCGAGCGCGCGCGCGCAAAGCTCGACAGCGCGCCTGCAGCCAGCCGCTGAGCACCACGGCCACCGGTTGAGCGCTACCGTCTAGGCATGAACATGGTCCCGTCGGGGCCGTTGAAGCCCCGGCTGCGTGGCGTGCTGCATGAGTACGGGTTCTTCGTGTCGCTCGTGTGCGGGGTGGCGCTGATCTTGGCGGCATCCGACGGACGTGCACGACTGGCAGCCACGATCTACGCGTTCGCCGTGTCGGGCCTGCTGGGCACGAGCGCGCTGTACCACCGCGTGACCTGGCGCCCGAGCGCGCGGCGCTGGATGAGGCGTTTGGATCACTCGATGATCTTCGTGCTGATCGCCGGGACCTACACCCCTGTGGCGCTGCTCGCGCTGAAGGGATCGCTGGCAAGCACGGTGCTGATCGTGCTGTGGGCGGGCGCGCTCGGCGGCGTGGTGTTCAAGCTGCTGTGGATCGACGCGCCGAAGTGGCTGTTCGCGGCGGTGTACGTAGCGCTTGGCCTGGTGACCGCGGCAGTCTTCGGCGAGCTGCCGGCGGCGATCGGCTGGCTGGGAGCGGGCGGACTTGCATGCGGTGGCCTGCTGTACCTGGTAGGCGCGATCGTGTACGCAAGCGGCCGGCCAAACCCGTGGCCGAAGGTGTTCGGCTACCACGAGGTCTTTCACACGCTGGTTCTCGTCGCGGCGGCGTTGCAATATGCGGTCATCGCATTTGCCGTTCTGCCTCGGGGTTAGGCAGCCTTCAGCTGAAGTCCTTCCGGCTCGGGCACATGCGGGCAAGCGCGCACTGCCGACAAGCGGGCGAGCGCGCGTGGCAGGTGCGCCGCCCGTGGCGCAGCAGGTTGACGTGCAACTCGAGCTCCTCGCCGGGCGGCGTGAGCGCGAGCATCGCGTCGTGCAGCTCCTCAAAGGGCGCGCCCGGGCGCAGCAGCCCGAGGCGGGTGCCCACGCGCGAGACGTGCGTGTCGACCGGTACGTCGCGCAGGCCGTAGGCGAAAAGCAGCACGCACGCGGCAGTCTTGCGTCCCACGCCGGGCAGCGCCACGAGGTAGTCGCGCGCCTGCTCGATCGACACCAGGGGCAACCAGTCGAGCGAGAGCTCGTCGGCAGGCTCGCCCGCCGCGTCGACCGGCGATGGTGGCGGCTCGTCTGAGATCGCGCGCAGGATCGCCTGGATGCGGGCGGACTTGACCTTGGAGATGCCGCCCGGACGGATCGCCTCCTCGACGTCTGCCAGCGGCGCATCGCGCACGGCCCGCCAATCGAACTTCGCCCCCCCGAAACGGTTGCGCAGCCGCAGATAGGCGACGTCGCGGTTGCGGTCGTTGGTCGACTGGGACAGCACCGTCAAGATCAGCTCGGCGATCGGGTGGCCGTGCGGGCGCATCAGCGGGGTGCCGTATAGCTCGCGCAGCCGGTCGCGGATGCGCCGAACGCGTGCGCGGCTGGGGGGCGTCCACGCCACTGCGGACATCGAGGCGCGGCGACGGGATGCGCGACGCGAGGCTGCGGGCGACACTGGCACAAGTATCCTCGCCGGGTGCCCGCTGTGGCAGACCACTCCGGCGAGATCGACGGACTGCCTGTCTTCTGGCGCAGCGCGCAAGCACCGGCGGGCGAGGTGGGAGATGCCGTGACGCTGTACCTGCACGGCGTGCCGGACAGCTCAGATGACTGGCTGGGTTTCCTGCAGCGCACAGGCGGCTTGGCGCCCGACCTGCCCGGTTTCGGCCGCTCGGGCAAGCCCGGCTACCTGACGTACACGATCGACGAGTACGGCCACTACCTGGAGCGCTTCCTGGACGAGCTCGAAGTGCAGCGTGTGAGCATCGTCATGCACGACTGGGGCGTGGTGGGGCTCGCGTTCGCCCAACGTCACCCCGAGCGCGTGGCGCAGCTGGTGCTCATAAACGCGGTGCCGCTGCTTGCGGGACATCGCTGGCATCGCATGGCGCGCGTCTGGCGCACCCCTGGGCTGGGAGAGCTTGCGATGGGCACCACCAACCGCTTTACGCTCGGGCGCCTCTCGCGCGAGACCAACGCGACGCCGGGGCCGATGCCGCAGGCGTGGCTGGACAGCGTGCTCGCGCACTTCGACCAGGGCACCCAGCGCGCGATCCTGCGGCTGTACCGCAGCTCGCCGCCCGAGGTGCTGGCGGCGGCGGGCGGGCAGCTGGGGCGTCTGGATGTCCCAGCGCTGGTCGTGTGGGGCATGAAGGACCCATACATCCCTGCCCGCTTCGCACGGGAGTACGTGGACGCGCTGCCCCAGGCGCAGCTGCTGGAGCTGGAGGATGCAGGCCACTACCCATGGCTGGACCGTCCGGAGGTGCTGGCGCGCGTGGCCGACTTCCTGGCCGCCGCGTGACCCGGCTGGCATTCAGAGCGCAGCCGGCAACGCCGGGAGCCGTGCGTGTGGCGATTCCGGGCGCAGAGCGTCGCCGGACCATGCGCATGCCGCCGGCATGGACGATCGCGGCGGCGATCGCGCTCGTCTACGTGATCCTCGCGCCGCCCAGCGGCGACCTGGCGGCGGCCAGCTACCGCAGCGACCTGTTCGCGCGCGCCGGGCTGACGCTGTGGGACAACTCTTGGTACGGCGGCCATCACCTGCTTGCCTACTCGCTGCTGGCGCCTGCGCTGGGGGCACTGATCGGCCAGCAGCTGTTGGCGGCGCTGTCGATCACGTCCGCAAGCGCGCTGTTCGCGGTCCTGATCGAGGGGCGCTTCCCGACGCGCGCCACGCGCATCGCCGCCGCGTGGTTCGCAGTCGGCACAGCGATCGACCTGCTGTCCAACCGCATTCCGTTTGACCTCGGCCTGGCGATCGGCCTGGGTGCGCTGGTGCTGGCCCAGCGACGCCGGCTCGCGCCCGCGCTCGCGCTGACCGTGCTGGCGGCCCTGGCGAGCCCGGTCGCCGGCGCGTTCCTCGCGCTGGCCTTTCTCGCGTGGGCGCTCGCGGGACCGGACCGCCGCAGCCCGGCGCTGCTGACGCTCGCCGCGCTGGCACCCGTCGCGCTGCTCAACCTCGCGTTTCCCGAAGGCGGCACGCAGCCCTTCGTGGCCTCGGCCTTCTTCCCGGCGCTCGCGGGGGTGCTGGCAATCGGAGTCCTGATCCCCTCCGAGCAGCGTCTGCTGCGAGTTGGCGCGCTGCTGTACGCGCTCGCGCTGACGGGTTCCTACGTTCTCTCGACGTCGGTGGGCGGCAACGCAGACCGGCTGGGCGTGCTGATGGGCACGCCCGTGACCGCGCTGCTGCTGCTGAGCGGATCGACGATAGGCCGTCGCCCGCGCCTGTTGCTTGCCGTGGCACCGCTGCTTTTGTACTGGCAGGCCAACGCGCCGGTGGCCGACCTCTTGTCGGCCCAGCGCGACGATCCGGCGACCAGGGCCTCCTACTACGCCCCCCTGCTCGGCGAGCTGCACGCGCTCGGCGTGGGCTACTCTGCGCGCCCCGCGCGCATCGAGGTGGTGCCGCTGGCCGACCACTGGGAGGCGCGCTGGGTGGCGCCTCACATCATGATCGCCCGTGGCTGGGAGCGCCAGTTGGACACCCTGCGCAACGCGGTCTTCTACGAAGAGTCAAAGCCCCTCACGCCAGCGCGCTACCGCGCGTGGCTGTCGGCGCAGGCGATCTCCTACGTGGCGCTTGCGGATGCCCCGCTGGACTACTCGGCCGCAGCGGAGGCAGGCCTGCTGCGCAGCTCGCAGCGGCCGGACTATCTGCGCGAAGTGTGGCGCTCTGAGCACTGGCGCCTGTTCGCCGTACGCGGTGCCCAGCCGCTGGCGCAGCCACCGGCGCAACTGACCCAGCTGAACAGCGACTCGTTCACGCTGAGCGCGCCGCGCGCCGGCACGTTCACCGTGCGCGTGCACTTCACCCCCTACTGGGCGCTCGCCGGCGGTCGGGGTTGCGTGCAGCTCGCGCCGGGCGCCTGGACGGCGGTCCGGGCGAGCGCTGCGGGCAGCTTGCACGTGGTGATCGACTTCTCGCTTGCGCGCGTGTTCGACGGCGGCCCTCGCTGCGACTTGGGTTAGGCTTTGGCTGGATGGTCGCCCGCGCTCGTGTCCTACAGGCGCGCGTCCTGCCCCGCGGTTGGCTGGACGCGATGCGGCAGGTCTCGCTCTTCGCCGCCGCCTACTTGGCCTACAGGCTGGTGCGCGGGCTGGTAGAGGGCGACGCCAACGCCGCGTTCGCCCACGCGCGCGATCTGATCTCGCTGGAGCGCACGCTGCACGTGTTCGTGGAGCCGTCGATTCAGGCGTGGGCTTCGGGCAGCCACCTGCTTATGGTCCTGGCCAGCTGGCTATACGTCAACGCGCAGACGTCGGTCACGGTGGCGGCGCTGCTGTACCTGTACCTGCGCCACAACCGCAACTTCTACTTCGTGCGCAACATGCTGATGATCGGGATGGCGATCGCGCTGGTCGGCTACGCGGTCTTTCCGACGGCGCCGCCGCGGTTCATGCCCGAGTGGGGCTTCATCGACACGGTGGCCGACTTCACCAACGTGCACGTGTCGCACGCAAGCGCATCGTTGAACGCGTTGACCAACCTGTACGCGGCGGTGCCGTCGATGCATGTGGCGTTCGCCTTGATGATCGGCTGGACGCTTGCCCGCCTGGTGCGCTGGCGAGTCGTGAGCGTCCTGTGGCTGCTGTACCCCTTCGTGATCGCGTTCGTGATCATCGTGACCGCCAACCACTTCATCTTCGACGCGCTGCTGGGAGCGCTGACGGCCGCTGTGTCAGCCTACGGCGCCAGCTGGCTGGCGCGCGCGCGGCCGGCCGCGTGGCGCTTCTCGGCGGTCGCGCCGGCGCGCCTGACGGCGAGCGGGTAGAGGTCTGACCGGCATGGCGCCAGGGCAACACGCGCCCGTCCGGCGCACGCGCCGGCGCGCGGGCCAGGGTGCGACTGACGGCGGCAGGACGACCCTGACCGTCGAGCAGCGGCGAGAGCTCGTGCGCAACCGGCTGATCGAGTCGCGCCTGACCCCCAACGCGATCTCGCTGACGGGCCTCGCGCTGAACGTGTTGGCCGCGGTGCTCGTGTGGGAACGACTGTTCTTCATCGGCGGGATCGCGTTCATCGTGGGGTCGGTCATGGACACGCTCGACGGGCGCTACTCGCGCATGTCGGGCAAGGGCACCCCCTTCGGCGCATTCCTGGACTCGACGCTGGATCGCATCGAGGAGGGGATCGTGCTGGCATCCGTGGCCGGCTACTTCGCGCTGCACGGCAACCGCGTGGCGACCGCGGCAGTAGTCGTAGCGGTGCTGGCATCACTGATCGTCAGCTACACGCGGGCGCGGGCGGAGGCGCTGGGGGTGGAGTGCAAGGTGGGCATCGCCACGCGGCCCGTGCGCGTTGTGATTCTGGCGATCGGCCTGGTGTTCGCCCGCGGCGCGTCGCTGGGCAACTTCGAGCTGCTGCAGCCAGCCGTGTACGTGCTGGCGACGCTCAGCGTGGTCACGGTCGCACAGCGCATCTGGCATGTGCGCAGTGAGCTGTCGCGGCCTGCGGTGTGACCTCGCGCGCGCGGCGGAGTATTCAGCTCGAACTTCAGGAAGGAATTCTCCCGTGAGCACACAGAGCAACAAGACCAACGGCCACGCCGCGGTCTCCGGCAACGGCCTCGCGCGCTACCAATCCGAGAAGGTGCGGGTGGCGATCATCGGCGTGGGCAACTGCGCTTGCTCGTTCGTCCAGGGCGTCCACTACTACCACGACGCGGATCCCGCGCAGCGGGTGCCCGGCCTCATGCACGTGGACCTCGGCGGCTACCACGTGCGCGACATCGAGTTCACGGCGGCCTTCGACATCGACTCGACCAAGGTCGGCAAAGACCTCGGCCAGGCGATCTGGGCGGGTCAGAACAACACGATCAAGTTCGCCAACGGGAAGCGAGCGGTCCCCAAGAAGCTGGGCGTTCCGGTGCACCGCGGCATGACCCACGACGGCCTGGGCAAATACCTCAAGGAGAAGATCGTCAAGGCGCCGGGCGAGACGGCCGACATCGTGAAGATCCTCAGAGACACCCACACCGATGTGGTCGTCTCCTACCTGCCCGTCGGCTCTGAGCAGGCGACCAAGTGGTATGTCGAGCAGGTGCTAGAGGCGGGCTGTGGCTTTGTCAACTGCATCCCTGTGTTCATCGCCCGCGAGGACTACTGGGACAAGCGCTTCAAAAAGGCGGCCCTGCCAATTGTCGGCGACGACATCAAGTCTCAGGTGGGCGCGACGATCGTGCACCGCACGCTGGCGCGCCTGTTCGCCGAGCGCGGCGTGGAGATCGAGCGCACCTCGCAGCTGAACGTGGGCGGCAACATGGACTTCTACAACATGCTCGAGCGCGAGCGGCTGGAGTCCAAGAAGATCTCCAAGACCAACGCGGTGACCTCGATCATGGACCACGAGCTGCCGGCCTCAGACGTGCACGTGGGTCCATCTGACTACGTGCCGTGGCTGACCGACCGCAAGTGGGCGCACATCCGCGTCGAGGGTCAGGCCTTCGGCGACGTGCCGCTGAATCTCGAGATGAAGCTCGAGGTGTGGGACTCGCCGAACTCGGCCGGGATCGTGATCGACGCCGTGCGCTGCTGCAAGCTCGCGCTCAACCACGGCGTCGGCGGTCAGCTCGACGGGCCCTCCTCCTACCTGATGAAGTCCCCCCACAACCAGCGGCCCGACAACCAGGCCCGCCTGGACACCGAGAAGTTCATCGCCAAGTACGCTAGAAAGCCCGGTACGCGACCCACGATCAAAGCTCCTGCGCGAGCCAAGACAGCCGTCGC
>DATNLQ010000209.1:0-7673 GCA_035602785.1 Solirubrobacteraceae bacterium
CCGGTATGCCCGCCGCCGCATCCACGAGCGGGTCTGTAACGAGCGGCAGCGGGCCGCAGCCATTGGCTCCGGGCACCGCGAACGCGTTGTCGACCAGCGAGGTCGGCAGGATCGAGATCCGCTCGCCTGCCGCAAACTCGAGTTTCCCGACGCTGCCGCTGATCGGCGTGTTCGGGGCGGGCGGGCTCGTCGTTCCGGTGGTCAAGAGAGGATTCACAGGTTCGGATTCAGAGCCGACGTAGCAGCCTTCGCCGAGCACGGGGTTTTCCAGCTTGACCTTGAGCGGCAGCGACACTGCTGTGCCACTGCGTTTGAGCAGGTTGGCCCCATTGAGTTGCACCGGCCCCGCCAATTCGGCCGTCGCCGTCACTTCTCCGCCGAGCCCTTCAATGCCAACGAGGCCACCGGGAACCGTGAGCGGCGTGCGCGACAGAGTGTGCCCGTCGGCTGCCGGCACGAGGTCGGGGCTGGCCGAGCTGAGGCCGCCCTGGAGGGTCACCGTCTTGTTGATCGTCACCGTCTTGCTGCCGAGGGTGAATTGGCCGCTGGTGACCGTCGAGTAGACACACGTGATCACATTCGGAGCATTCACCGGGCAGTCGGCGAATACCGCCATTTCCTGCACCAGCCCCGCTTGGGCAGGCGCGGCGCCGCCCAGCGTCGCTATCGTCGCCAGCACGCTGACCGCGGGAAGCGCGAGTCTGCGGGCGCTCATTTGCGACAGCACACGCATGACTGCCTCCATCATCTCTCTCCTCATCGGGTTGATCCCCTCCAGAATGGTCGTTCGCATCGATTGCACCCCTGGCCGGCAGCCAGGCCACAACCGATCTACCCGATCCTTCGCGCTTTTATGCAGCGTGTTTACAGATCTCACGCGCTCCTAGCCGTTGGCGGCCGCTTTGATCTCCAGCGATTCCTCGTTGGAGATCTTCTCGGTCGTGCTCAGGCCGGCCGGTTCGGCGCCCGAGCCCAAGGTCGCCATGAGCGTGTCTTTGGATCCACCTTCGAACTGTTCGGGCGACTGCTTGCCAGCGCTCTGCGTGTAGGCGAGGCTGAACGTCTTGGACATCGCGTCGATCTTGGAGATCGCAGCGATCACCGAGCCGTTGACAACCAGCTCTTCCTTGACGCCCGCGCAGCGGGCGGGCAGCGGCGAGCCGTCGCCGATGTCGACGCCTACCGATACGAGCAGCCCCGATTCGCTCTGCACGTCATCGATGAAGCCCAAGCCACCCGTCAGCCCGCTAGCCGTCACTTCTCCGACCGCCGCTCCGTTGCTCTGGCAGGCTTCTTTGCTGATCGTGCTCTTGCAGCCCTTGAAGGCGACCGACGCAGACACCGATTTCGGCCCCGTGTATTCACCGGTCATGCTCGAGCTCTTGCACGTCACCCCCGCGCCGCTCGCGCCCGCCAGCGTCATCGGGCCTCCCTTGGCGGAGAATTTTGCTTTCGCCGCACCGGTGGTCCATTCGTACTTGCCTTCGTGACCCTGCACTTCTGTCGTGCAGCCCTGGTCTTCATAGGCGCCATGGAAGACCTTGCCCTTGCCTTCGCCGGTGCTTTGCGCCACCACGCACCTGCCGACCTCCGGAAGCGCCGCCTGTGCCTTCACCGCCTGAACCGGTGAGGTCTCCAGCACGCCGTTGAGGATCGCCGAGTTGTGACCTGCCGCCGCCGGCACGCCCGAGGCGAGGTCGACGAGCGGGTCGATCAGCAGCGGCAGCAGACCGCAGCCGTTCGCTCCTGGCACCGAGAACGCATTGTCGAGGAGCGATGCCGGCACGATCGTGATTCTCTGGCCGGCCGCAAAGCTGAGCTTGCCAACGCTGCCGCTGATCGGTTTGTTCGGCCCCGACGGGCTTGTCGTGCCGGTGGTCAGCAGTGGATTGACCGGCTGGGACTCCGAGCCGATGTAGCACCGGCTCAGCAGCAGCGGGTTGTCGAGTTTCACCTGCAGCGGCAGCGACACCGCGGTTCCGCTGCGCTCGAGCAGGTTGGCGCCGTGGAGCTCAACCGCCCCTGCAAGTTCAGCCGTGGCCGTCACTTCTCCACCGAGCCCTTCGATGCCGATGAGACCACCAGGAACGGTGAGCGGCGTCTTGGACAGCGTTTCCCCGTTGGTCGCCGGAACCAGGTCGGGGCTCACCGAGCTGATGCCACCCTGCAGGAGCACCGTCTTGTTGATCGCAACCGACTTACTGCCGAGCTTGAATTCACCACTTGTGACCGGTGAGTACACGCACGTGATCACATTCGGCACATTCACCGGACAATTGTCGAAGATCTCCATTTCCTGCTGCAGCCCAGCCTGAGCGGGCGCCGCAGCGGCGAGCGCCGCGACCGAACCGAGCAGCGTCACAGCAGCCGGAACGAGCCCGCGCCTGCGCCTTTGTGACAGCCGTGCGAGCACCGTCTCAGACATGCCTCTCATAAGGTCTTCCCCTCCGTGAGTCGTGGTTCGTTCGTCGTCTGCGCGGTGGCAGCGCAGCAGGGCACGCGCAAAGTACATGATTGACCATACTTATGCAATCCGTTTATAACTGTCACCGACAGTTGCCCTTGTGGGAGGCGGCGAATCGGGCTAAAAACTCACTGTTACATAAATCGTATGGCGGTAGGGAGAGCAGCGGAGCCGGCTCATGGGCGAACAGCAGCGAAGCCGACTCGTGGCGCAAACGCGACGTCACGGGACTATAGCCCAACATACGTTAGTATGTAGTTATGAGTTTGGATTATGGCGATCTCCTGCACATCGACGAGTCGCAGGCACTTGCCCTGCGGGCGGCCCGCCTGGACGCCGACAGCGCCGAGCTGGTCGCCGAGCGCCTTCGTGCCCTCGGTGACCCGATGCGGCTCGGGCTCGCCCTGGCGCTGCGCGACGGGCGCGAGCTGTGCGTATGCGACCTCTCGTGGATCGCGCAAAGGCCGCAGAACCTGACCTCTCACCACATGAAAGTGCTCAGGAGCGCGGGCATCGTCGCGGCCCGCAAGCAGGGCAAGATGACCATGTACCGGCTCACCGCCCAGGGCAGCCAACTGGCAGAGGGCGTCGTTGCAGGGTGGGTGTCCGGCGGATCGCCGTGACCGGGGTACTCAACGCGCTCTGGGATGGGTTCTCCAACGCCCTGCTGATGGCGTGGGCGGTCTGCTGGGCGCTCGTGCTGGGCTTCGCCATCTCGGCAATCGTGCAGGCGTGGGTGCCCAGGCAGCGCATCCAGGACGCGCTCGGCGGCACAGGCGCGCGCCCGATCGCGCTGGCCACCGGCTTGGGCGCCGCGAGCTCCTCGTGCAGCTACGCCGCCATCGCGATCGCCAAGTCGCTGTTCGCCAAGGGCGCGTCCGCCGCCAGCGCGCTCGCCTTCCAGTTCGCCTCGACCAACCTGGTGGTCGAGCTCGGCGCGGTCATCTGGGTCCTGATCGGATGGCAGTTCACGCTCGCCGAGCTCGTCGGCGGGCTGGCGCTGATCGCGATCATGACCGCGCTGCTCCGCCTGTTCGTGTCACAGCGCCTGGAAGAGCGCGCCCGCGCGCACGCCCAGCACGCCGACAGCGGACACCAGCACCACGCGGCCGGCGCACAGGTCGCGCTGCGCGAGCGCCTGACCTCGATCGACTCGTGGTCTGACGTGGCCCACAACTTCCGCAACGACTGGTCGATGCTGTGGAAGGAGATCACGCTCGGGTTCGTCCTTGCCGGCTTCATCGCGCTGCTCGGCAACGACTTCTTCAACGGCCTGTTCATCACGCACGCCCCGCCCGTATGGCGGCTGCTGGAGAACGTCATCGTCGGACCGATCATCGCCGTGCTCAGCTTCGTCTGCTCGGTCGGCAACGTGCCCATCGCCGCCGTGCTGTGGTCCGGCGGCATCGGCTTCGGCGGGGTAGTCGCCTTCATCTTCGCCGACCTGATCGTCATGCCGATCGTGCTCATCTATCGCAAGTACTACGGAAACGCCTTTGCGCAGCGGATCACAGCGCTGATATTCGTCACGATCGTGCTCGCCGCGCTGCTCGTCGACCTTCTGTTCGGCGCAGCCGGGCTGATCCCGCACGCGCGCCCCAGCCGCGGCGAAGTCTTCGCACACGTCACGCTCAACTACACGCTCATCGCCGACGTATTCGCGCTGGCCGTCTTCGGCGCGCTGTTCGCCCTGACGATGCGCCGCGGCGCGACCGACCCCGTATGCGGGATGCAGATCGACCGTGCCAAGGCTCTGCATGTGGACCACGCCGGCAAGCGCCACCACTTCTGCAGCGAGGGCTGCCTGCAGGCCTTCAGCCACCAACTAGATCCGAGCGCACCAGGCGCAGGTGGCGCCTGCCAGCGTGCCTGGACTGCCCCGCCGCCAGCGGCGCCAGACGCAACCCCTCACGGATCAGCTCCTCGATCGTGATCCCCTTGGCCGCAGCGACACGGTCGAGCAGATCCCACTCCTCGCACGTGAAGCGCACCTCGGCCACGTAGGGGAAGCGGTGGCGCATATCGTGGAGCGTAAGGCCTAAAGTACATGTCGTCAATGGTAACTGGTAGAACGGATGGACCTAGACACATGCGGCGTGCGATGTTTCTCGCATGGCCCGCACCTCGACGCCCGACCCCGCCCTCGCGGCCACCCTGCGCCGCATGCGCGAGGAGCGCGGCATCACGCGCGAAGCGCTCGCCTTCAAGACCGGCATCACCACAGGATCGCTCGCGCGGATCGAGCTGGGCCAGTCGGTGCCTGGATGGGGCACCGTGCGGCTGCTGGTCAAGGCACTCGATATCACGTTGGCCGAGCTCGGCGAAGCCGTCGAAGGGACGCCCGAGGGGAAGTCCTGAGTTTTGTTTCTCACTGCAAGAAATCCCCGCTAGTTACAGAGGAATTCACGTCCCCAGCTTGGACTGACGCTCTGTTCTCGCTACTTTCGGCCCAACGGAGCAAGCGAGAGGGCCTGCCCAGTCGACTCCGAACAGGCCCTCTCAGGCGGGTCTACACCTCGTCGCCTGCCCGACCCCACACCGGGAGCGGCGAGGCCGTAGGCCCTGCTTGGCCAAGCATCGCTACCGTATCGCCCCCCGAGTTGCCAGCGCGCGCGCTGTTTGCGGCTTTTAACGCAATGAGCGAGAAATTTCGGCAGTCCTTGTCGTTCCAATAACAGGTATGCCCGGTCGTGCCGCTCCTGTCTCCCGATGACACTGTCGCCGACCACACGGCCTGGCGGCTATCCGAACACGACGCTAAAGCGCCGGCCGGCCGGCCGGGTTCCAACGGATACGGAGATGGCGGGACGACGTGCGAACCCGGTCCAGGGTTCGAACGTCGAGCAAATGGCGGGCTGGGAGGGCCAAAGCTCGAAAACGTACCTTGTGTGGAAGCGCATTAGCGAACTACATGCTAAGCGTTCCCCCTAGAGCCCACGCCTGGCCAGACAGGATGACTCCATGATGTCTCTACCTTTCCTGCGTAAAACCTGGCGTTTCTACCCATAGACAGACCTGCTGCGCTCAACTACGGTCAGTGCTCGATGCCTTGGGCGCACATAATATTTCTCGTCTCCTGCCTCTCGACACTGCCGCTCCTGCGCGTGCTTGGACACGCAATGGATCGTCTTCCTGGCTGGGTTGCGCGCTGGCTGCTCGTCTGGGACTTGGGCGTCCGACTGCGACGCGACCGGCGGAGCCGCGATCCTCGTCGTTTCCATCGAGCCGACAGGGTGTAGCCTAGGTGCTACGATACGTGCGTGCATGACGTTTCTGCCCGCGATCTTCGTAACCACACCGCCGCCGTCCTGCGTCGAGCCGAGGCAGGCGAGCGCCTGCGCGTGACCGTTAGCCACCGCCCCGTAGCGCAACTCGTGCCACTTGAGCGACCGGTGTGGGCCTCCGGTTCCGCAATGGAACGCGTGCTGCGCCAGGCCCCTGCCGATGCCGGACTGCTCGACGACCTAGCGCCTCTGCGCGAACAGGTCATCGAGCCATCGTGAGCCGCGCGATCCTCGACACCTCCGTGCTCATAGCGCGCGAGCAAGAACGCCCGCTCGGGCGCCCCCTACCACAGGATGTCGCGGTGTCGGTCATCTCGATCGCCGAGCTCGAGATCGGGGTCATGGTCGCACGCGACGCGAAGACGCGAGGGCAACGCCTGCGCACGCTCACCGAGGTTCGCTCGCTCACCGGCGCTCTTCCCATTGACGAGCGCACAGCCTCCGCCTACGCCCAGCTCGCCGCTAGCGTCCTCGCCGAAGGCCGCAAACCGCGCATCCACGACACATGGATCGCCGCTACAGCGCTCGTCTACGACGCCGAGATCTGGACCCAGGACACCGACTTCTCGGAGTTCGCGGAGGCAGTTCCGGTCATACGCGTCTAACGCACAACCGCCACTGCTACGTCCCTGGGAGGCACGGAGGGGGGGGTGTGTGGTTGCGGCACATAGTGGGCTGATGTCTCGGGAGATGCTGGACGCCTACGAAAGGCGGCTGGCATGGGGTTGGCGCGGTATGTGGTGGATGCGGTGTTGTTGGAGGGACGCAGCGCGAGAGAGGTCGCGGCTGCTCACGGGATCAGCAAGAGCTGGATCTATGTGCTGATCAAGCGCTACCGCGCCGGGGGCTATGAGGCGCTCGAGCCGCGATCCCGGCGGCCACGCTCCTGCGCGCACGAGACCCCGCTCGAGGTCGTGCAGGCGATCGTGGCGCTGCGCCGCGAGCTGCAGGCCGATGGCCATGACGCCGGCGCGGCGACGATCGCGTACCACCTAGCCAAGCGGCTGGACAGCGTTCCTTCCAGGGCAACGATCTGGCGGATCCTCAAACGCGAGGGATTGATCATCGCGCAGCCACAGAAGCGACCCCGCTGCTCGCTGATCCGCTTCGAAGCGGACCTACCAAACGAGACATGGCAAACAGACATCACTCACTGGCAGCTCGCTGGCGGCGAGCACACGGAGATCCTCAACTTCATCGACGATCACTCCCGTCTGTTCCTGGCCTCTGACGCCTACCCCACCACCAAAGCCCAGGACGTCGTGGACAGCTTCCACAAGGCAGCCAGCCTGCACGGACTGCCCGCATCGCTGCTGTCCGACAACGGCGCCGTCTTCACAGCCAGCCCCCGCCGCGGCAAGGTGCTGCTGCAATCAGAGCTCGAGCGGCTCGGGATCGCCTCCAAGAACTCACGGCCCTACCACCCACAGACCTGCGGCAAGATCGAGCGTCTACACCAGACCCTGAAGCGCTACCTCGCCAAGCAGCCACCCGCAAACGGCCTCCCGGAGCTGCAAGGCCAGCTCGACACGTTCATCCACTACTACAACGACATCCGCCCCCACAGAGCGCTGGACGGGCGCACACCGCTACAGGCCTACAGCACCCGCATCAAGGCCAAACCCACCACCAGCGCCTCCCAGGCACCCACCCACTTCCGGGTGCGCCAAGACAAGGTCGACACCTCCGGCAAGGTCAGTGTGCGCTACCACAGCAAGCTCTACAAAATCGGGCTAGGAAGAGCCCACAAAGGCCGCACAATCAAGCTCCTGATCGCCGACCAACAGATCCGCGTCATCGACCTCCAAGGGCAGCTCATCCGCGAGCTCACGCTCGACCCCACCCGCAACTACCAGCCCCTCACACGACCCTAAACTGTCCACGATCCCCCGAGACACGCGTCCAGCATGTCCCGAGACACAACA
>DATNLQ010000322.1:0-11822 GCA_035602785.1 Solirubrobacteraceae bacterium
GCTGGTGGGACTCGGGCACGACGTTCACCTGCTCTGCCAGGAGCGCCATCCGCACGAGTACGCGTTCGTGGACGCAGCCGGCGACTGGGATGCGGGCGAGTTGCGCGTGAGCGAGCTGCGCAGCGCCCCGGCTCACAGCGCTGGTGGGACCGCACGTGGTCGCTGCACCGTCTATCGGCCCAATATCGGCGACCTGCTGCCGGTCTATGTGGCCGACCGCTACGAGGGCATCGAGGCGCGCACCTTCCCCGACTGCAGCGAAGAGGAGATCGCCCGCTACATCGCTGCGAACGTGGCCGCCGTCGCCGAGCTGCTCGACAGCGTGCGCCCGCAGCTGGCGCTGGCCAATCACCTGGTGATGGGTCCCGTGATCCTCGCCCGCGGCCTGCACGGCGCGGTGCCCTACGCGGTCAAGGTCCACGGCAGCGCCCTTGAGTACGTCGTCAAGCCCCATCCGCAGCGCTTCCTGTGCCCGGCGCGCGAGGGCCTGGCGGGCGCGCGGGCGGTGCTGGTCGGCTCCCGTCACACGGCCGCCAGCCTGTGGCGCGCGCTGGGCGACGACGGCTCGCTGGAGCGCCGCACCAGACTGGGCCCTCCCGGGGTGGACGTGCAGCGCTTCGCTGCCCGCCCGCCGCAGGCGGCCGCCGCCGGGGTGGCCGACCTGGCTGTGCGGCTGCGCGGGTCTGCCCGCGCACCTGCGCAGGCAGCCGCGCAGGGGCCTGCCCGCGCAGACAGTGCGTTCGCGCGCGATGAGCTCGAGACTGCGGTCGCGCTGGAGCATCTGTGCCCGCAGCGTGACGCGCTGGTGGCGTTTGTGGGCAAGCTGATCGTGAGTAAGGGCGTCGATCTGCTGATCGCAGCCTGGCCGCTTGTCTTGGAGCGCGTGCCACACGCGCAGCTGGCGCTGGTCGGCTTTGGCGCCTATCGCGGCGCGCTGGCGCGGCTGCTGGGCGCGCTGGCCGACGGAGACATGGCGGCCGCGAGGCAGATAGCGCTGGCGGGCAGGTCGCTGGAGGTCGCCCCCGAGGCTCAGGTTGCCTCGGGGTCCCCCGCCGCGCCCGCAGACCCTGACGTCTGCGCGCCGGCCGAGACAGGCGAGGCGCGGCCGCTGGCCCACTTGCTCGCCTTCCTGGACGGCCTGCGCGGCGCCGAGCGCGAGCGCTACCTGCAGGCTGCCCGCGCGATGCGCGAGGGCGTGTTCTTCACCGGGCGCCTGGAGCACTCAGAGCTCGCCGAGCTGCTTCCCGCATGTCAGGCGGTGGTCGTGCCCAGCACCTTCCCCGAGTCGTTTGGCATGGTCGCGGTCGAGGCCGCCGCATGCGCTGCATTGCCGATCAGCGCTGCCCACTCGGGGCTGGCGGAGGTCAGCGAGGAGCTCGCCAACCACGTCCCCGAGCAGGCGCGAGCATGGCTGTCCTTTCCCATCGACGACCATGCAGTCCGCGCCCTCGCCGGGTGCCTGGAAGGCTGGCTGACAGCACCCTCCGCGCTGCGTGCCCAGACCCGTACCGGGCTGGTCGACGTGGTGCGCGAACGCTGGTCGTGGGATGGCGTTGCGCGCGGGGTGATCGCGGCAGCGAGCGGGCAGCTGGACGAGCTGTGCGAGCCCTGATGGCGCGCCTTGGCGGGCACGCGGGCGTCCGTCGACAGCGCCGCCAGTTCGGATAGTGTTTTGCCGCACATGAGCTTGACCGATGCAACCTCGGCCGTACGCAGCTCCTGGCAGGCACGCCTGCGCACGCCAGCAGCGCGCACGCGTACTGGCGGCGTGCTGGCGGCGCTCGCGGTCGCCCTTGCCGGCTGCTCCTCTATCAAGGGTGCCGACAACGCCAACGTGATCCTCGGCAAGCAGGAGTTCGTCGCCAAATGCGGCTCGTGTCACACCCTTGCGCGCGCCGAAACCAAGGGCAGTGTCGGCCCCAACCTCGATGAAGCCTTCCGAGCGGACATTGCCGAAGGGCTCCAGCGCAGCGCGATCCGCGGCGTGGTCGAACAGCAGGTCAAAATTCCCAACCCCGAAGGCGCCATGCCCAAGAACCTCGCCAGCGGCGCCATCCTGGCCGACATCGCCGCCTACGTCACCCAATCGGCTGACGCGCCGGGCAAAGACACCGGCCTGCTGGCAACCGCCGTGCAGGCGCCCGGAGCCGGCAAGCCCGCCGTGGAGGCGGGCGGCAAGCTGCCGATCCCCGCCAGCCCCAGCGGCCAGCTGGCATACGTGACCAACAAGGCGACCGCAACCGCCGGCCCAGTCACGATCGAAATGCCCAACATGTCTGGCGTCATGCACAACATCGCCATCGAAGCCGGCGAAGGCGGCGCCACGGCCAAGGGCACACCGATCGGTGCCAGTCAGTTCGTGTCCAAGGGCACCGCCACGCTGAAAGTGACTCTCAAGCCCGGCGCGTACACGTTCTTCTGCGAGGCCCCCGGTCACCGCGCCGCAGGGATGTGGGGCACTTTGACCGTCAAGTAGCGACGCCGGCGGTTGCGCTCAAAGCAGCGCGCGCACGATCAGGATCAGCGCGATGATCACCGCGAACACCGCGATGGCGCGCACCAGAAAGCGGAACGCCTCGTCCTCGGAGCGCAGCGGGTTCAGCATGCAAGGAGTGGCGCGTCTGAGGGACGTGGATCACGCGAGGCAAGAACGCAGTGAGCGAAATGTGCTTGGCACATGTGCTGGCCGATCGTAGATCCCACACGATCTACGATCGGTAGGACGCCGCCTCGCGCCGCGTCCACGTTCCTCAGAGCACGTAGACGGTGGTGTAGACCACTATCCACATGATGTCGACGAAGTGCCAGTAGATGCCCGGCACTTCCACGCCGCGATGCTCCTCGGGGCTGTAATGGCCGCGGAAGGCGCGGATCGTCACGAACAGCAGCAGGCACAGGCCGATGAACACGTGCGCGCCGTGCAGGCCCGTGAGCGAGTAGAAGATCGTCGTCTGGGCCGCGTCTTGAGGGGCGAAGCCGATGTTGGCGTACTCGTTGATCTGGATGAACAGAAACGTGCAGCCGAGCAGGAACGTGGTCAGCATGCCCGCCTTCAAGCCGAAGCGGTTACCCGCCTTGATCGACTTCTCGGCCCAGTGGATGGTGAACGAGGACGAGATGAGGATGGCTGTGTTGACGCCTGCCACTTCCACCGGCAGGTGCGTTCCCGGCGCCGGCCAAGGGTCTCCCTGGGCCACACGGATGAAGAAGTAGGCCGTGAAGAAGGCCCCGAAGACCATGATCTCGGAGATGATGAACAGCAGCATTCCCAGCAACGGCGGGTCGACCCGCGAGCTGCGGTTGGCCGCTGGCGGGTGAGCGTGGCCCGGCTCGTGGCCGCCTGCGTGGGTGATGCTGGCTGCCTCCACCGGGATCCCCGCTAGGCCGCCGGGGCCGCGGTCGCTTGGGCCTGCGGATCGACCACAACGTGCTCGACAGGCACGGAGGCCGATCCCTGCACGCGCTCGATCAGGTTCGAGCGCAGCCAGCCCGAACGCTCGCCCGGCAGCGTCGAGATGACCACGTCGTCCACGCGGAACAGCTCCAGCGCGTTCATCACCGCCGTGTACGGGTCCGGGTCGCCGATCATGCCCGAGCTGACCAGCCCTGCGTCGCTCAGGCGGTCGAGCATCTTGGCCAGGCGCTCGCGGGCCTCGCGCGGAGCGTCGCCGCTGCCGTCCAGCTGGGGCACCACCGCGATGAACAGATGCTGTCCGCCGTGGGCGGCCTTGCGCTTGAGGTACTCGATCAGCTCCTCGCCGCTGGAAGTCTTGTGGGCCACCACCAGCGTCACGCGAAACGGCAGCCCCTCCTGGTCGAGGTCCACCACGATGTGGTCGACCGGCAGGCCGCTGGCGTTGGCGATGCGCGCAATCAGGTCACGCCGCAGCCAGCCCGAGTGGGTGGCCGGATGCGTCGACACGATGATTTCGTCGGGGCGGTTCTCGGCGACAGCGTCCATCGTCGCCAGGAAGGGGTCGCCGTCGCCGACCTCGCCGCTGGCAGCGATGCCCTCCGCGGCCACCGTCGAGAGCGCGAGGTCGACACGCACCTGCGCCGATTCGCGCACCGCCTCGTCGTAGATCACAAGACCCGAAGACGGCTTGGTCTGAGGCACCACCAGGCGAAAGCGCGTGTCGCCCGAGCTCGCGCGCTTGCGCACGGCGTCAAGCAGCTTCTCGCCTCCGAGCGTGCGGTTGGCGACCACCAGGATCTCCTTCATCGATCTAGCCTCCTCGTCATTGGCTGGGCGCTCGGACCATGGGCGATCCGGTCGTAGCGCCGGATGCCACCGTCGCAGGGGCCGGCGCGAAGATGCCGTGCACGGCGCCCGGGACGCCGTACTCGTAGGGACCGCCAACCACTGTCGGAAGCCGGTCGAAGTTGAAGACGGGCGGCGGCGAGCTGACCTGCCACTCCAACGTCAGGCCGCGCCATGGGTTCGCCGGCGCGATCGGCCCACCGCGCCAGCTGGTCACCATGTTGTAGACGAAGATCAGCGTGCTCAGGCCCAGGGCGAAGCTCGCGATCGAGATGAACAGGTTCAGGTCGGCGAACTGCGCCGCGTAGGTCGCCACGCGCCGCGGCATGCCCTGCAGGCCGAGCACGTGCATTGGCCCGAACGTCAGGTTCATGAACACGAACGTCGTCCAGAAGTGCCATTTGCCCAGGCGCTCGTCGTACATCCGCCCGGTCATCTTCGGGAACCAGTAGTAAGCGCCCGCGAAGATCGTCATCAGCGAGCCGCCGAACAGGACGTAGTGGATGTGCGCCACGATGAAGTAAGTCGCCGACACGTGGATGTCGAACGGCACCATCGCGAGCATGATGCCGCTGATTCCGCCCAGCGTGAACGTGGTGATGAAGCCCAGCGCGAACAGCATCGGCGTGTCCAGGTGCAGGACCCCGCGCCACAGCGTCGCAAGCCAGGAGAACACCTTGATGCCGGTCGGCACCGCGATGATCGATGTCGTGATCGCCATCGGTATGCGGATCCAGCCGGACATGCCCGACGTGAACATGTGGTGCGCCCACACGGTGAAGCCGAGCCCCACGATCGCGAGCAGCGAGAAGGCCATCATGCGATAGCCGAAGATCGGCTTGCGCGCCTTCACCGCGATCACTTCGCTGATGATCCCGAAGCCGGGCAAGATCATGATGTAGACCGCCGGATGCGAGTAGAACCAGAAGACGTGCTGGTACATCAGCACGTCGCCGCCCTTGGCCGCGTTGAAGAAGTTGAATTTCAGCGCGCGGTCGAGCAGCACGAAGAACTGCGACGCGGCCACGAACGGCGTGGCGATGACCACCAGCAGTGACGTCGCGAAGTTCGCCCACACCAGCAGCGGCAGGCGGAAGAAGCTCATCCCAGGCGCGCGCATGGTGATGATCGTCACCAGGAAGTTCAGCGCGGTCATGATCGAGGAGGCGCCCGCGAACTGCACGCCGATCGAGAAGAAGTCCTGCCCGATCGGCGCGTTGTCCGACAGCGGCGCATACGCGGTCCAGCCGTCCGCAAACGCGCCGCCGGGGGCCAGGAAGCTCAGCAGCATGATCGCGCCAGCGACCGGCAGCAGCCAGAACGACAGCGCGTTCAGGCGCGGGAAGGCCATGTCCGGAGCGCCGATCATCAGCGGGATCACGAAGTTGCCAAAGCCCGCGAACACCGGCACCATGAACAGGAAGATCAGCAGCGTGGCGTGGACCGAGAACAGCCCGTTGTAGGTGTTCGCGTCCACGAACTGCGAGCCGGGCTGGGCCAGCTGCGCGCGCATCAGCATCGCCAGCAGGCCCCCCACGAGCAGGAAGAAGAAGGAGTTGACGAGGTACTGGACCCCGATCACCTTGTGGTCGGTGTTGATGCGGAAGTAGTCCTTCCAGCTGTATGCGCCATGGCCCGAGTGATCCTCCGGGCGCGTGGGGCGCCCGACCGCCCAGTAGAACCAGTAGTCGAATCCGCCGATGCCAACCAGGAAGGCGATCGGCACGGCCAGCAGCGAGACCGTCAGGATCGCTTCGCCTTGGAGGAAGTGGTGGTAGGACGCGTGTCCGTTGGACATGCGCACCAGCCATGTCAACAGCGTCGCGAAGCCCACGCCGCCGACCATCATCACGCTCGCGCGATAGAAGCCAGGGGCGCGGAATCTCGCGGCCATCAGAGCCTCTCCTTTGGTGCGCTCGTCCTCATGGTTGCGGCCATCTGCATCTCCCCTGCGATGCGGTCAACACCCTGCACGCACCTTACCCCGCCGTCCCGCTGGTTGTCGAGCTGCTGGGCGAACTGGCCGAGGTCGGGCTCTCTTGGCTCTTGATCCACGCGCGAAATTCGGTGGGTCGAACGACGTGGATGGTCGAGCGCATCAGCGAGTGGCCGACCCCGCACAGCAGGTTGCACACGACCGGGTAGCTGCCCAGCCGGTCCGGCGTGGCCCTCCAGCTGGTCGTGATGCCCGGCACCACGTCCTCCTGCAGGCGAAACGCGGGGATCCAGAAGGCGTGGATCACGTCCTTGGAGTGCAGCTTGAAATCAACCGATTCGCCCTCGGGCACGTACAGCTGATAGCTGTCGATCGGCGCCCCACCGGTCAGCGACGGGGGGTACTGGTAGGTCCATACGAACTGCTGGCCGGTCACGCCGATCGTGATCTCGTGCGCGGGCTTCTTCTCGTTTTCATGCAGGACCACGAAGGACCAGCCGACGAGCCCGAGCATCAGCACCGTGGGGATCGCCGTCCAGAAGACCTCCAGGCGAGTGTTTCCGTGTATCGGAGGCCCGTCCTTGAGCTCCTCGCCCGGTCGCATGCGAAATTGCCACACGCTGTAGAGGATCACCGTCACCACCACCACGAAGATCGGGATCGAGGCGATCACCAGCACGTGATAGAAGCGGTCGGTGTTGTGGGCCTGGACGGCTGCCGCCACCGGGAACCAGTGGATCACGTAGCTGAGCCAGATACCGATCGCAATCGCAAGCACCGCCGCCAGGGCGGCGATCGTGAGCGAGCGCTGCCTAGACATGGGCGACGACCCATGCGCGCGCACGCAGGCTCTCGGCGACGAACCTCTCCATCCGGCGTGATCCTAATGCCTTCGTCCCGTGAACGGCCGCAAGGCTTGACGTACGACCCCGGCCGCGATAGATTGAGTCAATCGTTGCAAGTCTTTGCACGGTCGTTTTGATTGGCGGCCGAGCGGGGTACCAGGCCGTCCGAAGCTGGTGCGGCGGACATCGGAGTGGAAGCGAGCGTGGCTGCGATGCAGGTTCGTGATGGCATGAGCACGATGGTCCTTGCGGTCGGCCCCGACCACAGCCTGCGCACGGTCGCGCGCCTGATGTCCGAGCGCACGGTGGGCGCGGCCGTCGTCATGGACCCCGACGGCAACGGACCCGGGATCATCACCGAGCGCGACATCCTGCATTCGATCGGAGAGGGGCAGGACGTCGACAACGAGCACGTCGCCGATCACCTGACCAGCGACGTGGTCTACGCGACCCCCGACTGGTCGCTGGAGGAGGCCGCCGCCGCGATGGTGCGCGGCGGCTTTCGCCATCTGATCGTGCTCGAGCACGGGCAAGCCGCAGGGGTGCTGTCAGTTCGTGACGTGGTGCGCTGCTGGACCGGGGACGGAGCGATCTGCCCGGTGCCTGTGAGCGCCGCGATGGGGTGAGAGGGCGTCGCGCCTGCTGGGGAGCGGGCGCGCGGCGATGGGGTGACCCGGCGCGATCCAGCGACCGCGCCGGTCGCTCCATGCCTCTGCCCGGCCCGAGCCAGTCGGGTCGTCACTGAGCCCCCGCGATCGCGGCGAGGGCGTTCAGTGATCGCCGTGTGCGTCGAGCGGGAGCTCGTCGATTTCGCTGCGCGTGTCTTTGATCCAGCGAAACACGCACACGACCGTCAGGATGCCGCCGATCACGGTGAACTCGATGAACGTCGTGATCCCAACCAGCGCCAGCGTGATGCCCACCGCGGTCAGCAGCGGCAGGATGCTCGGGCCGGGCAGGTGGATCTCCTCGCCGACAGGCGGAAGCTCGGGATCCAGCGGGCTCACGATACGTAGACTGCGGCGACCACGAATGTGAGGCCGAACATGAACATGCAGATCGCGCTGATGATCAGCCCGGTGCGGATGTTCTTGCGTGCAAGGCGTCGGGTCATCATGGGCGGTAGATAATACCTCCTGCGGCCGTCCGGGCCGCGATCCGTACGTGGCCCTCCGGCCTGCGATCCTTACACATGGGCGTCTGCGACCATCGCGCAGAACAGCAGCGCCAGATACGCAAGCGAGTACAGGTACAGCTGCAGCGCTGAGCGTCGGTCTGCGCGGCGGTACAGGCGCACCGCTCCAGCGATGAAGCCCAGCCCCAGCACCATCGAGGCGGCCAGGTAGGTCAAGCCGAAGCCGCCAGCGCAGAACGGCAGCTGGGTGACCGCGTACAGCAGCACCGAGTACAGCAAGATCTGCTTGCGCGTCTCCGCCTCGCCGCGCACCACCGGCAGCATCGGCACGCCCACCTTGCGGTACTCGTCTTGCATCAGCAGCGACAGCGCCCAGAAGTGCGCGGGCGTCCAGAAGAACACGATGAAGAACAGCATCACCGCCGTGCCGCTGACCGAGCCGGTGACCGCCGCCCAGCCGACCAGCGGGGGCACCGCGCCCGCGGCCCCACCGATCACGATGTTCTGCGGCGTACGTCGCTTCAGCCACACCGTGTACACGAACACGTAGCCTAGAAAGCCCGAGAACGACAGCGCTGCAGCCAGCGGGTTGACGCACAGCGACAGCTCCAGCAGCGACAGCAGCGCAAGCGCGCAGCCGAAGGTCAGCGCGGCCTGCGGGGACACCCGTCCTGAGGGGATCGGGCGCGCGGCCGTGCGCTTCATCTGCGCGTCGATGTCGCGGTCGAACCAGTGGTTGACCGCGCCAGCTCCACCCGCCGACAGATAGCCGCCCAGACACGTCAGCGCGACCAATGCCGGCGAGGGGTCGCCGGCCACGTACATCGTCGCGATCGTCGTCAACAGCAGCAGCGACTGGACCTTGGGCTTGGTTAGCTCCAGGTAGTCACCCAGCAGCTGGACAACTGGCGATCTGCGCTCGGTGGCCAGGCCGAGGCTTGCAGCCTCGATCGCAGGCGCCGCGCCCGTCTGGGAGGGCGCTGCCATCTAGATCCCGACCCGCGTCGCCCCGGCCGGAACGGTCGCAGTGGCCCCGTCCGCGTAGGCGCCACTGCGCCGCGCGACCTCGCGGCGGATGTCCTTCATCGGTTCCACCGAGCGCACCAGCGGGACCACGTCGAAGTTGTTGACCGGCGGCGGCGAGGTGGTGAACCACTCCAGCGTGTTCGCCTGCCACGGGTCTGGCCCCGCGACCACGCCCACTTTGAGGCTGCGCCAGACGTTGATGATCGTCGTCAGCACGCCCGAGGCGAGGATGAACGAGCCGACCGTCGAGATCTGGTTGTACAGCGCCAGGTGGCCCACGTTGTCGTACTCGTAGATGCGCCGGGGCATGCCGTCCAAGCCCATCACGTGCTGGATCAGGAAGGTGATCAGGATGCCGAAGAAGATCAAGTAGAAGCTCAGCTTGCCCAGTCCTTCGCTGAGCATACGCCCGGTCACCTTCGGGAACCAGTAGTAGATCGCCGCGAAGATCGGCAGCACCGCGCCGCCCATCAGCACGAAGTGGATGTGCGCCACCACGAAGTAGGTTTCGTTCAGCTGCCAGTCGACCGGGAAGATCGCCAAAAACACGCCCGAGATCCCGCCGATCAAGAACAGCGCGATGAAGCCCACGCAGAACAGCAGCGGCGTCTTGAATTCGATCGTGCCTCGCCACAGCGTTGCTATCCAGTTGAGCATCTTCACGCCCGTCGGCACCGCGATCAAGAACGAGCTGAGCATCACGAACACCAGGATCGCCTCGGGTATCGGCGTGGTGAACATGTGGTGGGCCCACGTGAGGAAGCCCAGGAACGCAATCGCCACGGTCGACGCAGCGATCGCCTTGTACCCGAAGATCGGCTTGCGCGCGAACACCGGCAGGATCTCCGACACCAGGCCGAAGCCGGGGAGGACCATGATGTAGACCTCCGGGTGCCCGAAGAACCAGAACAGGTTCTGCCACAAAAGCGGCGAGCCGCCCTCGGTGGGGTCGAAGAAGTGAGTGCCGAAGTGCCGGTCGGTCAGCAGCATCGTCACCGCCGCCGCGATCACCGGCAGCGCGAAGATCAGCAGCACCGAGTAGGTCAGGATCGCCCACACGAACAGCGGCAGGCGCCCCCAGCTCAGGCCGCGCGCGCGCATGTTGGCGATCGTCGCGTAGAAGTTGATCGCGCCAAGCAGCGACGACAACCCCGTCAGGTGGATCAGATAGATCCACGCGTCCTGACCACCCGATGGCGAGTACAGCGCGTCAGACAGCGGCGGGTAGCTCGTCCAGCCCGCTTCCGGCGGGTGCCAGAACAGGGATGCGTAGAACACGATGCCCCCGGCCAGCAGCAGCCAGTAGGACAGCGCGTTCAGGCGCGGGAAGGCCATGTCGCGGGCGCCGATCATCAGCGGCAGGAAGTAGTTGGCCAGCCCCGCCATCATCGGCACGACGAACAGGAAGATCATCGTCGTGCCATGCATCGTGAACAGCTGGTTGTAGATTTCCGGCGTCACCAGCGTGTTGTTGGGCGCGCCCAGCTGCAGGCGGATCATCAGCGCCTCTGTGCCGCCGAGGCAGAAGAACACGAACGTGGTGACCATGTACATGATCCCGATCCGCTTGTGATCGGTCGTCGTGATCCAGCTCGTCCAGCCGCTCTCGCGCGGCTCCACGCGGTGGCTGCTCACCTGCGGGACGGGGGCTGCGTAGGTCGCCATGTCGTGTGCCCTGCCTCCTTCCTGTCCTAGGGGTTCTCGACGGCTCCAGCGCCGGTCTGGGCGTTCAATTTCGCGCGCGCCACCTGGGCGGCCGCGTTGGCTTGCGCGATCAGCTTCTTCTGGTTGGTCAGCCACGCTTCGAACTGCGGCGGCGAGACGGCCTTGACCGTGGCGATCATGCGCGCGTGCCCGCGCCCGCACAAGAACGCGCACTGGCCGCGATAGATGCCCGGCTTGCTGACCTTGAACCAGGTGTAGTTGTGGTAGCCCGGCACCGCCTGGAACTTGCCGCCGAGTTCCGGCACCCACCACGAGTGCACCACGTCCGATGAGGTGATGTCCAGCGACACCGTCGTTTCGGTCGGCACGACCAGTTCCTCGTAGGAGTAGGGCGCGCCCAGGCCGTCCGGTTCGTTGGCGCCCGGGTAGACGAACTGCCAGATGTACTGGCGTCCGATCACGCTGATGTCAAGCGCTTTGCCGTTGGTCGGCAGCTTGCGTTCGCTGCTCGCGTAGATCAAGTTGTTCTGTTCGCCCAGAGCCGCCCCGTTCGGACTCGAGTTGGGCGGGTCCTGGATCGAGGACAGCTTGGCGAACGTCAGCACGGCCAAGCCCAGCAGGATCACCGCCGCCGCGGCCGTCCAGCCGATCTCCAGGCGGGTGTTGCCGTGGATCTGCGCTGCCACCGCGCCCTTGCGCTTGCGGAACTTGACCAGCGCATACCCGAGCGCGATCTCGACCGCGAAGAAGATGATCAGCGCGATCACCAGCGTGATCTCGTACAGCGTGTCGATCTCTTTGGCGTTGGGCGATGCGCCTTTGGCCGGCGTGAAGAACGCGAGCAGTGTGGGGAGCAGGTGACCCAAGGCGGGGCGGATTCTATTCAGGCCTGGACGGTACGCGCTTGATGACGAATGCCACGAGGATCGGCGAGGGCGGCGAGCGACGACGGCG
>DATNLQ010000324.1:0-10851 GCA_035602785.1 Solirubrobacteraceae bacterium
CCGAACAGCGTTCGCGTGCGCGGCGTCAGCCCGACGAACGCGTGGCAGGCGGGCTCGCTGTCGTGGTAGGCCTCCGTCTCGACGATCACCCCACCGGCGTCCCCGTGCTCGACCGTGCAGCCGATCAGGTCGCGGGCGACGTCGAGTACCGGGCGAGCGTAGAAGTCGGCGGGCAGCGCATCCATCACAGCGCCCGCGCCGGCCCGAGCGACAGAGCCCGCGCGTTCACGCACGGGTGGCCCCCGCGAGCTCGGCGCGGGCAAGGTCGAGCTGCTCGCGCACGCGCGCCAGCGAGGTGCCGCCCTCGGAGACCTTGGACTCCAGCCACGAGGCCTGCTCGAGCGCGCTGCGGTACTCGTCCTCGTGGTCGGCCAGCACCTGGCTGTGCGCGGCGAGCTGCTCGCGCGTGAGCTGCGACAGAGCCTGGCCGGCGTCGAGCGCGGTGCGCACGAGGCCAGCAACGACGCCGTGGGCCTCGCGGAAGGGCACGTCCAGACGCACCAGCAGGTCGGCGATGTCGGTCGCGGCGATCATCTCGTCGGCAGCGGCAGCGCGCATGCGCTCGCGGTCAAAGCTCACCCCGGCGACCATGCCGGTTGCGGCCGCCAGCTCCAGATCGAGCGTGTCGACGGTGTCGAACAGATGCTCCTTGTCCTCTTGCAGATCCTTGTTGTAGGTCAGCGGCAGGGCATGCATGACGCCGTGCAGTGCCGACAGATGGCCGACCACGCGAGGGGCCTTGGCGCGCAGCAGCTCGGCCGCGTCGGGGTTCTTCTTCTGGGGCATGATCGACGAGCCCGAGCTCCATGCGTCGGGCAGCTCGCAGAAGCCGAACTCGGCGCTTGACCACAGCACGAGCTCTGCGCCCAGCCGCGACAGATGGGTGGCGCAGGTGGCGGCCGCGCTGAGGAAGTCCAGCACGAAGTCGCGCCCGGAGACCGCGTCGATCGAGTTTGCAACCACGTCTGAGAAGCCGAGCTCGCTCGCCACCTGATGGCGGTCGGTGTCGAAGTTGACGCCAGCCAGCGCGCCCGCGCCCAGCGGCAGGCGCCGGCACTCGCTCTCGGCGTACGCAAAGCGCGAGCGGTCGCGCGCGAGCATCCAGAAGTACGCCAACAGGTGATGGCCGAGATACACCGGCTGAGCGCGCTGCAGATGCGTGTAGCCGGGCATCGGCCAGTCGACGTGCTCCTGCGCGCGCGCCAGCAGCGCTGCCATCAGAGCTGCGATCGCCTCCTGCGCAGCCACGCAGCGCTCGCGCGTGTACATGGCCAGGTCGGTCACCACCTGGTCGTTGCGCGAGCGGGCCGCGTGCAGCCTGCCGCCCACCGGACCTGCGATCTCGGTCAGGCGCCGCTCGATCGCCATGTGGATGTCCTCGTCGCCGGCCGCGAAAGGGAACCGCTCCTCGCGCAGCTCGGCCTCTACCTCGTCCAGGCCCGCCAGCAGCGCGTCGCGATCTCCCGGCGCGATGATGCCACGGTCGGACAACATCTTCGCGTGCGCGCGCGACTGCGCGACGTCCTGGGGCCACAGACGCCTGTCGAAGGCGATCGATGAGTTCAGGCGCTGAAAATCGGGATGCTGGGGCTCATGAAAGCGCGACACGGGCGATCAGTCTACGCACGGCGCGACCTCCCCTGCTCAACCCTCCGATTCAACTCGGCCCTTCTACACGCGTGCCCATCTCAGCCGTGTATCACCCTGCCAGTCAGCCTCACGCGACTCGCCGCGTAAGCATCCTTCGCTTCTGCGACATACCACGATCTCCCAGTGTGGCACTACATCACCTTTAACGCCCTGCGCGAAATCTCCACGGTCCATCGACATGGTGTAGGGTCTTATCGCACCAGGGGATCCTCCCGACGTCGGGAGATCGCCACGGACAACAAGGTGACTTTCAGCGGTCGCTGAGGCAACCGACAGGCCAGGAGACAGTGGCTTGTCCGAGCCGCGGCAAACGCGTCGTGGTTTGTGCGTGAGCGCCCAGGCGGCGCCTAACGATTACCTGGGCTCCATCATCAGGAGCGAATGCAACGGAACTCCGAGTCGCCCTCGACCCGCGTGGGCACTCCCTCGCCATACCAAGTTCCACCTCCTGTAGCACTGTCTGCATCACCCGCTTCATCTCCAGCTGAGCGAACGCAGCAGCGACGCAGTGGCGAACGCCGCTGCCGAAGGGTATCCAGGTGTAGTTGCCGGGCGGGCGAGCGAGGAAGCGCTCGGGCATGAAGCTGAAGGGGTGTGTATAGATGTCATCGCGATGGTGAACCAGGTGGATGCAGGCAGCAACCGTTGTGCCGGCCGGGATCTCATAGCCGCCGAGGCGCATCGGCTCGACCAGGCCGCGCATCACCAGCGGCACCGCCGGACACAGGCGCAGGATCTCTTTGACCACCGCGTCCATGTATGCCTCGCACGCGCCCGTCAGCACCTCTTCGCGCAGGCGGACCATCTTGTCGGGATGGTGCAGCAGGCACACAAACGCCCATGCCAGGGAGGTCGCGGTCGGCCCATCCGAGAGCAGCGTGATCAGTTCGTCGCGCAGCTCCTGCTCGGTCATCGGCAAGCCATGCTCGTCATAGGCCTGCTCGAGCATCGACAGGATGCCCTCGTCCTGTGGCCGACCAGGCGCCGCGCGCCGGCGGCGCACCTCGTCGAGCAGGGCCGCTTCCACGGGCGCCATCACCTTTTCAAAGCTGGCGCTGTGCACAAGCCAGCGCGAGCCGAACGTGGCCAGCGCAGCCAAGCGCGAGGCTTGGTTGAGCCAGCCTGTCAGGCGCTTTAGCAGCACCCGCAAGCGCTCCATGCTCTCACCCTCGGTGCTGCCGAAGGTCGCTCGCATGACCACCTCGTTGCTGATCGCTTGCATGCGCGGCCACAGGGCGAATGGCTCCCCCACAGGCCAGCGCGCGATCTCGCGGCGAGCCACCTGCACCATCATCTCCCCGTAGCCATGCATCCGTGCACCGTGAAAAGCGGGCAGCATGAACCGCCGGTGGGTCATGTGCTCGGGCTCGTCCAGGAGCATCACCGAGCGCTGCCCCAGCAGTGGTACGAGCACGGGGTTCGCTTCACCTGCGCCTGCGCGCACGAGCTGCGGGGCGATCGTGAGCACCCTGCCCACATCCTCGGGGTCGCTCACAAAGATCCACGGCCGCCCATCCCGGATGCGCAAGGTGAAAGTGTCACCGTAGCGGCGCCGCGAGCTTGCCATGAACGACAGTGGGCGCAGCGCCCAGCCGGCCGCCTGAAGTGCGCGGTGCATCCGCGGCCCCGGTGGCAAAGCGGCGTGTGTCTTGGCGTCAGGACCCATCTCGCCGCTCACCCCGCTAAGTGAAGCCGTTACGGGCATGCGGCGTTGAGAAGATGCGTTTACTCACCACGAGTCGTATGGTGACGCGTCCAGGCTCGACAATCCAACCACAGTGCGCAATCACGGTGAGAGCGGATCGGACCGGGCTTCACGCACCAGTGCCTTAATCGGTTAAAGGAGCGGCCTTAAACGCCGCTGATCCGGGTTCGAGACCCGGCTGGTGCATCGACAGCTCACGCCTTTCCCTGCATTCATGCTTACCCTCAACCTGTTCGACTACTTCGAGACCGCCGTCGAGCTTGGTGGGGCGGGCGCTCGCTGGGCGGCTCGCACGCCGCTGCGCCCAAGCGATCGCTTTGACCTGAAGCTCGTGCCGCGCTCTCCCGACTGGCGCCAGGACAACTCCGCGCTCAAGACCCTGGAGCGCCTCGAGCGCGAGTCGTGGGTAGCCAGTTTGCAGCACAACGGCGCCGGCGTCGAGTTGCGCTTGGATGACGGTTGGATCGAAATGATCGGCAACGCCTTCGAGGAAGGCGACCCCTGCGAGGAGCGACTTTCGGACCTCGCGCAAGGCGGGCGTTTCTGCGTGCAGTTCTGGGATGCCAATGCGACCAAGGCCCTGCACGTCGGGCATTTGCGCAACCTGGCGATCGGCAACGCCGTTGCGGCGGCGCTCACCCAGGCGGGCGCACAGGTCGAGCGGCGGGCGCTGATCTCAGACGCGGGGCGCAGCATGGGCGAGGCGATGGCGGGCGTGGTGAAGAGCGGCCGCCACGCACAGGCCTGGCCAGAGCGTGACGAGAAGAGCGACCACTTCGTAGGCTGCTGCTACGCGGATTACGTGGCCGCTGGCAGGTCGTTCAACGGGAAGGCGGGCGAGCATCCGGAGGACTCGCTGACACGAGAGCTGACGATGCGAAACGACGATGCCGACGAGCTGCTGCGGCGCGTGCTGTCCGGTGACCGTGAGGCGCTGGAGCTTTGGTACAAGACGCGCGCTTGGGCGATCGCGGGCCAGCGCAAGACCCTGCAACGGCTTGGGATCGCCTTCGACCGAGTGTTCTTCGAGTCGGACTTTCTCTCTGTGGCCGCCGAGCTGACCGCGTGCGGGCTGCGCGACGGACTGCTGCACAGGCGCGAGGACGGCGTGGTCGTCTACCCGACAGGGCGCAGGGACTTCGATGAATTTCCGCTCGTGCGTTCCGATGACCTGCCCACCCAGCACATGCGCGCACTCGCCTACTGGATGGCGGCACCGGGGCTCGACGACATGATCTCCGTGCAGGTGTGTGGAGCGGAGTGGGTCTCACATGTCATCTGCCGACGCCAGCTGATGGACCGGCTGATGCCTGACGGCGGGGTGGGAATGCACCCGAGCAGCGACATCTTCCACGGGATGGTCTCCCGCCAGAAGCGGGCGGTCGCCTCGAGCGAGGAGGGCGCGCTGCTGATCGACCAGCTGACCGAGTGGTTGGAGGATCAGATCGAGCGAGACGCTTGCGCCGAGGAGGTGCTGGGGCGGCTTGGCTCGGCAGAGCGGGTCGCGGGACAGGTGGCGCTCGGGTACTTCGTGGGGCGACCTGTCGCTTCACGCGTCGACTTCCAGGCGGAGAAGCTGCTTGACACGCACGCGAACCCCTGTTGGGAGCTCGTACGGGCGCGAGCGCATGCGGGTCGGCCACCAGCGCGGACCGTTCGGCGTGCCGACGATCCCGACTACCGCTTCGCGGTCGTGCAGTCCGAGCTTCACCGTCGTCACCTGCGCCTGGCCGTGCACCACCTCGACGCCGGCCCGCTCGCTCGCTACGTGACCCACCTTGCGCGCTGGTATCTGGAGCGGGATCGCAGTGACTCGGTGCGGCGCGTCGTCCACACGCTGCTCGACCGCGGCGCGCGAGGAATCGGCCTGGAGGAGATCCGATGACGACGCTACTTATCGACAACTATGACTCTTACACGTACAACGTGTTTCACATCCTCGCGGACGTATCGGGCGAGGAGCCGATCGTGATCAAGAACGACACCTTGTCGTGGGGGGCGCTCTCACGCTGGGACTTCGATGCGATCGTGATCTCGCCGGGACCGGGGCACCCCGATCGTTGGCACGACTTCGGCGTGTGCAGGGATATCCTACGCTGGAGCGAGGTGCCGATCCTGGGCATCTGTCTGGGCCATCAAGGGCTCGGACGCCTGCTCGACGGGATGGTCGGCGCGGCGCCTCGGGCGATGCACGGTCGGCTCAGCCCCGTGCGCCACGTCGCCAGCGGACTGTTCGCAGGCATTCCCCAGGGCTTCTCGGTCGTGCGTTACCACTCGCTCGCTGTCACCGGCCGCATCGGCCCGGAGGGTCGCGTGACCGCGTGGACCGACGAGGGCGTGGTTATGGGGATCGAGCACCGTCGCCGCCCGATCTGGGGAGTGCAGTTCCATCCGGAGTCCTTCTCGACCGAGCACGGCCGCGCGCTGGTCGAGAACTTCTATGCGCTCGCGCGTGCACGCAAGCCTGCGCGCTCACCCGGCTCTCGGCGCCTGGTCACGCCCGCCCAGCGCCAACCCGAGCCTTCCCATACACCCCCGGGCCAGCCCTTGTCCATGCGCACCATCGAGGGAGAGCCGTCGAGTGAGCTCGTGTTCGAGAGGCTGTTCGGCGAGGCCGACTATGCCTTCTGGCTGGACAGCGCCGACGCGCCGACGCGCCTGGCCCAGTGCTCCTACATGGGCACCAGCGCAGGCGCCGACAGCTGCGTGCTCGAATACGACGTCGAGCACACCGCGGTCACCATACGCCGCGCGAGCTCCACCGCGGTGGAGCACTGCTCGATCTTCCAGGTACTCGACCGTGAAATGGCCGGCAATGCGATCGAGCCGCCCGCAACAGTGACGAGCGGCCTGCTCGGCGGCTTTGTCGGCTACCTGGGCTACGAGTGCAAGGCCGACTGCGGCTCGCCCAACGTCCATCGCTCCGCCCTTCCGGATGCGACGATGATGCTCGCCAACCGCGTCGTCGCGATCGATCACGTGCGCAAGCTCACCCACCTGATCGCTCTTGGCGCGGACGACGAATCGCTTGCCGAGCGCTGGCTTGACGATGCGCAGGCAGTCGTGCGCGAGGTGCTCGAGGCACCACCGTCGCTGACCTCGCCACAACCGGCGCTCGCCGATGGGGACACTCCGGTCGCGCCGGTGAGGTTTCGCTGTGAACGCGGGCGTCGCCAGTACCTGGCGGATATCGCCCGGGTGCAGGGCGCGCTTGGCGCTGGCGAGTCCTACGAGGTGTGCCTGACCGACCAGATCTCGACGGTCGAGAGCCCAGAGCCGTTTGAGCTGTATCGCGTTCTGCGACGCACCAACCCGGCGCCGTTCGCCGCTTATCTGAAGCTGGGCGAGATCGTGATCGTCAGCTCCTCCCCCGAGCGCTTCCTGTCGATCGACCGCGAGCGTCGCGTACAGGCACGGCCGATCAAGGGCACCGCGTCGCGTTCGCAGAACCCTGTTCGCGACAAGGCGGCACTGGAGGAGCTCCTGCACGACGAGAAGACCTTCGCCGAGCACCTGATGATCGTAGACCTGCTGCGCAACGACATGGGACGGGTCTGCGAGGTGGGCAGCGTGCGCGTGTCGGAGTTCATGGCGGGCGAGCGCTACAGCACGGTGCATCAACTCACGTCGACGATCGTCGGCGCGCTCGCCAAGGGACGCACGCCGGTCGATTGCGTGCGCGCCTGCTTCCCCGGCGGATCGATGACCGGCGCGCCGAAGTTGCGCACGATGGAGATCATCGACGACATCGAGCGCGAGGCGCGAGGCGTGTACTCCGGCGCCCTCGGCTACTTCGGCCTCGACGGCAGCGTCGACCTGAGCATCGTCATACGCACGATCGTGCTGCGACCGGGTCGCACCACGATCGGCGCGGGTGGCGCGATCGTGATGCAGTCCGATCCCGAGCAGGAGTTCCAGGAGCTTCTCCTCAAGGCCCAAGCGCCGATGGCGGCGATCGCCCAGACGGTTACCGCCAGCGCCGCGCGCGACGCGTGGATCGTCGAGTGCGAGTCGTGAGCGGACTGCTGATGATCGAGCAGCAACCGAACACGCCAGCCGTTCAACCGTGGCTGCTCAGCAGGTCGGGCGTAAGGCTTGAGGGGCACGACCACGACGGACGCCTGTCTCAGCTGCGAGCGGGATTGGCGCGCCACCCAGCGGTGCGATCGGCGGCGGCGTGGCAGGCGAGCACCGCAGAGGTGCAGCTCGCGCTCGGCGCGCTGCACGATCGCGCATACCTGTCCGCACTGGCCGGTGTCCGCTGCGAGGAGCCCGTTCTGATGGCCCAGTTCGCGGCCCCTGGCATGGCGCCCGACACTCCCGTCTGCGCCGGCGTGGCCAAGGCCGCATACGAGGGCGTGCGCACGGCGATCGTCGCGGCCAAGGCTGTCGCGAGCGGGGAGCGCTTCGCATACGCGCTATGCCGCCCGCCCGGCCACCACGCCGGCCCGGGGTGGCTCGGCGGCTGCTGTTATTTGAACAACGCCGCCGCTGCCGCACAAACGCTGCGAGACCGCGGCGTGCGGCCGGTCGCGATCCTCGATCTCGACATCCACTACCCCAACGGCACCGCGGCCATCGCAGAGCGCTTAGACGATACGCGGCTGCACTCGCTGCATAGCTGGCCGGTGGTGAACGTCGCGTCGCAGTCGGCCCAGCCGCGCACCGAGCGTGAGCGGATCGTCGAGTTCAGGCGGGCGCCCGCTGAAGATCACTACCTCGGCGAGCTTGCCGAGTCGATCGACCTGCTCGCCAGGTCCGCCGCCGCGATCGTCCTCTCGCTCGGCTACGACACCGTGGGGGGCGACCCGCACGGTTGTTGGCAGTTCTCGCCGGAGATCTTCGTCGAGATCGGGCGGCTGCTCGCCGGCGCGCAATTGCCGGTCTGCATCGTCCAGGAGGGCGGCTATGCGCTGGACTCGCTGGCCGACTGCGCCCACGCGTTCGTGCGCGGCCTGCTCGGGCGCTATCCCCCGCCCGCAAGCCGGTAGGCGGTTATTTCGGGCGTCTGTGAGCTTTCGAGCTCGGCTCCGGCGGGCGCGATCAGGGTGTCGCCGGCGACGGTCACGCCGGTGTTGGTACCGGCCGGCAGCTGGCTTTCCCAGACAACGCTTCCGCTGCTCGCGTCCAACGCATACAGCTTGCCGGCGAACGTGGTCGCAAACACGAGATCGTTGACCGCCGTGACCGCGCCGAAGGCCGGCGAGGGGAGCTTTCGCTCCCACTCGACCGCCCCGGTCGCAACGTTCAATGCGGCCAGTTCGCCGGTCGACGGGCCTGGTTCCTGAGGTTCGGAGGGCGTGACGATTGTCACGGGATGATTGACGACAGGCACGAACACCGTCGAGCCGCTCATCGCCATCGGGGCGATCACGCCGCCCAGCAGTCCGGGATAGACCGTCTCGGGCGTCCTCAGCCTGGAGTATTCGTGTTTCATCGCGTACAGGCCGTCGTTGTCGTGGCCGTTGTGGATTCCCACCGAGCGCTTCCACAGCAGCTTCCCGCTTGCTGCATCCAAGGCCAGCACGAAGCCCGCCTTGCCAGCCGCGATGACCACGCGCCTGCCACCGACCTGGGCAAGGATCGGCGGGTCCTGCAGATCGCGGTCATACAGGTCGTGAGGCGTCAGCTGGTAGTACCACGCCAACCTGCCGGTGGCCGCGTTGAGCTTGACGATGGAGTCCGTGTACAGGTTCGGGCCAGGCCTGCTCGAACCCCATGGGAACTGGCTCGTTCCCGGGAAAGGCGCCGGATTGCCGGTGCCGATGTACATGTAGCCCTGTTGGTCGAACGCGGGCGAGTACCACAGGCCTCCACCGGAGTTGATGCTGGCGCCTGCAGGGGACCACAGGTCTTGCGGCGCGGTGTTGAAATGCCACAGCCTGCGGCCGGTCTTGGCATCCAGCGCCCACAGAATGCCGACCGCACCGCTGCCGTAGAACTCTTCCACAGTGCCGGGCACAGTCGACACGTAGACGATTCCGTGGTGGTAGCCGGGCGCCATGTCGATTCCCTCGTGCCGGTCGCGCACGAGCGTGACCGACCAGATCTGCCTGCCGGTCCTCTCGTCGAGCGCAAACGCGGCCGCCTGGGTCGCGCCGAGCACCTCGCCTCCAGCAACCACCAGGCCGTTGGGCCCCTGGTCGGGCGATTCGTAGGTCTTGGTCCATAGGACCTTGCCCGTCTTCAGGTCGATCGCCTGGACGTTCGAGTCGAGATCCTGCGAGAAGATCACGCCGTCACTGACGATCGGTGACGACGAGTAGCTGCCGTACTCGCTTTTGGCGATCAGCGGCATCGTCCACACGACGTGGAGCTTGGAGACCGTGGCTCTGTCGATCGGGCCGCCGACATAACGAGTGTTGGACGTGTTCACATTCGGGTAGCCCGAGCCCGTGACAAGCGGGCTCGACCCCGACGAGGAGTCAAGCGACAGCAGCGCCAAGGCCACCGCTGCCACGACGATCACCGCCGCCGCCACGAGCCGGCCGGCCTTGGGGATCCTGCTCGGCAGGCCTTGACCGTCGGGCTCTCGGCGCGCTTGTTGCTCAAGCGTGGGCATCGGCCAGCTGTCGTCTGGGGGGACGGCTGCCTGCCCTCTCGGCCAGGCAGAACGGCTGCAGAACCCGGTCGGCGAGGATGCCCAGCGAGCCGAGATTGGCGAAGCCGGGTCCCTGGCTCAGCCCGGCCAAACCAGGGATGTGAAGCCTCGGTTGGAGGCCATCCAGCTCGAGAAAGCGCCCTATCGTGAGCTCCTTCTCGGGCGAGCCATCCCAGACCGGACCGACGCAGCGCTCGACCTGCGCTTGCGCGTTGGCTGAGAGAAGGACGCGCAGCTGCGCCAGCAGGTCAAAGCCGGTGCAGTTGATCAGGTAGTCGTGCTCGTTGCTTGCCACGCCCGTCTCGCAGGCGTGCTCGACGCGCACCGCGCGACCAGCGCGAGCCGAGGCGACGTGCACGACGCGACCCACCACGAAGCGACAGCGCTGGTCATAGCCAAACGCCGCCAAGCGGTCGGGGCCGAACACGCCCCTGTCGCTGCGGCGGATGAAGTCGCGGCGCGTCTGGAGACCGAGCGACGGCCAGTCGACCGAGTCTGGATTGGAGAAGATGCGATTCTCCACGAAGCTCTCCACCCGGCTCATGGGCAGGTCGGGCGTGTAGATCGTCAGCTGCGCGTCGGGTCTGATCGTGCGTACGAGCTCCATGCAGCTGAGCGCGCTCTCGCCGCCACCGACGATCGCGACATCCGAGCTCAGCTCGATCGGGGCGCGCGCGATCCGCGTGCGCCCGCTGTCGCAGTCCAGCACGCGCGGCGCAGCGTCGAGATCGTGGGGGATCGTGCGGTGTACGCCCGGTCCTGTGAGCACGAACGCGCGGCATGAGTACCGGAGCGGTCCCTGCTCGCTTGCGACATCGATGAGCCAACGATCGCCGCTTGCGCTCAACGACACGCGAGCGACCTGGCCGCGCAGCACACTGACTCCCTCCGTCGC
>DATNLQ010000339.1:0-18738 GCA_035602785.1 Solirubrobacteraceae bacterium
ACGGGCCGCGCGGCTGCGAGGCCAGCCACTCGTCCCTGGCCGGCAGCCGTCCGCGCGCGCGGGCGCGCAGCACGCACTCGCTGTGGGCATGACGGCGCCGGCGCGTGTCGCCTTCGGGCGCGATCAGCATATGCTCGCTCAGGGCGGAAAGACGATGACCACAGAACGGACAGCGATACGTCGTGGGCTTGGGATTCGCCGCAAGGCGCACCGTCCACCATGGCGCGGGCGGCAGGCTGGTCATCGCTCCATTGTCGCGCCCTTTGCCGCCACGGTCGCGGTCACGGTCGCCGCCACCGTGTTCGTCGGCGTCGGCGCGGCTCTGGCCAAAGCCGAGCGCGAGCGCCGCTGCGCCCGGCTGCGCCGCCGCGACCGCCAGCTGGGCCGGCGTGCAGGCGAGCCGCTCGCCAGGGCCATGCAGCGCATGGCCCTGGCGCAGGCCGACCTCGCGATCGAGCTGCTGGGCGGCAATCAGGACGCCAACGGGACACACCATGCGAGCGCCCCGGACGAGAACGCGGTGCATGAGACGCGCAAGGCGCTCAAGCGCCTGCGCGCCCTGTTGGCGCTGCTGGCCGGCGAGCTGGGCGAGCAGGCGTTCGCGCGCGAGAACCGCGCGCTGCGCGACGCCGGCCGGAGCCTGGCAGGCGCACGCGACGCCGAGGTTATGCTGGGCACCCTCGACGCGCTGATCGAGCGTCATCCGCGCGAGCTCGCCCGGCGGGGGGGCGTGCACAGGCTGCGAGCACGGCTGGCCGCCGAGCACGAGCGCAGTCGGCGCCAAATGCTGGGTGAGCCCGCCGCGCTGGCCCAGGCGCTCGTCGAGCTGCGCGCGTTCAGGGCACGTGCAAGCGCGTGGACCCTGCGCGAATGGCCCGGAATCGAGCTCGTGCAGGACGACCTGCAGCGCCTTTACAAGCAGGGCCGGCGCCGGCGCCGACGCGCCGCGCGTACGAACGGCACAGACATGCAGGCCATGCATCAATGGCGCAAACGCGTCAAGGACCTGCGCTACGCAGCCGAAATGCTCGACCGCCCCAGCCTCGCCCGTCGCGCCGACTCGCTGGGTGAAACGCTCGGCGAAGACCACGACCTGGCCGTGCTCGCGCAGCGCATCCGCACAGACGTCAAGCAGGCCAAGGGCTCACAGCGAGTCGGCCGGCGCACGCGCACGCTGCTGCTCGGGCTGATCGCCAAGCGCCGGCGCAAGCTGCAACGGCGAGCGCTGCGCGAGGGCAGGCGCCTGTACACCGACAGCCCCAAGAAGTTCCTGCGCCGCGCCCAGCGGCGGGCGCGCAGTCGCTGACGCCGGGCATCCGGCTTCGCGCGGCGCAGTGGGCGCCGGCGCTCGGCGGCGTGGGCGCCGACTCAGCCCACGCTGAGGATGCTCAGGGTGCGCCTGCCTTTGGGCAAGGACACCGAGACCTGCTCGCCGGCCGCCCGCCCCAGCAGCGCCACCGCCACCGGCGATTCGGCCGACAGGCGTCCCTCACCCGGGGCCGCGTCGTGGGAGCTGACGATCTGCCAAGTGCGCTCCACCCCGTCTGGGTCGCGCACGACCACGGTCGAGCCGAAGCCCACCACCCCGCCCGGCGCGGACTGCTCCTCGGCCACCACCACCGCGTCGGCGATCTTCTCACGCAGCCGCGCAATCTTCGTCTCCAGATGCGCCTGATCGTTCTTGGCGTCGTGGTACTCGCTGTTCTCCTTCAGATCGCCCCATTCGCGCGCTGTCTTGATCCGCTCGGCGATCTCCCTGCGACCCTCCCCCTCCAGCGCCGCCAGCTCGGCCTCCAGGGCCTCCAGTCCCTCCGCGGTGGTCAGGTTCGTGCCTTCGCTCACTTCCACAGAGCCTACTCCAACAGCCACGCGACCCGCTCCACTGGCGCGCCAGCACCAGCTCATCAATTAAAAGTAGGTGCTCGCGGGCGACGACAGCAGCGCATAGATCTGCACGATGGCTGCCTGCACCAGCAGCTGGGCCGTGGGCGGCGAGCCCGCCACGAACAGGTCGTCGGCCAGGCGCAGGTGCTGCCAGGCGTAGTTGACGTACGCCTGGGCGATCGTCGGGCCGGGCGGGTCATGGGTGACCGAGTCCAGGTACATGAGGTTGCGAAAGTAGACCGACGGGAAGAACGGGTTTTCCGAGCCCAGCCGTTCGGGCGTGAAGTATTCGAGCGCCGCCTTGGCCGTTTGGCGGGCCTGGTACAGGTATTCGCCGTTGCCCGTCGCCTGGTACAGCAACGTGCCCGCGCCGATCATCGTGCCCTGGTTGTAGCTCCACAGCATCGGTTCCACTTCGCCCTTGGGGCTGATGTGGTCGGCGTACATGCCGCTGGGCGCAAGCAGGCAGCTGCGCACCCATTGATAGGCCATTTCGGCGAACTGCAGATACTGCACGTTGCCGGTGATCTTGTACAGCTGCACGCCCAGCTCGGCCGCCGGCGCGGTGGTGACCGTGTTGCGTTCGGTGTTTTCCGGCGTGTTCGCGAACGGGACGCCCCCCGGACACGCCAGCTGCGGGTTGGTCTGCCAGCCTGCCATCTCAAACGCCATGATCGCCTCCGCGCTGCCCAGCACCGACGGGTTGTGCGTCAGCTTGTACAGCCGCGCCAGCTCAATCCCCACCCAGTCGTTGTCGTCGTAGTACTTGGCCCCGCCGGGACCCGCCGGTGGGGCGACCGTCCCGTCGAACGCCGGCAACGTGCTCGTGAACGCGCCTTCTGAGGAGCCCGAGTTGTCGCTGTCCAGATACGAGCCAAGGCCCACCAGCCGCGCCTGCAGTTCGCGCCCGAACGACACCGGCGCGACCGGCTTTTCGATGCCAGGCGCTTCGATGCCGGGGATGTAGGCCATGCTCACCGTCGCCGCCAGCGCCTGCGAGAACGGCCACAGATACGAGAACGGTTCGCCTTCATACAGGCCCGAGCCCGCGATGTAGTAGTGCTGCTGCATCGCCGCAAACGCCACCAGCGCGCGAGCGGGATTGCCACGCAGCTTGGGCTTGGGCTTGGGCTTCTTCTTGTTGGCGTGCGCGCTCGCCTTTCCAGCGCTCGCCGACGCATGGGCGAACTGCGACGGGCGTGCCACGAACGCCGCGCGCGTGGCACCTGCCGGGTAGGGCGAGCGCGCCGCGGCGATCGGCGCCACAAAGGCGCACGCGGCGCTTGCCGCGAACAGCGCCAGCGCCAGCGGGCAGGCCCCCAGCGCGCGTCGGTGATGCAGGTTGGGCGTCATCGATTTTGCAGTCACAACAACAGTCGACCTGGCTGCTTGATTTGGTATACGCATACCAGCGTCCGGGCACATCAGCGCCGATCGGCCCGTGCCGGGCACAGACGCGGGCTGCCCTGCGGATCGTTCCACAGGCGCCATCCACGAAATGAATCCGGGCTTGCACTTCGACTACACCGCCGTCGGCCACGTGACCATCGACGTGCTCGCCGACGGCTCGCGCCGTCCTGGCGGGACCGCCTTCTACAGTGCCCTGCAGGCCGCCCGGCTGGGATATCGGACGCTGATCATCACGCAGGGCCTGCCCGGCGAGATCGAGGAGTTGCTTGCTCCCTATCGCCCCGAGATCGAGCTGCAGATCCAGCCAGCCGCCGCCACCACCACGCTGGTGACGCGCGGGAGCGGCACCGGGCGCGTCCAGCGAATGCTCGCCTGGGCCGGGCCCATGGGTAAGGAGGTCACCGTCGACAGCGCCATCCTGCACCTGGCGCCCGTCGCGCGCGAGTCCCCGCAAAGCTGGCGTGGAACCTGCGACTTCGTCGGCTTGACGCCCCAAGGGCTGGCGCGCGACTGGAGCGACCCCCACGGCGAGGTCAGGGTCACCCCAACCGACGCAGCCAGCGTGTCGATCGCGCGCCACTGCCAGGCCGTCGTCGTCAGCGAGCACGAGCGCAGCAGTTGCCGAGCGCTGCTCGGCGAGGCTGTCGCCGCCGGCGCCGTCGCCGTGATCACCGCCGGCGCGGCGCCCGCCACAATCCTGCTGGACGATGGCCGGACGCTCGAGCTCGACGTGCCCGCCGTCGAGGACGTCGTCGACGATCTCGGCGCCGGCGACGTGTTCGCAGCCGCCTTCTTCATAGCGCTCGCCGACGGGACCGGCGCCGAGCGGGCCGCTTCCTTCGCAAACGCTGCAGCCGCCGTGCGGATGCAAGGCGCCGGCGCAGCCGCGATCGGCGATCGAGCGGCCATCGCCGAACGGCTCGACGCCGTTTGAGCTGATCAGTTCTCAATCAGCCGGTCAATACCCGCTCGAGCTCGTCGAAGCACCCGCGCCATCCCTCGTCCTGGGCATCGCGGCGCCCGTCGGTCGAGACGCCGCTGTTGACCATCAGTACCGTGGTTGAGTCCTCGGACTCTGAGAAGGAGAGCTCGATCAGCTGCTCGTTGAAGGGATCGTCGTCGAAGGTCCAGGTCATCACCAGCCGGTACGGCCGGTCGATCAGCGTGTACTCTCCCTGCGCCTGCACTTCCGTGCCGTCGGGCTTGCGCATCACCACCCGGACCTTTCCGCCCACCCGGAGGTCGACCTCGGCCTCAGGCGTGTCCCAATCGGAGGCACAGTGGAACCAGCGCCGCATAACCTCGGGGCTGGTCCACGCGTCGAAGACCTCCTCGGCCGAAGCCGCGAAGGTACGCTCGATACGCACCACGCGGACCCAGACAGGAGGTAGCCGTTTATGACAAAGCACAGGATCGGCACGCAGGAGGAGTGGCAGGCGCAGCGCAGCGAGTTGCTCAAAGAGGAGAAGGAGCTCACCCGCCGCGGCGACGAGCTGGCCAGGAAGAGGCGCGAGCTGCCTTGGGTCCCCGTCGAGAAGGACTACCGCTTCGAGACCGAGCAGGGCACGAAGGCCCTCGCCGACCTCTTCGACGGCCGCTCCCAGCTGCTCGTCTACCACTTCATGTTCGGGCCATCCTGGGAGGCAGGCTGCCCGGTCTGCTCCTCGATCACGGACACGCTCGATCCCCAGGTGGTCCACCTGAAGGCCAGGGACACCACCCTGCTGCTCGCCTCCCGCGCGCCGCTCGACAAGCTCCTCGCCTACAGGGAACGGATGGGCTGGGGCATCGACTGGGTCTCCAGCGGCGGCAGCGACTTCAACCGCGACATCGGCTTCCTGTACACAGAGGAGGAGCTGAAGCCGTTCCTGGAAGGCAAGATTCCGCCCACCGTCGAGCAAAACGCGCGCATGTGCAAGACCGACGCGGGGGGGTACGTCGCCGAGGGACCGGGCCTGAGCGTGTACGCCATATCGGAGGGGATCGTCTACCGGACCTACGTCACGACCGCCCGCGGCCTCGAACCCGCGATGGCCTACTACGGCCTGCTGGACCGGACGCCGAAGGGTCGCGACGAGAGCGCCTCGGAGCCATTGTGGGTGCGCCGCCACGACGAGTACAACAGCCAGTGAAACCATGGACGGCGATGCGCGCCGAGCTGGGGATGGTCGCGGCGTTGCTTGCAGCGGCGGGCCTGGCGTGGTGGTTGACCGCCGACCGGATGGCGGGGATGGACGCAGGACCGGGGACCGCCCTGGGCGCGCTCGGCTGGTTCACGGGCGTGTGGGCGGTGATGATGGCGGCGATGATGCTGCCGTCGCTTGCGCCGACCGCAGCCGTCTACGCCGCGCTGGTGCGTCGTGACCCCAGCCGGATGCTCTTGTTCGCGGGCGGCTACCTGCTCGTTTGGAGCGCCGCGGGAGTGGTCGCCTACGGGCTGTTCGAGCTCGGCAAGAGCCTGTTCGCAACCGCCTTGGCGTGGCACAGCGGCGGGCGTTGGCTCGCGACTGGTGTCCTGGTGCTCGCCGCGCTGTATCAGCTGACGCCGTTCAAGCACGCCTTCCTGACGAGATGCCGAAGCCCACTGCGATTCCTGCGCGCGACGTGGCGCAACAGCCGGTCAGGCGCGTTTGTGATGGGCCTGCGCAATGGCGGATGGTGCATCGGATGCTCGTGGGCCCTGATGGCCGCGCTGTTCGCGCTCGGCGTCATGAGCCTCACCTGGATGGCGCTGATCGCGGGGCTCGTGGCGATCGAAAAGCTCGGACCGTGGCAACGCGCGGCGAAGGTGGCAACGGCAGGTGTCCTCGTCGTGCTCGCGGTCGCGATTCTCGCCGTTCCGCACGAGGTGCCGGGGTTCGTCGTTCCGGGCTCGTCCGGATCGATGCACGCCATGAGTGCTATGGGCATGAGCCGCTGACCTCTGTCGCAAAGTCCCTTCAGACGCGCAGCGCGTCGTCGATCATTCGCGACAGCTGCTCCCTGGGCGGACCGTCCGTCAGGCCGCACACGCGAATCGCCAGCAGCAGGCTGCCGCCCACCGGGGTCATCTCCACCACGGTCACGCGCGCCCGCGCGGCATGCGCGCGAACGGCCTGCGCGAGCGGCTCCACGAACAGCGCGCCCGCCTTGAACGCGCTGCCGATCAGACCCACCGGAAAGCCGTCCGCAGAGCCGTTCGCAGCCAGGCCCGTCTGGTCGATCACAGCCGCGATCTGTCCCGCCAGCTCGCGCGCCCCAAGCTCGTACAGCTCGCGCGCGACCGAGTCTCCCGCCGCGGCCACGCGCGCGGTTTCTGTCGCAAAGGCCGCTATCTCGCCCTTGGTCAAGGGCTTTGAGTACACGCTGCTGGCAACCGCCTCGACGCTGGGCATCTGAAAGAACTCGCACACCGCGTCGCTGAGCGCCGTCGGCGGGCCCGACGCCTCGCGGTCGCGCAACGCCGCCTTGATCGACTGGACGCCCAACCAATATCCCGACCCCTCGTCGCCGAGCAGATGGCCCCAGCCTCCGGCCCGCCACGCGCGCGCATCGGCACCCATGCCCCCCACGCCGAACACGTTCGAGCCCGTGCCCGAGATCACCGCCACACCCGGCGTCGCGCCGGTCGCCGTGGCCCACGCGCCGACCACGTCGTTGACCACCAGCCACTGCTCGGTGCGCGCGCCCGCCACGTGCTCGGCTACCGAGTCGGTGTCGGTGCCCGCCACCGCCAGCACCGCCCCGGCGAGATCCTCCGACGAGATGCCCGCCCTGGCGATCGCCTCGTCGGCCGCCGCCAGCAGCGCCGCCACGGCCGCCTTCTCGCCCACCGCGTCCTCGTTGCTCGGCCCCGCATGGCCGAGGTGCAGCACACCTGCCCCGAGGTCCAGGACGGCGGCCAGCGTCTTGGTCGCGCCGCCATCGATGCCCATCACAAATCGCGCGTCCGGATGCCGGCGCGGTTCGGTCAACGCGCGCGGCAATTGCACGAGCGGGTCTCGCACCATCGTCAGATCCTCTCAGGGGTGGCACTACGGAGGGTTGCCAGGCGGTTAGCATCGCAATTGATGGCCACGAGCGCCGTGTTCCCGACCGCGCCGACGCGAGCGGGCCTGTACGAGTCCTTCTATCTGCGCGCCGTCAGCCCCGACCGACCGTTGGGCGCATGGATTCGCGCCACCGTCCACAAGCCCCCCGGGCGCCCAGCGCTTGGGTCGGTGTGGTGCACCGTCTTTGACGCCCGCGCCGAGCGGCCCTTCATGCACAAGCTCACCAGCACGCAGCTGCGCGCGCCCGCCGCAGGCTGGATCGCGATCGGCGACGCCAGCGGCGCGAGCGAGAGTGCGGACGCAGGCGCAGACGGAGTCGCAACCGCGGAGGAGGGCGAAGGTGCGATCCTCGGTCCCGGACAGTCGCACGGCCGCTGCGGCGACGCGCGCTGGTCGCTGCGCTTCAGCACCCACGAGCCCGAGCTACGTCACCTGTCACCCGCATGGCTCTACAGGGCTCCTCTGCCGCGCACCAAGCTGACCAGCCCCGCTCCCGCTGCGAGCTTCGACGGGCGACTGGAGCTGGCCGGGCGCGAGGCGATCGAGCTGCGCGGGTGGCCCGGAATGGTTGGGCACAACTGGGGAAGCGAGCATGCCGAGCGGTGGATCTGGCTGCACGGGATCGACTTCGCAGGCGCGCCGGACGCGTGGCTGGACCTCGCGCTGGGACGTGTGCGACTGGCCGGGCGCATAACGCCGTTCCTAGCCAGCGGCGCGCTATGCATCGACGGCGCCCGCCACCGCCTGGGCGGCCTCGCCGCCGGACGCCCGCGCGTGGACGCAAACGCGCAGGGCGCCACCGTACGGCTCACCGGCCAGGGCAACATGGCAGTCGACATCAGTGTGCAGGTCCCCGGTCGCTCGGCTGCCTGCTGGCGCTACGCCGACCCCCGCGGCGGCGAGCGCGACGTGGTCAACTGCTCGATCGCAGCCATGCAGATGACCGTCCAGACGCAGGCGGGCGCGCCCAGGACACTGCGCACTGCGCACTGCGGTGCGTACGAGCTCGGTATGCGCAAGCGCAACCACGGCGTGCTCGCCGATGTTCGATCGGTTGCCCCGTTTGCCGCCTGAGCATCTGCGCCGGGCCCATTCGATGCTCTATCGGCCGCCCGCCCGATCGTCCATACGCTCGCCCGACAGCTCACGCGAGGGCGCCTCGCGGTCGATTGGACGCCGGAGAGGAATCAGATGGCAAGTCAAGCCACATACGACCCCCAGAGCATCGCCCTGGCCGCCGACGCCCTGCTGCGCGAGCACTCCGACGCCCTGGTCTGCGGGCTGTCGAGCAACGGCCTGATCGTGCCCGTGCCCAACACCGTCGGGCTGTGGGGCCAGGCGGCCATCGAGGGACGGGCGGTGATCGACGGCGTGGTCGCCGAGGACCGCGCAACCGTGATCAGCCTGTGGCAGCTCGCCCAGCACGAGGGCGCATCCGCCGGGAACGTGCGCCTGCTCAGCAAACCTTCTTCCTGGGTGACGCTGCACTTCCTGGACGTACGTGAGATCCACGGCACGTTGATGTGCATCATCCTGCCCAACAACGAGCCCGTCGAGGAAGACGGCCGCCCCGTGGCCAAGGAGCAGGCACCAGCCGCCCCGCGCTTCTCCACGCTGCTGGAGGACGAGGGCGCCAACGTCCTGGAGTGCGACGACGCGTTCACGCTGATGTTCGGCTACACGCCCGAGGAACTGATCGGCAAATCGGTCCTCGACCAGATCCACCCCGACGACCAGGGCCGCGCGGTCGAGGGCTGGCTGGCCGTCCTCTCCACACGCCGTGCCCAGCAGACCAGGCTGCGCCGCAGGCGCAAGGACGGCACGTGGATGTGGGTGGACACCACGCTGCACAATTTCCTCAACCAGCCCGACCGCAACTACGTGCTGATCGAGATCATCGACGTCACCGCCGAGATGCACGCCCAGGAAGTCCTCGAGGAACGCGAGGAGCTGCTGCGGCGCATCACCGACGCCATGCCCGTCGGGCTGTTGCAGGTCGACACCGATCGCAACGTGATCTACAACAACGCTCGCCTGCTGGACATCCTGCACGGCTCTCCCTTCAAGGACTCGCCCGAGTCCGACGCCGTCGCAGGAGGATCCGCAGACGATCGCGCCGACGCGGCGTCCAGCTCGGTCGCAGAGATCCTGCAGACGCTCACCGAGGAGGGCCGGGGCAGCTTCGACGACGCGCTCGCCGAGGTCCTCTCCGCGGGCGTCGACCGCGACGTAGAGGTCGACATCGTGCTGGCATCCGGCGCCTGGCGACGCGCGTTGATGAGCCTGCGCGCGCTGCTGCGCACCAGCGGCGAGGTCAACGGCGCGATCACGTGCGTGCTCGACATCACCGACAGCGCCCGCGCGCGCCAGGAGCTCGAGAAGCGCGCCACGTTCGACCCCCTGACCCACTGCCACAACCGCTCGTCGATCCTCGGCGCCCTGCAGACGGAGCTCGACCGCGAGGATTCCCCCACGACCGGGGTCGTGTACGTCGACCTCGACGACTTCAAGCCTGTCAACGACCGCCTCGGCCACGCGGCCGGCGACGAGCTGCTCACGCTGGTAGCAGAGCGCATGGGGCTTGCCAGCCGCGACCACGACGTGATCGGCCGCCTCGGCGGAGACGAGTTCCTGGTCCTGCTGCGCGACATCCCCGAGCCCGACATGGCGATGCGCGCGGCCGAGCGGATCGGCAACGCCCTGTGCAGCACCTTCGATCTCTCCTGCGGCACAGTCAAGCTTCGTGCAAGCCTCGGCGTCGCCTGCTCTGACGCCGGTGCGATAACCGCAGAGGAGCTCGTCAAGCTGGCCGACACGGCCATGTACGAGTCAAAGCAGCAGGGGCAGTGCGTGCCCGTCCTGGCCCTCGCCGCCCACTAACGCCCACGCCTCCGGCGGCCGGGCAGACCGCACGCTGTAGGCGCGTCTCGATGGCAATCAATCGAGGGCTAAAAATAAACAAGGCGGGGAGCCGACGCCAAACGCGCCTGCTCCCCGCCTCGATCCGACTTGCCAGCCGGGTTTGTCAGCCTATGCTCAGGCTTCTTCGAATCCGAGGTTGCCCGAAGGGATTTCAAGGTTGAGCGTGCCTTTGTAGACCCCTGTGGTACCTATGGCTTTACTCTCGTCTTCGCCGCACTGCGTTTCTTCGGCGAACTTGTATTCGAGGCTTTTGAAGTTGTTGGTGATTACCAACGACTCTTTTTCGTTGTTGACGAACCCTTTGCGCGCCGTCGGCGTGAACACGTTCGAGAACGACGCAGCCGAGAATTCTTCTTCGGGGTGTTTGATGGCTTTCAGCGGCACCGTCTGTTCGGGGATGATCACCTTGCACAGCTTCTGGGTCGCTGACACGAACGACGCGGCCGTTTCCTTGACCGTCGCTTTGGCGAATTCTTCTTCTTCGCCTTCGCCGTTGCCGAGGATTTCGCCGAACCCGTTCACGTGGTAGATGATCGTGATCTTGCCTTTGAAGTTCGCTGCCACGAACTGGTCTCTCGAGGGTTCGGGGTTAGGCGTGACGATACGTCCACATTTCTCGAAGTGGATGCCGACTTCAATCGTCTTGAAGGATTCTTCTTCGACTTTGCCGGTCGTCAACGCCGTGTTCCCGGTCTGATATTTTTCGGGGAAGTTAAACTGCTGGCAAATGATGGTCACGTTGCCGAATTTGAACGTCTGCGCTTCTTCTGTCTTGCCCGACGTCCTCGCCGTCTTTGCCGGCGTAATCGCTTTGTGCGGAATGTTTGCTATGAAGTTGCTTTCGACGCTCGCTCCCAGCGCCGGCACTGCGGCCACGCACACCGCACACGCCGTCGCGGCAAGTCCGCAAGCCATCTTGATGTGTCTCATCCTTGTGGATCCTCCGTTTTCGCCCTCTTGAGGGGTTGTCCAGATGTCAACCAGATGTAATCGACCACAAACTCTTTGTCTCCCCAGGCCATACCCCGGCGAGATTAGTGGCCGAGCATATCACGGATACCGGCTCCAAGGCAGGGTTCACAAGCGTCTCACATGCTCTCGGGGGCCGGCCCAAGGCGGCCACCCGGGGGGCTGCCGGCGCGTCGCGGGACCCGTCGCAGGGCCGTTCGACACGACACGCGCCAGGAGAGATTCGAACTCCCGACCTTCGGTTCCGTAGACCGACGCTCTATCCAGCTGAGCTACTGGCGCAGAAAGCCCAGTCTATCTCGTGCTTTCCGTCTCGATCGGCCGGGGCGCCCACCGCCTCGGCTTCGCCCGTGTCGCCGCGAGTGCGCCGGGTTCTCGACTGATCGACTGAACAAAGCTCTAGGCTACGGCTGCGCCGACCTCCTCCCCCATCGCCACGTGAGCCACGCCGCACCCAACATCCTTTACCTGCACTCGCACGACACCGGTCGCTACGTCCAGCCGTACGGCCATCCGGTTCCCACGCCCAACATCCAGCGGCTGGCAGATCAGGGCGTGCTGTTCCGCCAGGCATTCTGCGCGGCTCCCACCTGCTCGGCCTCGCGCGCGTGCCTGCTGACTGGCCAGTACGGGCACAACAACGGCATGCTCGGCCTGGCTCATCGCGGCTGGTCGCTCAACGACTACCACCAACACCTCGTGCACCCGCTGCACAACGCCGGATACCACTCGGTGCTGATCGGCGAGCAGCACATAGCCAAGCGTCCCGACGTTATCGGCTTCGACCGCGTGCTCAAGATCGAGACCACCCACGTGGACAGGGTCGCTCCGGCCGCAATCGAGATCCTCGCCGAGCCGCCCCCCGAGCCGTTCTTCCTGTCGGTGGGCTTCTTCGAGACCCACCGCGACTGGCTGAGCCCACCCTCGCTGCGCGACGCGCTCTACTCGCTCCCCCCCGCCAACCTGCCCGACACGTCCGAGACCAGGCGCGACATGGCCGCCTACAAGGCCAGCGCGCGCTCGCTCGACCAGGGCGTGGGCTCGGTACTGGAGGCGCTCGACGCGCACGGGCTGGCGGACAACACGCTGATCCTGTTCACGACCGACCACGGCCTGGCCTTTCCCGGCGCCAAGGCCACGCTGTACGACCGCGGGCTCGGCGTGATGCTGATCCTGCGCGGCCCCGGCGGATTCGCCGGCGGCAAGGTGATCGACGCGCTCGTGTCGCACATCGACGTCTACCCCACGCTGTGCGAGCTCGTGGGCATCGAGCGCCCCGACTTCCTGCAGGGCCGCTCGCTGATGCCGCTGATCCGTGACCGCAAGACGTCCATTCGCGACGAGATCTTCGCCGAGATGACCTGGCATGCCGCCTACGAGCCCCAGCGCGCGGTGCGCACGCAGCGCTGGAAGTACATCCGCCGCTTCGGGCAGCGAACCACGCCGGTGCTTGCCAACTGCGACGACTCGCCCAGCAAGAGCCTGCTGTTGTCGCTGGGATGGGCGCAGAGGACAGTCCCGTTCGAACAGCTCTACGATCTCGCATTCGACCCCAACGAGGCGGCCAACCTCGCCGACGATCCGGCTTGCGCGGAGATCCGCAACGAGCTTGCCGGCCGCCTAGGAAGCTGGATGCAAGACACACAGGACCCGCTGCTGCACGGCGACCCCAGCCCCCCGGCCGGGGCCGAAATCAACGATCCCGACCAGTTGTCAGCCAGCGAACCGACGCGGCGGATCGGATGAGCGCCACCGAGCCACAGCGTCCGCACGCCTCTGCAGCGGACGAGCCGGTCGCTCCCAGGCTCTGCTATGTGGTCTGCGCCACGCCGCGCAGCGGCAGCACACTGCTGTGCGAGGGACTGGAACAGACCGGCGTGGCAGGCCGTCCGCGCGAGTACTTCGAGGCGCTCAAGGAGACCGGCGTGCCGCGCCGCCCGCGCGAGTACTTCTGGGGTCTGCGCAGCCCCGAAGTCATTCGCCTGCTGCCGTATGACTCACAGCTCGACCGCGAGGGCGAACGCAGCCCCACGTGGAGCCGCGACGACTACGCCGGCCATCTCGCTGCCACGCTGCGCGAGGGAACCACGCCCAACGGCGTGTTCGGCACGAAGCTGATGTGGAGCTACTTCAACGACTTCCTGGAGCTGATGCGCGGGATCCCCCGCTTCGGCGGCAAGGGCGACGGCTCGCTGCTCAACGCCGCCTTTCCGGAACTGCGATACGTGTTCGTCTCGCGCAGCGACAAGGTCCGTCAGGCCGTCTCGCTGTGGCGTGCGCTGCAGACCTGGGTCTGGCGCCAGTCCGACACGCAGACCGCGGGCGAGCCCGAGCGCGAGCAGCGGGTGGTCTACTCCTTCGACGCCATCGATCACCTGCTCGACCAGCTGCGCCGCCACGAGGACGCCTGGCGCGGCTTCTTCTTTCGCATCGGCCAACAGCCGCTGCCGCTGTACTACGAGGAGGTCGCCGGCGACCTCGAGGGCTCGGTCGGCCGCGTCCTGGACATGCTCGGGATCGAGCGCCCGCAGACCTCCGTCCCGACTCCCCAGCCGATGCGCCGGCAATCGGACGAGCTGTCGGAGAGCTGGGTGCAGAGCTACCTGGAAGACGTCTCGCGCCGATAAGTCCTGCTCAGGCGAGGATGATGGGCGGTCATCACCCGCTCCGCTGCGCTGCGTCGAGCCCGAGCAGGCCGGCCAGGGCATCGAGTGTGTGCACGACCTCCGCCCCGGCCAGTGCAAGCGCTGCCTGATCGCTGTCCGCCGCATAGCCGATCGCGCGCATGCCCGCGCGAACCGCCGCGGTGACACCCGACGGAGTGTCCTCGACGACTGCGCAGCGGCCGGGCGGCGCGCCCATCGCGCGGGCCGCGTGCAGGAACAGGTCGGGATGCGGCTTGCCGCGCGCCACCTGCTCGGCGGAGAACAGGGCATGCTCGCAGAACAGGTCTGACAGGCCGGTCAGCGCCAGCGACAGGCGCGTCTTGGCGAGCTTGCCCTGCGATGCCACGCACACCCCCACGCCCGCCGCGGTCACCGCCCGCACCGCCGCCGCCGCGCCGGCGACGGCCTGCAGGCCCGAGCGAAACGCGTCCTCGCGCTCGCGCTCGTAGCGTTCCAGCCAGCCCACGGGCAGCCGGCGGCCCAACCGCGCCTCGGCCGCCGCCAGCACGTCGCCCAGCAGCAGCCCCTGGTAGGCGCTGCGCGCCTGCGCGAGCGTCGTCGCCAGACCCTCCTCGGTGAGCATCCGCGCGAGCACGTCGTTGGAGATGTCCTCGCTGTCGACGAGCACGCCGTCGCAATCGAAAATCACCAGCTGCAGGTCGGGCATATCGTCAAGTGTTCCAGCGCCTTGTCAACCCATTTGCGCCCGGGCGACGCGGGAGCGCTCAGTTGTAGGTGAAGTCGTCGGCGGGAGCGTTGACCGGGCTGATCGCTTTGTTGACCTGCGCGGTCACGTTGACCGTGCCAGCAGTGCCCGCTGGCGCAACCATCGTGCAGCTGGTGGTGCTCGCGCACTGTACAGAAGTCGCCTTCTTGGTCGCGAACTTGAAGGTCGTCGCGGCGCTGGCAGTGGCGAACCCCGTCCCGGTCACCGTCACACTCGTGCCGCCCGCAGTCGAGCCTTCGTCGGGCGCCACGCTTTCAACCGTCGGCGTGTACTCGAAATGGTCCTTGGCCGATTTCGCGCTTGGGCCGGCAGCATTCGTGACGATCACGTCGACCGTGCCTGCCGTCCCAGGCGGCGCTTCGGCGGTGATCGAGGTGGGTGAGACGACGGTAAAGTGCAGAGCGCCCGCCGCGCCGAAACTGACTGCGGTCACACCGGTGAATTCGGTGCCCGTGATGGTGACGCTCGTGTGGCCCGCGACCGGTCCCGATTTCGTCGACAGCTTGCTCACAGTCGGCGTGTGTACGTAGGTGTAGCGGTCGGCCGCGCCCGTCGCGCTGACGCCGGCGGGGGTGGTGATCGTCACGTCGACCGTGCCCATCCCCGCTGGAGCGACCGCCGTGGCTGTCGTGTCGGAGGTGACTTCGAAGCTGACCGCCGCGTTCGCTCCGAAGTGGACAGCGGTCGCTTCGTCGAAGTTCGAGCCGGTCAATGTCACGGTCGTCTGACCCGCGGCCGAGCCTACGTTGGGGCTGAGGGAGGAGATCGCCGGTTTCGGTTCGCCGAACGCCAGCATGTGGAAGCCCCCGGCCGAGATGCTCGCGACCTTGCCAATGGCGCTCACCAGCACCGGGACGTCACTCGGACTGCCGCTGGTTCCATCTCCCAGCTCTCCGTAACGGTTGATGCCCCACGTCATGACCGAGCCGCCGCTGAGCAGCGCCGCGCTGTCCTGCCCGCCGGCCGAGATCGCGACCACACCAGACAGACCGCTGACGGCCACCGGCTTTCCTTCGCGCGCCTCGATCTTCCCGTTGCCGAGCTCCCCGAAGTTGTCTTCGCCCCACGCCATCACGGTGCCGCCGCCAACGAGGGCCAGAGAGTGGCTGGATCCGGCCGCAATCGAGGTGGCGCCGCTGAGCCCTTCCACCCGGATCGGCACATCGCTTCGTTCTTCTTCTCCTTCTTCAAGGCCGGTCCCCAGTTGCCCGAATTCGTTGGCGCCCCACGCCTGCACAGTGCCGTTACTGAGCAGCGCAAGGCTGAATTGGCCGCCGGCGGATATCGCAGAGACGCCGCTCAGGCCTTTGACGGCAACCGGCACGGCACTCGATTTGGTACTGGCGTTGCCGAGCTCGCCCGATTCGTTGTCACCCCACGCCTGCACGGCGCCGTTGCTGAGCAGCGCCATGCTGTGGTTGCCGCCGGCCGCGATCGCCTTGACGCCCGTGAGCCCTTTGACCGCGACCGGCACTTCGCTTTCCTGATCGTTGCCATCGCCCAACTGTCCGCTTTCGTTGTCGCCCCACGCCATCACGGTGCCGTTGTCAAGCAGCGCCAGGCTGTGATCTTCGCCCGCCGCGATGGCCTTGACGTCGGCCAGCCCGCTGACAGCCACGGGAACAGAGGCGTTCGTCGTGGAGCCGTCGCCGAGCTGGCCGAATTCGTTGTCGCCCCACGCCTGCACCGTGCCGTTGGCAAGAAGGGCCAGGCTGTGGAGGCCGCCGCCGGCCACAGCGGTGACGAACTTCAGGCCGGTCACGTCCACGGGCACGTCGCTGGAAGCGTTGGCAGAGCCGTCGCCCAGCTGCCTGAACAGGTTCTGGCCCCAGGCGACCGCGCTGTAGTGGGTAGTCGCGACCGTCAGCGTGGCCACGCCGCTCGTCGCTTTGCCCGCGACGTTGGTGAACACGGCTCGATACTCATCGCCGCTTTCCGAGGCTTTGGTGTCGGCGATCGTCAGCTGGTCTGAGGTCGCGCCTTCGACCGCGTTGAAGGTGGCGCCGCCATTGGTCGACGCTTCCCACTGGACGGTCGGCGTCGGGAACCCGGACGCGGCGGCTTCGAACATGGCGCTCTGGCCCACTTCTACGGTCATGCTCGCCGGCTGCTCGGTCACGAGCGCAGGCGCTTGGACCGTCAGCGTGGCCGCTTCGCTGTCGGCTTCGCCGGCCACGTTCGTGAACACGGCCCGGTACTCGTATCCGTTCTCGCCGACGTTCGCGTCTTCGATCGCCAGCCGGTCGAAAGTTTCGCCCGGGATGGGACTCCAGGCCGTGCCGCCGTCGGTCGACACTTCCCACTGGACGGTCGGGGCGGGGAAGCCCGACGCACTCGCTTCGAAGATCGCGTTTGCCCCTTCGTCGACGGTCTTGGAGATCGGCTGTTTGACGATCGCCGGAGTCTTGCGGACGGTCAGCACGGCCGCTTCGCTGGTCGCCTTGCCCGCCACGTTCTTGAAGGTCGCGCGATACTCCTGGCCGCTTTCAGAGGTCTTCGCACTGGCGATCGTCAGCCTGTCGGAGGTGGCTCCCGTGACGTTGGCCCACGTGCTGCCGCCGTTGGTCGAGCGTTCCCACTGGACGGTTGGGGCCGGGACACCCGCCGCTGCGGCTTCGAACGCGGCGCCCTGGCCTTCTTCGACCGTCACGCCGGTCGGCTGCTCGGTCACCGCGGGCGCCTCGTGGACGGTGAGCGTCGCGGCTTTGCTCGTCGCTTCACCCGCTGTGTTCTTGAACACCGCGCGGTACTCGTCGCCGCTTTCCGAAGTTTTCGTATCGGCCACGGTCAGCTGATCTGCGCTGCCCCCTTCCACCGGGCTCCACGTGGCGCCGGAGTTGGTCGACACTTCCCACTGGACGGTCGGCGCAGGCGATCCCGAAGCGGTCGCTTCGCAAGCCGCGCTCTGGCCTTCTTCGCCGGTCGTGCTGAGCGGCTGCTTGACGACTTTCGGGGCTTTTGGCGTTTCGGCCGCGAAGGCGATCGGCGTCAGCTTCGCAAGGCGCGACGGGGCACCGGCGCGGCCGGCCCAGGCCGGAGCGCTGGCAAGCGCGCCTACGAGCAAGAGCGATGCCAGCGCGCCCGCCAGCAGTCCGCCCGCGCGTGCGCCGAACCAGCGCATGACGTAGAGCCAGCCGCCGCCAGCGCGGCGCGCGTGGCCCACCCCTCCATCCTGCGTGGTCGTCCTTGCCATCCCTCGGCCCCCATCATCGCCCGGCTTGCGCGTCGAAGGCTACCAGCGCCCGCAAGCGCGTCAAGCGCCTGTGGCCGGGCCCCCATGCTGGGGTTCGGGCCACAGGCGAGACACGGTGGAGTGCCGTCCGGCTCGCTACCCGCTGGCGGCCGCTTTGATCTCCAACGATTCTTCGTTGGTGATCTTCTCGGCAGCGCTCAGGCCTGCCTGTTCGGCGCCCGCACCCAACGTGGCGGTCAGAGTGTCCTTGGGTTCGCCTTCGAACTGTTCGGGCGACTGCTTGCCGGCGCTCTGCGTGTAAGGCAGGCTGAACGTCTTGGACATCGTGTCGATCTTGGAGATCGGCGCGATCGCCGAGCCCTTGACCACCAGCTCTTCGGCGCCGCCAGCGCACTGAGCCGTCAACAACGAAGGTTCGCCGCTGAGGTCCACGCCCACCGACACGAACAGGCCTGATTCGTTTTGGACGTCTTCGATGAAGCCCAACCGACCGGTGAGGCCATTCGCGACGATCTGTCCCGACGGCGCGCCGCTGCTCTGACAGACCTCCCGGCCGGCCGCGCCCTTGCAGCCCTTGAAGGTGACCGACGCTGTGAGGGTCTTCGTCCCGGTGTATTCGCCAGCTACGCTCGAGCTCGCGCAGGTCACGCCCGCACCGCCCGCTCCTTCCAGCGTCACCTTTGCGCTCTTGCTCGTGAATTTGCTCTTGGCCGCCCCCGCGATCCATTCGTACTTGCCTTCGTGGCCTTGTATTTCGGTCGTGCAGCCCTTGTCTTCAAAGGCGCCGTGATACACCTTCGCCCGGCCTTCCCCGGTGCTTTCGGCGACCACGCACCGGCCGACCTCTGGCAGCGCTGCCAGGGCCTTCACCTCGGCCGACGGAGCGGTCTCGAGCAGGCCGTTCATGATCGCCGTGTTGTGGCCGGCCGCCGCCGG
>DATNLQ010000363.1:0-8170 GCA_035602785.1 Solirubrobacteraceae bacterium
GGAGTGGATGGGCAGGTGCTTCGCTTTCTGCTGTGGCAACTGTTGGGGCTGCTCGCCGTGCTCGTGGGTTTCGCCGCGATCGCCTGGCTGCTCGGCGGCGGACCGGGCATGGCCCTGCGGGCAGACAGGTCGGTGGGCTTCCTCGACCTGTCTGCCAGGACGCTTGCGGGCGCATTTGACGAGCTCACGCATGCGCCGCTCGACTGGACGCCCGCGCGCGGCCTGTTCCCCGCGCGGCTGGCTCTCGCATTCGCGCTCGCGGGTACGCTCGTGCTCCTCGCCATGCGCCGGCGCGCACGGCAGCGTCGACGCTATGTGCGTCTGTGCGTGCAGCCCTACCGCACCGACCGTGCCAGTGCCCATGCCGTGATCACGATGTTCGAGGCGCTGCACAAGCGGCTGCTGCGACGCTGGTGGCGACGGCTGTTGTGGGGGCAGCCGAGCGCGGCGCTGGAGGTGCATCACACGGCCGGCACGCCCAACTGCGCGTGGCTCGCAGTGACCTGTCCGAGTGGGCTCGAGCGCATGGTGGAAACCGCATTGCAGGCCGCATATCCGAATTGCCGTGTCGATCGGGCCCACCAGACGATTGGCCTCGCGCCGACGGTCCTGCGCCTGAAGAAGCACGCCGAGTTCATCAAGCGCGTCAAGGCGCTCGATCACTTCGAGCACGAGCGCGAGCCGCCGGTCAACCGGCTGATCACGACAATGGCCGCCTGTGGTGAGCCCGCATTCGTGCAACTGGCCCTCACGCCCACGCCAGCGTTCTTCGAACGGCTGGCCAAGCGCCTTTACAAGCGCCACGAGGCGCACCTGTCGCGTGAGCGCAGGGAGCACCTGCTTCTACTCGACCGCTCGGTCGTAGAGGACTCAGAGCTTCGCGGTGGCCTGGACGTTCAGCACAGGCCCCTGTTCTTCCTCGACTTGCGGGTGGTCGGCCCGTCTCGTCCGGTCTGCGAGCGCATCGCCTCCGAGCTGCGCGCCGAGGGAGCCGAGAACCGCCTGGTCGAGCGGGGAACCGCGGTACGCCATGGTCTGCTGGGCCTGTATGGGCGCCGTGTGCAACGAGGCGAGGGCAACCCGCTGCCGTCGTTTCGCAAGGGCGTCTTCGCGTCCACCGAGCTGGCCGCCCTGTGGCAACTGCCGTCGGTCGACTACACGACCGTTCCCTTCGCGCGCAGCAGCTTGCCGCTGGCGCCTGCGCCGCCGGGCGTGCTGCGACCGCCAGACGGTCACGGCACGCTGCGCGACGCGCTCGGCGCGGTGTCGATCCACGTGGATCTGCGCAAGCAGAACACGGCCGTCCCGGGGACCGTCGAGCAGGGCAAGTCCAGCTACCTCGTTGCCACGATCGCCGAGGATCTGCGCCGCGATCGCTGCGCGGTGATCGTGCTCGATCCCAAGGGAGACGCGGCCGAGGCGGCCGTCAGCCTCGTGCCCGGCGAGCGCACATGCACGCTGCTGGACATGGCGTGTCCCACCTGCGGCTTCAACCCGCTCGCCGTCGACGCGCCGGCCGACGTGATCGCCGACTACGTCGTCGGTGCGCTGCGAAATCTCTTTACAGACGCTGATATCAGGGCCTCGTCCGATCGTTATCTGAGAAATGCGATCATCGCGGTGTTGGCCCACGACCGCCGGTCGACCCTGTGGGACGCCGCCCGCCTGCTGTCCGTTGGCGAGGACGGGTACGCCTACCGGCGAAGCGTGGGTGCGCACGTCAGGACGCTGCCAGAGTTCAAGGAGATCTCTGACTTCTTTACGGCCGAGCTCACCGCCCAGCTGGCCGACGCGCGCAGCGCGACCACCGCCAAGCTCGATGCGCCTGTCAATAAGCTCGCGCGGCTGCTCAACTCGCCCTCGATCAAGCGCGTCCTGCTCAACGACTCGCTGCGGGTCGACTTCGATCGCGTGATCGGCGCAGCCGAGGTTCTGGTCGTCAAGGGCGCGCTCGGCGCGATGGGCGCCGGTAACACATCGGTCCTGATGCAACTGCTGCTGGGGATGCTCGATGCCGCCCTGGCCCGCCAGCAGGACCTGCTCGGCGCCGAGCAGCGCGTGGCCGTCGCGTTGAAGATCGACGAGGCCCCTCTGGTGCTCAACCGCGGATTTGCCGAGACGATGGCGCTCAAGCGCTCTGCAGGTCTCGAGACCGTCGCCTGCTGGCAGACCGACGCACAGTGGATCGACCGCGACGTGCGCGAGCAGCTCGACGCGCTCTTTGCCCATCGCGTGTATTTCGCCACCGCGTCCGCCCGCGACGCTCGGGCCGCAGTCGCGTTGACCATGGCCGAATTCTCCGACACCGTGCGTCCGGGCATCGAGCGTCTCTCGAGCCTGGGCCACCCCGACGTTCGCCTGCACCTGCCCAAGCACCATGCGATCGCTAGCTGGAGCGCGCCCGACGGCCGACAGGCCCCCTTTGTCGCACAGACGATCCCACTGCGGGTCGATCACGAGCGCCTGGCCCAGCACGCCGCCAATCAGCGCATGCGCGGCGGCCGCCAACTGACAGACCTGCGCCAGCCCCATTGGGATCGACCTCGCAACGCCGGGCAACAGCACAAGCCGGATCTCCCTCAGCAGGTCGTCGAGGCGCCTGCCGGTCCCACTCCGGCAACGCCCGTCGACTCAATGCCCAGGACGCTCCGTACGCCCGTCCCACGTCGGGCCGACGGGGGAGGCGGCGACGACGGGCCCGCTCTCCCAGACGCCCCGTCGCACAGCTATCGCGAGCTTGTCGAGCTCGACGGCGCCCACAGCGTGCGCTGGGCGCGCCCAGCGCACGCGCCGGCCAGCAAATGGCAGCCCGAGCCGATCGACCAGGAAGTGCTCGCGCTGATCGCCAGCTTCAGGCACGTGCTGAGCAGCCAGATCCATCGCCGCGTCAACCCCGGACGTGCTGCCACGACAACCCAGCGACGACTCAAGCGGCTGTCCGACGCCGGGCTGGTCGAGCGCTTCCAGTTTCACCGCCACGATGGGGGAGGCACACCGATGTGCTACGTGATCACCGAGCCGGGCCTGCGGTTGCTCGGTCACGACGAGCGCCCGCAAGACTCCTCGCCCTGGAGATCGAGCGCCGGCGATGGCGCTGTCGTCGTGTCGTCCTCCGAGAGCGCGCGCCGGTTGGCGCGGGCCTGCCGCGACGTGCGTGTAGCCGGCTGGGCACTGGCGCTCGCGCAGCTGCTCGGCCCGTCATGTTGCAGGCTGCGCGGACCCGCAGAGTCGGTGCTCTCGCCGCCCCGCGTCACACACGCCGGCGAGCAGGCTGCGCTTGCGCCCGGGGAACTGCGCCTGCCCGGCGGGCGCGCTGCACATGATTTCCTGCGCACAGGCGCCGGCGGGGAGCGCCTGGAGGTCGAGCGCTTTGAGACCGTTCGCCCAGACGCGATCGTCGAGGTAGCGCACCAGGGACGCGCCGTCGACGTGATCATGGAGCTGGAGAACCGGCTTGCCAACGGAGGTGCGCTCGACAAGCTCGAGCGCTACGACCACTTCCTCGCCGGATGGTCTGCGCACACGAGGCGATACGGACGACGCTGCGAGGCCACGCCCATGGTGGTGTTCGTGTGCCGCGACCGGGCCCGTGCCCGAGAGAGCGCCAGGCGTGCCGACGCAGTCCTGTGCGCCTGCCGTGCCTACGCCGGGGAGTATCCCGTCGATTGGGAGTACCTGGGACGCGAACAGATCGTGTTCGCGTCAGAGCGCGACGTGCACGAGGGCCTCCTGCATGCCTACGGCGTCGCCCGCGTCCCGCCCGAGCTGCGAGTGAGAGCGGCCCATGGCGACCCCAGGGCAGGCGAGGCGCTTGCACAGCCGTGCCGGATCCTGCCCGAAGCCAGCTTCGCCGGCGAATAGGCACCTACCGCGCCTGCCTGTTGCCGCAACGGGATCTCGGCGGCCTGAGGATCTGGCGCGCGAACGCTCGCGCAGTCGCCCTTCGGCAAGGCGCAGCCGGCCGGTCAGCTCATGCAGTCGCCACTGTCGCGAGCTCTCGATTCACGCAGTCGCCTCAGGCTCCGATCATCGGGCGACTGCTCGTGGGATGCCTGCATTTCGCCATTGCAGAGCCAAACTGCCACGACGCAGAAATGGGCGACTGCGCTTTGGCGAGCGCCGGCGCGGCGCCGACGCGCTTCCTGCGTGCGACTGCGGCTAGGGTCGTCGCCCCACTTCTTCTTCCCATCGCCTCGCCGTACCGCGCAAAGCGTCCCTTGCGGCTGACAGGGACGAGCGCTCACAAGCCACAAGAAACGCCATCACTCGGCAGGGTCCGAGCGCTCCAACGCACCCTCGACCTCGACCCCGATGTTCGTTGTGCGGCCGCTGTGGCCCGCTGCTCAGACAGATGTATTCATCAAAGGCTGGGCGGACGGATGCGCCGATGAGCGTTTTCGCGCCAAGTTCTTGCGTCGTGACCGCGCAGCGATCGCGATCTCCGAGACCCCTTAAGGGGTTCTCGGAGCGCTGAGAGCGTCCAGGCAACGCCCCATTCGCCGGGCTTGACGGCTGCCACTCGCGGTCCTACAAGCGGCCCCGACATCCCGCTTACGTCCTCGGCGACGTTTTGCCGGGGCAACGAACCGACCGCTCAGGAGACAGCCATGCAGCCCACGCTCAGCGCCCCTCGCCCCGTTGCATCACGATCCGCTGACCGCCTCGGCGGTCAGTCTCCGCAACGCTCCCGCCCGCGGCGCGGGCGCAGGCCCTCGCAGCCGAGCCCGCTCGGCCGCTACGTCGACCCGGATGGCCACAAGCGAGAGATCCTGGCTGATCCCGGCCCGGCCGGAAGCGTTCTTGTCATCGACCGCGACGCCGCCACCCACGGAGATACGCGGCTCGTTGCGCATCTGGCCGCAGACGAGCCCGCCGAAAACGCCGCGATCGTCTGCACGCACTATCTGCACGACGCGCATCGCGCTCGCGGCCGCTGCCGGCGCCTGACGATTGAGGACGTCCGTGTGGCGCCGCCCGTCGCCCACGGCCGGGGTATGCCCGAGGATGGGCTGGCGGGGGGCGATCCGGAGTCCGAGCCGACCGATCGGCTTGGCAACCGCTACCGGCTCGAGCTGCTCGCTGGCCGGATGTCCATTCCCGAGCTGCGCTGGTGCCGGCACTCGCCGCAGGCCGCACAGGGCCAGCCCCGCCCGATCAGCGCGCGCGATGCGGTCGCAAGCCTCGAAGACTACGAGCCGGTCTGTTCGCTTACGCAGCGTGCGCTCGCGCGTCACGCCGCCGACGCCGAGCTCTCGACCGTCCTGTTGAGCGCTGAGCTCAAGCGCCTGCAGGAGAGCCCCATAGTGCTCAATCGCAGGCTGCGCGAGGTCGTCCTCGCCACCGTCGAGCAAAGCGGGCTCAGCATGAGCGAGATCGCCTCGCGCTGCGGGCGCGTCAAGCGCGACGGCAAGGGCAACGAAAGCGGCGAGACGAGCTGGCTTGCCCGCCGAATCGGCCTGCTGTCAGAGGCCGGCCGCAGCGCGCCCACTCCCTGGATACACAGCGACGTGCTCGCGCTGATCGCAAGACGCGGCCTGGGAGTCGCGCCACGCGAGGTCGAATCGACGTGAGCGTCCAGCCGGCTGGACTGGACTGCGCGGTGCGGCCGATCCTCATGGTCGAGGCTGATCTGCAGCTCGGTCGCGCAATCGCCGAGCAACTCGGCGCCGACGGCTATCGGGTGGCGCTGGCCCGCACCAGCGAGCATGCCCGCATCCTGGCGGGGGCGGGCGCGCCGCGCTTGGCCGTCCTGGGCAGCCTGGAGTCGCCACGCGGGGCACTCGATCTGCTCCAGGAGATTCGCAGACCGCAGGGCGCAGCCGGCGTGCCGTGGGATCGGACGCTCCCGGTCATCGTGCTCGATCCCCGGGCGCGAGGGCTGGACATGCTGCGCGCCTTCGACGCCGGCGCCGACGACGTGCTCGTCGGGAAACCCCGGTACCTGGAGCTCAGGGCACGGATAACAGCGATTCTGAGACGCGCCGAGCACGCGATGGCAGACGGATCGGTGCTCGCGGTCGGGCCCCTTGCAATCGACAGCGCCACACACACCGCGAGCTTGCGCGACCAGCCTCTGGCACTTCGCCGCATGGAGTTCGCGCTGCTCGCGCACCTTGCCGGCGATCCCCAGCGCGTATTCACCAGGGACGAGCTGCTGCGATCGGTATGGGGATACCGATCAGGCGCCTCCACGCGCACTCTCGACAGCCATGCCAGCAGACTGCGCCGCAAGCTCGCAGCCCAGGGCGACGGCGGCTGGGTCGTCAACGTATGGGGAGTCGGCTACCGGCTGACCTGAAAGATCTTCAACGGGCTCAAAAGGGCCCGGTGAGGCACCCGCAGCACCCTCGGCAGCCGCATCTCGCGCGGCCGCCCGATCTCGACAAGCACGACCGGCACGCACCGGTCCATACCGACCTGCCCGCGTGGCCGGTCTCAAGAAAGGAGTGGCCACAATGCCATCTTCCAATCCGTTCCCTGAACGGGACATCGATCCGTTGGCGCCCATCGAGCAACTGGTCCGCTGGCTGGCCGACGGAGTACTGCACGGCCTGCTGGGCCTGCTCGTCGGTCTCGTCGCCGCGCGGCTCATGCGCGCGAGGCACCTGCACTGGAGCTGGGCCACCGCCGCGCTTGTCCTGATCGCGCTCGCGCCCATCCGCCCGGCGGGCTCGACCTTGACGCTGGCGGTGGCCGCTCTTACCGCCTCGATCCGGGGTCGTCGTTGGCATCGCCAAGATCTCGACGCTGGCGGGGACATGGCCGAGATCGCCGCCGCCCGCTACGGGCCCCTGGATCCGTTGCGCGTGGCCGGCATGATCGCGAGGCAGCGCCTTGCGAGCGCTCTCGGCCACGAGCGCCGGCGCCGCCAGGGTGAGCTGCTGCTCGGTCGCGCCACGGGCAGGCGGACGGTCTGCATCCCGTTCGACGCCTCCACCGGCGGCCGGCATACGCTCGTGGTCGGAGCGACCGGCTCTGGCAAGACGACCACCCAGACCTCGATGGTCGTGCAGGCGATCGAGCAGGGGATGGGGGCGGTCATCATCGACCCCAAGGGCGACCGCGACCTGCGTCGGCAGGCACGCTGCACGGCAAACCAAGCCGGACGGCCCTTCCTCGAATGGACCCCCTCAGGGGGCTGCGTCTACAACCCCTACGCTCGCGGGAGCGAGACAGAGATAGCCGACAAGGTCCTGGCCGGCGAGCGCTTCACCGAGCCGCACTATCTGCGCCAATCCCAGCGCTACCTCGGCCACGTAGTAAGGGCGCTGCGCAGGTCAGGCCTGGAGGTCAGCCTCCAGCTGATCGTCGATCACCTCGATCCCGCAACGCTCGAGGGGCTCGTGCGCGGGCTGCCCGAATCCGAGGCCGCGCCGACGCACGCCTACCTGGACTCGATGACCGCACGCCAGCAAAGCGACCTTGCGGGGGTGCGCGACCGGCTGGCCATCCTCGCCGAGTCCGATATCGGCGCCTGGCTTGATCCACGCACCGCGGGCGCCGGACGCCTGGACCTGCTCGCCGCCGCACGCAGCCATGCGGTGGTGTACTTCAGCCTGGAGTCAGACAGCAGGCCGCTGCTCACGCAGATGCTCGGAGCAGCCATCGTGCAGGACCTGCAGACGGTCATAGCCGCATTGCAGGGACGGCCCGAGGCGACGCTGGTTGTCATCGACGAGTTCTCCGCCATCGCCGCCGAGCAGGTCGTCAGGTTGTTCGGCCGCGCCCGCTCGGCCGGATTCAGCTTGCTGCTCGGCACCCAGGAGCTGTGCGACCTGCGTCTGCCGGGGCGCGAGCGACTGCTCGAGCAGGTCATGGGCAACCTGTCGGCGCTGATCGCCCACCGTCAGGTGGTCCCGAGCTCCGCCGAGATGATCTCGAGTCTCGCTGGCCAGGAGGGCGCGTGGAAGGTCTCGAGCCACAGCGACGGCAGGAGTACTCGCACACGAACGAGCAAGCCGGTCCTCGACTCCGGCAAGGTCATGAGGCTCGGGCAGGGCTGGGCCGCGGTGATCGTGCTCGACCGCGACGGCAGAGCCGAGATCGCGCGCATGCACTCCAACAACCACACGAAAGGACGGCTATGACACGCCAATCAGGCAGCACCCACCCGCCCGAGCGGATCGCAGTGCTCCAGTGGGCGGCCAGCATCGGCGCGGTTACGGCCGAG
>DATNLQ010000368.1:0-8877 GCA_035602785.1 Solirubrobacteraceae bacterium
AGGATGTCGTGCTCTGAGACCTCGACCTGGTCGAGGTCGAACGCGCGCATTGCCTCCTCAAGCAGGATCATGCCGGCGACGATCGTGGGCGCGCGATCGGGGTGCAAGCCGACCACCTGGCGGCGGCGCTCTTCGTCCATGTCGGCCAGCCGCGCGAGCAGCAGTTCGACGGTGGCCAGGCGCAGCGTGTAGCCGTGGACTCGCTCGGGGTCGTAGGGGTCGAGCTCCTGGTCGATGGCGGCGGCCGACGTGGCTGTGCCGGCGACTGCGATGGCGTGTGTGACGGGCGCGCGCTCGGGCGCGGGCAGGCCGTCGAGGAACGTGTTGCGGACGTCTTGCGCAAGGTCCTGCAGCTCATGGGGAGCGGGCGGATCGGAGTGGATGTGGCGTTCGCTCATGCGCACCACGCCTGCGGGCAGCGAGGTGTGAAACCCGGCCGTGTGGCCGCGCCCGACCACGAACTCGGTGGAGCCCCCGCCGATGTCAACCACGACAGTGGGCTGCGCTGCGTGCTCCGGGTCGTCCGGGCGTCCGGACATGGCGCCGAGGAAGGTCAGCTGCGCCTCTTCGTCGCCGCTCAGCACGCGGGCGTCGAGGTGGAAGTGCTCGCGCACACGCTCGGCGAACGAAGCTCCGTTGGCGGCGTCGCGCACCGCGGACGTGAGCACCGCCAGGTTGGCCTGGCAGCCATGGGCATCGATCGCCTGGCGATAGTCAGCCAGCGTGGCGAACACTCGCTCGATGGCGTCGTCAGACAGCGAGCCCGACGAGTCGACGCCCGCGCCCAGGCGGGTGACCCGCGAGCGCCTGACCAGCTGCTCGATCGACCCGCTGGCCGGGTCCACGTCGGCGATCAGAAGCCGCGTGGAGTTGGTGCCGATGTCGACGACCGCTACGCGCATCGGCGGCATGCTAGAGGTGTGCGCATCCACGAGCGATGAGAGGGGAGCACATGAACGCAAGCGTGCAGGCAGCGAGCGGGTCGGACGAAGGATCGAGCAGGGTGGCGCTGGTGACGGGCGCAAATCGCGGGATCGGGCGCGAGGTCGCGCGCCAGCTGGCCGAGCAGGGGTATGAGGTGCTGCTGAGCGCCCGCGACGCCGACAAGTCGCACGCGGCCGCGCGCGAGCTGGCGGACGCGACGGGCGCGACGGTGCGGGCGCTGACGCTCGACGTGGCCGACCCCGACAGCATCGCCGCGGCTGCACAGCGCGTGCGCTCGGACCCCGGTCGGCTGGACGTGCTGGTCAACAACGCTGGCATCGGCAGCGACTTCGGCGTGGCGGGCGTGGCGCCCGACTTCGACAAGATCCAGCTGGCGCTCGACACCAACTTCTATGGGGCGTACCGGCTGACCGTGGCGCTGCTGGACCTGCTGCGCGCCAGCGAGCACCCGCGCATCGTCAACGTGTCCAGCGGCATGGGCGGCGTGACCGAGATGGGCGGCTGGTCGCCCGGCTACCGGGTGTCCAAGGCGGCGCTCAACGCGGTCACGCGGATCCTCTCGGCGGAGCTCGCGGGCGAGGGGTTCCTGGTCAACTCCGCGTGTCCGGGGTTCGTCAACACCGACATGGGCGGGCCGATGGGCGCCAAGAAGCCCGTCGAGGACGGGGCGGCGGGGGTGGTATGGCTGGCCACGCTGGGCGATGACGGGCCGACGGGCGGGTTCTTTCGGGATGGGAAGGCGATTGCGTTTTGAGGGCTCGGGCGATTTCGGAGGCCGGGTTCGCTGACCGGGCGCCGATACCGGCCATGCGCCCGATTCTTTGCTAAAACATAAGAACCGCCGCGGGGTGGAGCAGTCTGGTAGCTCGTCGGGCTCATAACCCGAAGGTCGCGGGTTCGAATCCCGCCCCCGCTATGAACTAGGACAGGGCTCCCCCCTTAAAAAGGTCGTTTTGGAGCCCTTGCGGTACAGGACCTTCGATAAGGATCTCTAGGATTGTGGTCTGGGTTCTTGATGGCCCAGCGATCGGGGGTGGTTAGTGTTCCGGGAGATCGCGTTTCTTTCGCGCCTCGCTTAGAAGTTCGGGCAGGACTTCTGTCTGCTTGGCTCCGAGCAGATCGTCGAGCGTGGTTCCTGGCTCCGTCGTCTCGATATGGAAGACGACCTCGGTGGGCCCCCACCCGATGTCGGCGACGATCCGATGCGTGTTCGTGTCCGCCGGATCAGGGGACGGGTCGTCATGCTGGCTCCGCTTCGTGGTCATGAGCGCCTCCTGGGTTAGGTTTGCCCTGAGTGTCTGCGCCAGGAGCCGGGCGCGGCGGAAGACCTACCCCGACGGTGAGTGCTGGCGCGAAATCTGGCAGCTCTACTGCCTGCAACGGGTCGCGATACTCGACCACGAACGGCTGTATGAGTCCGACTTCGTCTCGCTGCCTATGGAGGCCTCCCACTGAGCCACCGGCAGCACCCACAACCGCGCCTGGCGACGGGCGGCCTCGTCTAGCGCCCAATGTTTGCGGCGTTCTACCGTCGCAGGATTGCGTTTCAATCCCGCCAGCTCCTGCTCGACTCAGGTGGAGTCGGCAGCGTTCGAGATTCGCATTCGACCTACGAGCACGGCGCATGAGCGTCCGCTTGCCTCGCCATGATTTCAGTCGTGGATCTGCCCGTAACGTTCGACCGCATCGCGGATTTCCGCTTCGTGCGCTTGCTCGGCAGCGGCAGCTTCGCGCAGACCTTCGAGGCGGTTCGCGGCGAGGAGCGCTTCGCGGTCAAGGTACTCAACGAGCTGCCGGCTAGTGTCGAGGCGCGCGAGCGCTTCAACAGGGAGGTGGCCTCCCTACGCATCGAGCACCCGAACCTCGCGGAGTACGTACAGAGCGGGATCGCCCCCTGCGCCGGGCGGCCCGCCGCGTTCATCGCGATGCGCTACCTTCCTGGCCGCTCGCTACGCGAGCACCTCTCCGAGCACGGCAAGGTGCCGTGGCGCGAAGCCATCGCGATCGCTACCGGCATCGCCACCGGCCTTCAATGCCTGCACGAGCACAGCGTCGTCCACCGCGACCTGAAGCCCGCGAACATCTACCTTCCCGGCCTCGGCGGCGTCGTTATCCTCGATTTCGGGCTCGCGCACGTGCAGGACCTGACGACGATCACCGCCCGCGGCGCCTTCGTCGGGACGCTGGCCTTCAGCGCGCCCGAGCAGATCCGCGGCGAGCCGGACATCCATAGCGACCTGTACGGACTCGGCGCGGTCCTGTTCGCGATGCTCACCGGCCGAGTCCCGTTCCCTGCCTCCAACGAGCTCGAGCTGATCGACCGCATCCGCCACGAGGACCCCGAGCCGCCCGGAGCGTTCGAGCCGTCGATCCCGCCGTGGCTCGACGGCCTCGTGCTTCGTCTGCTCGCGAAGGAGCCGCTCGCGCGCCCACGCTCGGCTGCTGCGCTGCTGGCCGCTTTGCGCGAGCCAACGCTAACGAGCGCACCGATCGTCCGGGAGCCCTATGACCGGGACGGCGCCCCCATGTACGTCAGCCGCGCGAGCACCCCGGGCGCGTCTCGCGCGGTGCTCGACGCTGCCTTGCAGGGCCTCGCACCGGACGCCTCGATCGCGGCGATAACTCAGCCCGCCCAGCTCGAGGAGCTTCACCGCGCCCGGACGCTCGCGCCTGTGAACCTCGTCGTCGACACCCGCATCGCCGACACCGCCACCGGTGGCTTCGCGGCCGTAGCGGCGCTGCGCGGACGTGAGTTCCTGCCCGCCGGCTCAGAGCCTCACAGCCCTGCCTCTCTGCGTCGGCGAGAGGAGTGCGATCGCGTCGCTCGCGGAGATGTCGCCGAGCAGATCAGGGAGGGCGCAAGCCTGCTGCGCGCCTGCGGCTTCCCGTTCACCGCCGTCGACGACGGATGGCTACGGCGCAACCCGCGGCTTCTCGATGCCGCGCTCGCGGCCCGTGACGCGCTCGCACCCACGCTGCCGCTGTTCGCCGTCGTCTCCTGCACCATCGACTCGCTAACACACCGCGATGAGAGGCTCTCAATCGTCAACCGCTTCGCCCACGGCGAACCTGACGGCTACTGGGTAGGAATCGCCGGCGCGGAAGGCTCCACGCCCGAGCAGCTGGCGACCGCGATCGATCTCATCCTCATGCTTCAGCAGCTCGGCGCGCCGTGCATATGGACGCTGCCCGGGCAGCTCGCCGAGCTCGCCTGGTCGCTCGGGATCGCGGGCGCCGAGCTCCCGCTTGGGCGCGCTGGCGGCTTCCGTCTCCCCGCGACCGGACAGACGTTCCGTCGCGTCGACCGTGCCCCGCGCTTCGAGTTCTCCTCGATCATGACCTCGCTCCCCGCCGCGCTGGCCGGCAAGCTGCTCGACAGCGGCCTGCTGCCCGAGAGCGACTGCCGATGCGTCTCCTGCCGCGCCGCCTCGAGCACCGAGGAGCGCCTGGCAGCAGCCGACGCGCACAACCTCTCACACTGGTTCGCCCTGCGCGATTCCCTGACCGCGCTGAGCGCCGACGCGCGCGTGGAGCGCTACGAGGGCCGTCTGCTCGACGCCGCCGACCATCTGCGCAAGGTCCGGGCCGTCGACACATCGATGCGCTCCCTCCGCCACGTCGCGCACGCACGTCGGGCCTTCGACGTCGTGCTGGGTGAGGGCATCCTCAAGACCGAGGATCGCTTGCGCCGCAGCGCCTAGCTGTCCGCGACCGCGTCCTCGAGCGCCGCCTGCAACGCGAACGCCTCCAGCGTCTGCCCGCGCCCGGCGGCTGCGAGCTCGCACGCCTTCGCAAGCGGCCAGTCGTCGACCGCCGCAAGGGTGGCTTCCACGTCGATCAGCCGACCGCAGCGCGCGAGCAACCGCTCGCTGACCACGACCTCCGGGAGCTCGTCGCTGCCCGTCTCCTGCCCGCCTGACAGCGAGGCCTGCCATGCCCGCCACTCGCTCAGCGCCGCGAGCCGGACCGGAGGTAGCTCGCCGGCCCGCCGAAGGGTGTCTCGTGCCGCCTCCCGTCCCCCTAGCGCGCTCTCGATCGTCTCCATCGCGAGCAGGAACTCGACCGTCACCGACAGCAGCGCGTCGACACTCGCCCGCGCGTCCCTCGCGGCCTCACGCAGCGCTTCCTGCTGTGCGTCGCTCAAAGCCAGACGGATCCATCGCGGTATCTCACCCGGACGGCAACGAAACCTCGGAGGGGAGAGGCGACGCAACCGGACGTCTTGGCCGCCGCCCGCCAGCACGCTCAGGCCCACTACCCGTGGGCTGCTCTGATCGGTCACCATGTCAGTTAGATCACTTCAACAACTTTACGTGAGCAAAGTACATGAACTCCCAGACGCGCCCTTTGGTCGAGCTACTCGCAGAGGAATCCACAGGACTACTGATCGCGACTCTGCGGGCGCGGCCATCTACCGCGCCGGAGATCAAATCGGCGATCGGTGCCTCTCAGCAGACGATCGCCCATGCGCTCGAACTCCTGGAGGCCTACGGTCTCGTCGGCTCCACGCCTGACAAGCCGGCCAAGACCGGACGGCCTTCGCGAGTGTGGAGCCTCTGCGCCGAGGAGGATCTCCTCGCCTTCGAACGGGCCTGCGATCAGCTCAAGGCAGCGCTGCTGCGCAGACAGCTCGCCGAGTACGACGACCAGACCTGACCCGAGCGCCCGCGGCGGCACCACATCAGCCGAAGCGAAGAACCCCGGCGACCAGCTTCGAGTGCCACGTGTTGTGAGCGGTGCCCAGGCTTATGCTCAGCAGCACATGCTCGGGCTCCTCGATCTCGAGATCTTCCCAGCCGCTCCGCGAACGGGCGCCGCGGGACAGGAAGTCATCAGCGAGCTGGCGTGACCCCGACCTGACTTCGATGCTCGCCACCTTCGAGGCGGCCTGTCGTGCACGTCGTCCGCTCACGGCGCCTCTCAGGCCAGCCGATCGCGATAGCGACGGGTGCGCTCTCGAAACGCCTCGCGGCCTCCCTCCATGATCTTGATCACTGCATCGATGATCTCCGGGTCGTCGATGCTGCCGGCGGTTTCGACCCTCGCCGATCGCGCGTCGGGGGCGTCGAGGACCACCACTTGCTCGGCGTCTCCGCCGACGACGATGTTCGGGTTGTGCGTGGTCACGATGATCTGGCGTTGCTCCTTCAGGCGACTGAGGATCGACGAAAGCGTCTGTCCGACCATCCGGTTGTCGAGGTTGTCCTCCGGCTGATCGATGATCAGTGGCACCGTGTCCGAGAGCGCGATCAGCGGCAGCATGGCGCTGCTGCGACCGCCCGGGGACAGTTCGTCGACCGGCCGTCCGTCGGATTCGATCCGCACGAGATCGTCGATCGGCTGCTCCTGAAGCTCGAGTAGTTCCTCGAGCTGCGCGGTGACCCTCGTCACGTTCGCATCGGTGTCCTCGCTGAAGACGTCAAACGCGCCCACCAGCCTTCGCGCCTCCGCCGCCGTGAGCGCACCGTCGAGCATGAGTGACGTCTCAGCCTTCGCGAGGATCGCGTAGGCGACCTCCGTCGGTTCAATGCTGGCCAGGCGCTCCGGGACCCCTTGGGCTTTGTACTGCCCGCCACGCTCCGGATTCAGGAACTTCTCATCGGCGTGGGCCTGATAGGTGGCTCGATCGGCGCCCGGATGTACTGCGACCGTGATCGATTGGGCAGCTTGCTGGATCTCGGCCAGACGCTTGCCCAGCTCGCCGGCGGTCTGTTCGCGAGCATCGGTGATTTCGGCGGTGACGGCGGCCAGAACGCCGAGCAGCTTGCCGCGATGCTCCAGTGCCTCCTCCAGCTCGGCGAACGTCCTCAGGTATTCATCCCTCAGCGTGGAGGCCGCCTCGAGACGCTCGCGTGCCTGCTCTCTCTGGTCGCGCTTGACCGACTCGCCTGGGCTGGCGTGGGTCTGCTCCCGGATTGCCGTCTCGTGAGCCTCGGCATCCGCTCGCTCACTCGCCAGCTGAGCGGCGATCGCTTCTCGACGGGCCCTGATCGCGTCGCGGACCTCGCTGCCCTTCTTGTCTGTGATCGCCGTGAGCCCTGCGAGATCGATGTCTCCGGTCGGGCCGGCCTCCCACCACTCGCGCAGCTCCCCGTCGTGTTCGCCGAGAATCGTCTCGAGATGCGCGGCGGGGTCCCGGCTCTCCAGCCTGGCGGCGTCTTCGTCAATCTCGCGCAGGTGTCCATCGACCGTGGCGAGCAGCTCGAGTCGCCCGCGCACGCGATCCAGCGCAGCGAACAGCGCCTGCACCTCTGGGGTGTTCAGCTGTGCGTAGGCGGTCTCGTACTCCACGTACCTGCGGAGCGTCCCGTTCTGTTGGCTGATCACAGACTCCAGCCGCTGGCGCAGGTCGCTGGCCCGCAACCGGTTCGCACGCAGCTCTGCGCGCAAGCTCTCCTGGCGGTCCAGGAGGGCTGGGAGCCCTTCGGCGAGGCGGTCGACGACGAGTCGTTGAAGGCGCGGCTGCCGACCGAGTGTCTCCAGCTCGCTCCAGCTGAATATCCGTGCTGGATACGCGGCCTCGATTGCGTCCGCAGCTATACGTAGATCCTCACCGTCGAGGGAAAAGGAACGGGTCGCGACCGTCTGATCGGGGTCATACGTCGCCGCGAGGAGATGCCGCTCGCCCTCTCGCTCGTAGATCAGTTCGATCTCGGTGTCCTTCAGGTTTGCCTTCTGGGTGGCGACCGCAAGACTCGCGTAGGACCGGTCGTCCTCACCGCGCGGTGAGGCATCCGGGAGTAGCGCTCGCTGGCCGAGCACGTAGCGGAGCGCCTCGATGACGGTGCTCTTGCCGCAGCCACGTGGCCCGATGATGCAGTTGAGGTTCTCGTTCAGCGCGATCGTCGCCTCGGAGAACAGGCCGCCTCCTCGTAGGCGAATACCGACCAGGCGCGGTGACGGTGCAAGTGGCAGGTCCTCGGCGAACCGCAGCCGTGTCTCATGGAAGCGCAGCGCGTCACGCACGCAGCCGATGTCGCTGCGGGAGACCTTCAGGAACGTGACGGCATCTACGGCGCCGAAGGCTTGCACGGAGTGATGGTCGGCGCGGGCGACGCATGGGTAGCCGTGGCGTGTCCCGTCGTGCGTGCTGAAGTCCCAGTAGTGAGCGCGATCGCTGCTCTTCCTGACTTCCACGGCGTGCGGGTCGAGCTCGACGAGGTGGTCCGCATACTCGCGCGAGATGGCCCTGACGGTCTCGGCCCCATGAGGGTCGATGGCGAACATGCTCGCCGTCTCCCCGCGGACGCTCCGAACGTAGCAGCGGTGCCCGCGAGGATCCTCGTCGATGTGCGCGAGCACGAACAGCCCGCCGGGCGCATCGACGCGGTCACGCACCTCCTTCAGCGACGCGAAGGTGACCTCCTCGTGGCCCGTGCGTTCGGCGGCACCAGGCAGCTCGGGCTGGTCGACGAAGATCCGCTCCATCACGTCGGGTGTCGTCTCGGGCGGGAACACTGCGAGGACATGGATCCGCTCTGAGTGGGCGGGTGCGACACGACAGCTGATCTCCATGCCCGGGAACACGGTGATGTCCTCGCGGGTCGCAGCGAGCTTCGCGAGCTCGCATGCGTAGCCGGCCTTCATGTGGTCGGTGATGCAGACGAGCTCGAGCCCAGCGGTGACGAGCTCGTCTAGGAACCGGGTCTGGCCCGCCGGGCCTCGAAGTTCCTCGATCGTGGGTGCGCCCGTGCCGCCCTTGCCCCAGTCGTGGCTGTCGGGTGAGTGAACATGGAAAGCGGCGCGCCGGAACCTCGCGGTCGCGCGCAGCTCATGATCGAAGATGTCGTTAAGGTCGCTGTAATCAGACATTCCGGGGATTGGGACCGTAGTGGTTTGGTTCGGTTCCGACGTGAGATGCTCCACGCCACGGCTGGCCTCGTCCGTGAGTCGTTGGTGCCGCGGCGAGTCGCGTTGCGACCCGTTGGCCGG
>DATNLQ010000382.1:0-3597 GCA_035602785.1 Solirubrobacteraceae bacterium
GCCCGCCGATGAGGGTGCTGACCGCGAAGAATTCCGAGCTCGAGCCGGATACGTTGGCGCTGCTGGCGCTGGCCGGCAGCACGGCGAGGGGGCTCGCTCCGAACGGCGTGCCGAGCGAGGGCGTCGAGAACACCTCGTAGCCTTCGGCGCCGGGCACCTGCTGCCATTGCAGGTGGATCCCGCCGCCGCCGGCCGCACTGGGCGTGGTTTCATACAGCGGGGGAGGCGGGACCTGTTCGATCGTTGGGGTTGCGCTGCTCGTTTCGCCGGCGAGCGTGACGCTCTTCAGTTCCGCGTCCGATTCGCCGATCAGCTTGCCTTCTTTGATTTCCCCGTAGATTTCGTGAGGCGACTGGGTGACGAGTATGTATTGCGGGGCGAAGACGGTCTGTCCAGGTCGCAGTTCGCCGACCGTCACGGAGAACTGCTGGTCGGGCTGCAGGATGAAGTGGTTGTGCACCGGCGCGCTGGTGTTGACAGCCACGTTGTACAGCGGGATGTTGCTGACGTTCTTGACGCCGAGCGCGACGTGGTAGGGAATCCCCGGTTCGGCGGGGCCGCTGTCGACCTTCAAGACGGTGCTGAGGGCGTTCGCGCCCCACACCTCGAGCGGTCGGGCCAGTGCGGCCTGTGTGCTCACGGTCGTCCCAAAGGGTTCCAGCTCGGCTTCGTAGTCGACCGACGGCGTGTACTCGCCCGGCGCGTCGCCGCGGATGATCCAGGTGGTGGTTGCGCCTCCCAATGGTGGGATCGCCGCGACCGGCTGGGACAGCGACTGGGGTTCTGCGGTGGGGGCGAGGCTCATCCCGCTCGGCAGGTTCAGCGTGGCCGTGCCGGCGGTCAGGCCGAAGGGCTCTTCGGGGGAGAGGTTCTGCACGACCATGCTCATTTCGAAGAACTGCTTGACCGTCACCGCGCTGCCGCGCAGGATCAGCCACTGGATGACCGGGTGCGTTTCGATCGTGGTCGGTTTGGCGATGATGCGGGTGGTTTCGCCGCTCGAGTTTTCCACGGTCGTTTCGCAGCCGGTGTGTTCGGGGTTGGCGCCCTGCTGTTCGCATTTGAGCGGGCTGGGCGAGCCGCCGCCTTCGGGCGGCGTGACGTTGCCCGTCGGAGCATTGCCGGCGAACTCGCCTTCCGAGTTGATGTTGCCCTGCAGTTCGACGGTGATCGAGCCGGCGAATTCCAGCTTTGCTTCGAAGCTGTCGACTGTCTGGTTGGCGGGTTCGCTGGGGTCGATGCCGGCTTCGACGATTTCGCTGAAGGTGAGTTCGTGCGAGCTGAGCCCCGTCGTAGCCACTTCGCCGGGTTCGAGCGTGATGCTCGCAACCCCTTGATGTTCGTCGTTGACGTCGACGACGCCGGTGGCCGGCCGGAAGCCGCTCTTGTAGACGTAGACGGTGTCTTCGCCTTCGGGCAGGCCGGCGAGGTCGGCTTCCCCACGTGAGTTGGTGGTTTCTTCGTTTCGCGTGCCGTTTGCGCCGACGTACAGGACGGTCGCTTCGCTGATCGGATGTTCGCTCGAGTCGCTCAGCATGATCGCCGCCGCGTGTTCAGCGCCGGGCGGGGTGACGACGTCGACGGTGAGCGACTGGCTCGTGTGTTCTCCGCCGCGGCTGATCGTGAGTGTGGCTGTGTAGGTGCCGGGGCTCCTGTACACATGGCGCACGACCGCGCCTTCGGCGCTTTCGCTGTCGCCGAATTCCCAGCGGTAGCTGCCGATTTCCGCCGACGGTGTGCTGGCGGCGCCGTCGAGCGTCACCTTGGCGCCCGTGAACGTGCTCACGTTTTCGCCCGCCACCGCCCGCAGCGGCAGCGCGGTGACCACCGCGGTGGGGCTGGAGTCGGCTGGTTTGCTCTCGCCGCCTGCGTTGCGGGCGATCTCCTGCACGACGATCGTGTGTCCCACGTCGCTTCTGCTCGTCACGTACTCCTGCCCGCCCGCGCCCGGGATCGGCAGGCATTCGCCACCGGATTCGCTGCAGCGCAGCCACTGGTCGACGTATTCGCTGGGCACATGTTCCCAGGTCCCGTGGGTGAGCACCAGCGTCTGGCCCTGCTGCGAGCCGGCGGTGATGTGGGGTGGCGCTACGAGCGCCGGCACCGGCACCTGGCCTTCGGCGTTCGCCACGACGAGCGTCACGCCGGTGTTGGAGTAGTTGGGCTGGTAGGAGGCGCCGGATGGGAGGCCGCTGCCGCCCACGTACGAGAAGGCGCCCGACTCCGCGGCGCTCGACAGGACGGCGAAGGTCTGGCCGAGTTCGCTGGTGTAGCCGCCCGCGGCGGCCACCTCGAGCAGCCCGTCCAGTCCGCTCGTGCCGTCGACAGACAGCGAGCCGAAGCTCGACGGGCTTTCGACGCCGATCTTGAGCGTGCCGTTTTCGCCCTGGACATAGTTGCCGGTGACGTTCAGCTTTGCGCCGGCGTCGATGGTCACGAGCTTGCTGTTGGTGATGTTGCCGTCGAGCTGGAGCGTGCCGCTCTTGGCTTCCACCGTTCCCTGGTCGTTGAACGGCACCGCGACGACGCTCGTGTTGCCGGCATCTTCGGCCCTGAACGTTCCGGTGTCGAGGATCGTGGATTCACTGCCGCCGCCGTTGTAGATCGAGTCGCCGCCCGAGCCGAAACCGCAGCCGGGATCCTCGGACTGGTCGACGAACGCGCCTTCGTTGTCGAGCTGTGAGCCGTCCTGCATCCATAGGGCGGCGCTGTCCGGCGAGAGCGTGAAGGTTCCCTTGTTGCGGTAGGTCACGTCTTCGAGCACCAGCCGGGCGCAGCTGCCGCTGCTGCTCGTGGTCGAGGCCGGCTCGGCCACGAGGGTTCCCGGTCCCGCGAGCGTGAAGCTCCCACCGACGGCGAGCGCGCCTGACATCTGGAGTTCCGCGCTCTGCGGGACCGTCAGCACGCCGCTGTTCAGGCTGGTGCTTGCGCTGGCGTGCAGACCGGACGCGGTGACGTTGGCGCCTTGGACGCTGACGGTGCCGGCTCCCGACCAGCTGCCGCCGGTGAGCGTGTAGGCGCCGCTGGTGAACGCAAGCGCAGCGCCTGTGGCCGGCGTGAAGGTGCCGCTGGTGCTGGTGCCGCCGCCGCTGAGTTGCAGTGTGCCTGTCTGTGGGCTGACGGTGCCCTGGTTCTCGAAGGGCACGCTGATGCTGATCGGTTCTTCGTTGTCGGTGGATTGGAAGGTGCCGGTGTTGGTGATGCTTGGTGTGGTGCCGCCGTTGTTGTCGATCGAGGGTTGGTTGCCGTAGCCGCAGCCGCCGGGTTCGGTGGAGTTCTCGTTGAAGGTCCCTGCGTTCTGGAGCTGCGCACCGTTTTCCATGAGGATCGGGCCGTCATCGGCGCCGGTGGCGGTGCCCGCGGTGACGGTTCCCTGGTTGAGCAGGGTCACTTCGTCGAGTACCAGCCGCGAGCAGCGTTGACCGCCGCCGATCGTGCCCTGCGCCGCGGAGCCCACCACCAGCTTGCCCGGACCGTCGATCGTCGTGCTCTGCCCGCCGCCGGATAGCGTGCCGCTGACGTCGAGCTGGCCGGGGAGGGCAAGCGTCCCGCCGACGAGCGCCAGCGATGTGACGCTGCTGGTGGAGCCTTTGGGGA
>DATNLQ010000392.1:0-5715 GCA_035602785.1 Solirubrobacteraceae bacterium
ATCGTGACCGGCTCGCTGCGCTGCCTCGCGGTATAGCTCCACGAGTGGGGCAAAGCGCGCCGGTTCCCCGCCGATGATCGCGATCGTAAGAGGCAGTCCCAAGGTCCCCGCCCTGATCACCGACTCCGGCGAGCCGCCGACTGCAACCCACACAGGCAGGCGCTCCTGCACGGGGCGCGGCCACACACCCGCGTTCTCCAGCGCCGGGCGGTGTCGGCCCGACCATGTCACATGGACCTGCTCACGCAGCTCGAGCAGGAGCTCGAGCTTCTCGGCGTACAGCTCGTCGTAGTCGTCCAGGTCGTAGCCGAACAGCGGGAAGGACTCGGTGAACGAGCCGCGCCCAGCCATGATCTCCGCCCGCCCATCAGAGAGCAGGTCGACCTCCGCGAAGTCCTGAAAGACACGGACCGGATCATCGGAGCTGAGGACGGTCACGGCGCTCGAGAGCCGTATCTGCTTGGTCTTCACGGCGACCGCCGCGAGCACGACAGCCGGCGAGGACACGAGGAAGTCCGAGCGGTGATGCTCGCCGATCGCAAACACGTCCAACCCGAGCTGGTCAGCGAGCTTGGCCTCCTCCATCAGCTCGTGCATGCGCTGACGTGGGCTTACCCCGCTGGCGAGGTCTGCGAATGTGGCGAGTCCGAGCTCCATGATCGTGGACAGCTTTGGGGTACAGCTTAGGCGGCGAGCCGGTCCTGGCCGGCGAGCTCGAGGAGCTCGTCGAGCGTGGCGGACAGCTCGTCGACGGCCTCGCGCTCGAGCGGCAGCCCGTCGACGCCGAGCGCCTCCTCGGCGTGGGCGATCGGCAGCTCGCGGTCCACGACGTGCGCGCCGATCGTATCCAGCACCTTGCGTGTCTCTGCCTGCGCCCACACGGCGCCGAACAGGCTCGTGCTGGCTCCCACCACGGCCACCGGCTTGCCGCGCAGCGGTGTGCTCGCGATCGGCCGCGAGACCCAGTCGAGCGCGTTCTTCAGCACTCCCGGAATCGATGCGTTGTACTCAGGTGTGGCCACCAGGACGGCGTCTGCCCCGGCGATCGCCGCCTTCAGGGCCGCGACCGCCGGGGGTGCGTCATGCTCGTCGTCCTCGCTGTATGGCGGGATCGCCGCCAGCTGCTCGAAGATCACGAGCTCCACCCCGGATGGCAGGAGCTTGCGCGCCCCGCCGAGCAGGCGGGTGTTGTGGGAGTCGCCACGCAGGCTCCCTGACAGTCCGAGGATGTGCATGGCCTACGCCTCTCTCACGAGCTCGAGCGAGACCTGCAGCCTGACGTCGTTGTCAAGGGCGAATCCGCCCTTGGGCAGTGGCGCGTTCCACTCGAGTCCGAACTCGCGCCGATCGACGATCGCCTCGAGCTCGACGCCGATCTTGTCGTTGCCCGCGATGTCGGCGTGCGGGCCGGTGAGACTTCCGCGCGCTGTGACGCGATGTGTGCGGTCCTTGATCGTGAGGTCTCCCTCGACCTCGAGCTCGCCGCCCTCGCTGACGTTGACAGCACTGGAGACGAAGCGGATCTGCGGGTAATGCTCGCCGTCGAAGAAGTCAGCGGATTTGAGGTGGCCTGCGAGGTTCTCGTCTTTGACAGCGATCGAGTCGACGTTGACTGCGCCCTGAAGGCGCGGAGCGCCGTCCTCGCCGGCGGTCAACGAGCCCTCGTACTCCTCGAACCGGCCGCGGAACGTCGAGACGACCATGTGCTTGACGGCAAAGCCGACGTGGGAATGGACCTTGTCGATCGTCCAGGTCCCGGCGGCGATTGGCTGTGCTGTGGCTGTGCTCATTGGAACTCCCTTGTGGTTGGGGCGGACCGCAGTCCGTTTACGCTGCCACCAACCTAGCACATAACCGGACCTTGGTCCGCTTAGTAAGCTGTAGGTATGGGAAAGCACGTCGAGCTGCCGTTGGCCGAGCTGCCGCTGATCGCCGAGGACGTGGTCGAGCGGGCGGACGCCGCGCGCAACCGTGCGCTGATCCTCTGCGCGGCCGAGCGCCTCTTCAGCGAGCGCGGCGCCGGCTGCGTGTCGATGGACGAGGTAGCTGCCGCCGCAGGCGTCGGCAAGGGAACGCTCTTTCGCCGCTTCGGATCTCGCGCCGCGCTCGCACGGGCGGTGCTCAGCGAGCGCGAGCGCGCGTTTCAGGAAAACATCATCCGCGGCGAGCCACCCCTCGGGCCAGGGGCCGAGCCCCGCTCACGGCTGATCGCGTTCGGGCACACAGTGCTCGAGCTGCTCGCCGGCCACGCCGAGCTGCTGCTCGCGGCCGAGGGCGGCGGCGCGCGCTTTGCATCTGCCCCCTACGCCGTCTACCGCCTGCACATGACACTGCTGCTGCGCGAGGCCGATTCACAGTGCGACGCCGAGTTCCTCGCCGAGACGCTGCTCGCGTGCCTGGGAGCCGACTTCTATCTGTACCTGCGCGAAGTGCGCGAGATGCCGATCGAGCGGCTGAAGGCCGGCTGGGAGGAGCTCGTCCAGAGGATCGTCCCCGTCGAGCCCGAGACGTCCGACACCTGAGCTACGAGCAACGCGCGTGACCAGCCGCGGCGCTTGAAAACTCGAGAGTGGCAGGGTCCGATACCGTTGCCCTCGCGCTTGCCGCCGAGACGACCGTCGCCCGCGGTGAGCGAGGACACGAACCGTGTCATCGGATCACTACCGGCGAAGCGGGCGACGGAGAGGATGATTGCAATGAGTGACCTGCGGTATCGGGTGGTCGGCGAGGGGCCGTCGGTGTTGTTGATTCATGGCGGCGGCGTAGACGGAGAGATGTGGCCCGTCGCAGAGATCGACGGTCTCGCCCGCAGCTGTCGGGTGATCGCCTACAACCGCCGTGGCTATCCAGGCTCAGGCGAGCCCGTCCGCGACTGGGTGCGCCACCGTGAGGACGCGGCCGCCCTGCTCGGAGAGCTCGACGCGGCGCCCGCGACGGTCGTCGGCTTCAGCGCCGGCGGCATCGTCGCGCTCGACCTCGCGGTTCACCATCCCGAGCTGGTGGGCGCGTTGGTGCTGATCGACCCGGCGGTCTACGGGCGCAGACACACCACGCCGAACCTCGCCTGGATGTTCGTCTCCGCCCAGCTCGCCAGACGGTTGCGGGGAGCCGAGCGCGGCGCTGAGATCTTCGGCCGCTGGGCGACGAGCTACTCCACCGGGGGGAGCGCATGGGATCGTGAGGACTTCCCCGAGGAGCGACGCGAGGCGATGCGCAGAAACGCCCGCGCACTGTTCGCCGACCTGGCCTCCGGCGACGGCAGCCACATCCCGCGCGATCGGGTCCGGGAAATCGACTTCCCCGTCACGCTTGCCCTCACCGAGCTCAGCCCGTCCTGGTTGCATCGGACCGCCCAGGGACTGCGTGGGATTCTGCCCCCTCACCACCGCTTCGAGACAATCCGCGGAGCCGGCCACGCACTGACCTTCGACCGGCCCGGCGAGCTAGAACGGGTGATACGCGAAGCGAGCCCAGCCGGCGCCGCGCCGGCGACGACTCGGTGATCCACAGGCGCAAGGCGCGCCACCGGGCTGGTTCGGGCTGCATCGTTGGAGGCGTGGTCCTCGTGGCGCTCCCTGGACGCGGACCGGCGGAGCGAGCGGCGACGGAGCGATGCAAGTCGCGGCGGATGATGGAGGATATGTCTCGCTCACGGGGCCACCTGCGGTGATGGGATTTCGACCGTGTGGTCCACGAAACCCCGGTCCGAGATTCGAGACTGGTCAGTACTGACGAGTTCTTGGCTGGCTCCGCAGAGCGCCCCGGCTGGACACAGCTCGGCGGCCACCGTGCGGCGGGGATTACGGATCCCGGCGAGCGCGATCAGGCCTCCGCTGGCGACGAGCACGGCTGCGATCGTGTCCGCAACACGGAAGGCATGCACGGAGGCGTCCTCGAAGGTCGCTCGTAGGAGGACCCGCTCGCCGGCAGGCACTCCAATTAGGCTGGGCGAGCCGAGAGGCTGTCGCTTGGCGCGGCTGATCGCCGCGCGGCCAGCGGGATCGATCGCGGATCGTCGTAGCGTCGCGTCGACGCGACTAGCAAACGCAAGAGAGACGACGGCTCCGAGCACGGCGACCGCGAAGAGCTGCGCGACGCGTGAGAGCGTTGTATTGACCGCGGCGGCGACGCCTGCGTGATCCTCCTCCACGGCTCCAAGGACCGTGGCGGTTAGCGGCGCGACAAGCATCGCGAGTCCCAGCCCGAACACGAGCAGCGCCGGCAGGACCTCGCTGAGGTAGTCGGCGCGCTGATCGACACGCGCCAAGAGCAAAAGGCCGCCTGCAGCAACCAGCGCCCCGAGGCTTATCGGCACCCGCGACCCGATGCGGTCGGCGACTGCGCCGAAGCGGCGGGAGAGCACGATGATCAGCGAGGTGACCGGCAGAAGCGCAAGCCCTGCTTGTACGGGGCTGTAGCCGCTGACCTCCTGCAGAAACACAGGCAGCAGAAAGATCACACCCCCTAGCCCGAGGTAGGCGGTCAATGTCGCCAGGTTTCCGATCGTGAAGTTGCGCTCGCGAAACAGGCTCAGTGGGAGCATCGGCGCCCGAGCTCGCGCCTCGTGCGCAATAAACGCGATGGCTCCGAGAATCCCTACGGCGAGCGAGCCGGCGACCAGGGTGCTCCATCCGCGCGATGGCTCCTCGGTCACAGCGAACACCGAACCCGAGAGCGCGAGCGCCGCCAAGAGGGCCCCGGGGAAGTCCAGGCGCTCGGCGCTGCCAGCGCTCGCGCTCCCGGGCACGCCACGGGCAATCAGCGTCACGGTCACCAGGACCAGCGGCGCGTTGAGCAGGAAGATCAGGCGCCATGAGCCGGCGGCGATCAAGACTCCCCCGATGAACGGCCCGATGATCCCGACGATCGAGCTGAGCGCGGTCCATGTCCCGATCGCCTTGGCTCGCTCGTCTTCGGGAAACACGTGGATGATCAGCGCCAGTGCGGTCGGCGTCACCAGCGCCGCGCACGCCCCCTGCATCGAACGGAACGCGCATAGCTCCGGGATCGACGATGCGACCGCGCAGAGAGCCGAGGTGAGTCCGAACCCGGCAACGCCGACCAAGAACACGCGCTTCTGACCGAATACGTCTCCAAGCGAGCCGCCGATCAACAACAGCGACGCGAGCGTCAGCAGGTACGCGTTCGTCACCCATTGCTGGCCCGCCAGACCGCCACCGAGGTCGCCTCGAATCGCGGGCAACGCGACACTGGTTACAGTCGCGTCGAGGAACACGACGCTCGTACCGAGCACGGCTGCGAGCAGGGTCAGCTGCTTCTCGCGCGATGTGGCCACTCGTCGGATGTCTGGCACATGCCCAGATTGGCACGTCACGAGCGCCACTCCCCTCGCGACCGCACCTTGGACGAATGAGTAGCAAGCGGGAGCGCTCAGTTCGATCGAAAGCGGGCACCTCGGTCCTCAAGTCAGGGACTGTCGAGTCGGACGATCTCCGAGCACGCCGACCGAGGATCGGGACACGCCCGTTCGCGCAAGGCGAAGCGGAAGTGCTCGCTTTGTCGCATCTCCGACCTGGTCCTCGTCCAAGGCGGTAGCGTCAATAATGCCGCCGACGCTCGTGTTTTGCTGTGAAGGCAGCACGGTTGGGTGACCCTTTCGACTAGGCAGCGAGCGGAAGCGGCCGCGCACCCGGCGGGCTACGGCCTGTGCGGTCTCTCCGCAAGCACCGGCAGGCCCTGTTCTTGATCCTTTGA
>DATNLQ010000398.1:0-2038 GCA_035602785.1 Solirubrobacteraceae bacterium
ACCCGCCACATGTGGCGGGTCGGCCGACGCAGCATGCGGCGCTCCCTACTGCTCCAAGCCGCTGCACGTCGAATGCTACCTGGGGTGCCTTGACTTCCGCCCGGATGAGAACGAAAGTGTGTGCGCCCCGACGCGGGTCGACGAAAATGCGCCGCAGTGTTGTGGCGCCATCAACCGGATGGAGGCGAGATGAGCGGTGTAGATGTGAGCAGCGAGAGCGCGGTGGGCACCCCCTTGGTGAAGCAGGGAGAGTTCAAGATCGAGGTCGTGGTCGTGCCGGTCTCGGACGTCGACCGGGCGAAGGAGTTCTACGGAGGCCTCGGCTGGAGGCTCGACGCCGACGTTGCGCGCGGCGTGAGCTTCCGTTTGGTTCAGTTTACGCCCCCGGGCTCCGCGTGCTCGATCCAATTTGGCACCAGCATTGCGTCTGGCGCGCCCGGCTCGGCCCAGAGCCTGTACCTGGCAGTCCCCGACATCGAAGCTGCGCGTGACGCGCTGCTCGCCCACGGTGTGGAGGTGGGCGAGGTGTTCCACGAGGCGGCGCCAGGCGCTCGCTTCCACGACTCCGGGCGTGAGCCTGGGCCAGCGCCCGAACACAGCACCTACGGCTCGTTCGCCACGTTCAGCGATCCGGATGGCAACGGCTGGCTGCTCCAGGAGATCACGACGCGGCTGCCGGGTCGCTGAGAGGGGGCCACATGAGCAGCGACTATGACGTGATCGTGCTCGGTGGCGGCTCGCCGGGCGAGCATTGTGCGAGCGCGCTGGCGGAGGGCGGTCTGCGGGTGGCGGTCGTGGAGCGCGAGCTCGTGGGAGGGGAGTGCTCTTACTGGGCTTGCATTCCGTCGAAGACGCTGCTGCGCCCGGGCGAGGCCGTCCATGGGGCGCGCGAGGCCGCCGCGAGCGCCGAGGTCGATGTGAAGGCGGCGCTTGCCTGGCGTGACTCCATGGTCTCCAACTACTCCGACGCCGGCCAGGAGCAGTGGCTGGCCGATCACGGCATCGAGTTGCTGCGCGGCAGCGGGCGGCTCGCTGGCCGTGGGGTTGTGGAGGTCGACGGCGTGCGGCACACCGCGGAGCACGTGGTCCTCGCGAACGGCGCCGATCCGGTCGTGCCGCCCGTACCGGGCCTGCGCGAGCTCGACGGCGTTTGGACCAACCGCGAGGTGACGTCCATGAAGGCCGTTCCGCGGCGTCTGGTGATCCTCGGTGGCGGGCCGGTCGGCGTGGAGATGGCGCAGGCCGTGCGTCGACTCGGCGGCGAGGTGGTGGTGACCGACATGTCCGAGCATGTGCTCGGAAATGAGCCGGCACCGCTGGGCGAGGCGCTCGGAGAAGCTCTGGCCCGCGAGGGCATCGAGCTCGTCCTGTCCGCGAACACGACCGCCGCACGCCACGACGGCGAGGACTACGTGCTCGAGCTCGACGACGGGCGCGAGCTGCGCGGTGACCGGCTGCTCGTCGCGACCGGCCGGCGTCCGCGGGTGCTCGGGCTGGGCCTTGAGACCGTCGGCGTCGAGCCGGACGCGCACGGAGTTCCAGTAGACGCACACCTCCGCGCGGCGGAGGGTCTGTGGGCGATCGGCGACGTAAACGGGCAGTGGCCGCTCACCCACGTCGGCAAGTACGAGGGGGAGGTGGTCGCCGCGAACATCCTCGGCGAGCCGCGGGAGGCCAACTACGAGGCCGTTCCCCGGGTCGTCTACACCGACCCGCAAGCCGCGGCGGTGGGCGCCTCCGCCGGCCGTTTCACTGCCATGGTCCCGCTGTCCGGGGTGTCGAAGACCGCCACCTACACGCGCGCGTACGCCGACAGCAACGGCTTTTTGACGCTGCTCAGCGACGGAGAGCGGCTGACGGGCGCCTTCGCGCTCGGCCCCGAGGCGGGCGAGTGGCTACAGCAGGCGACGCTCGCGATCCGCGCCCAGGTCCCACTCAGCGTTCTGACGGACACGATCCAACCGTTCCCGACGTTCTCGGAGATCTACGTCGCCGCGCTCAAGGCACTGCGCGGCGAGATTGCGGCCGCCCGCCAGCC
>DATNLQ010000407.1:0-15938 GCA_035602785.1 Solirubrobacteraceae bacterium
GCTGGGCCTGCAAAACGTCGACTACGTGTTCAACGCCGCCCACGACCTCGGCGAGGAGATCGAGTTCAAGCGCGGCGGCATCGTCCAGACCCACGCGCAGAAGGTGCTCGCGGGAGCGCACGAGCTGCTCGAGCGGATCGCGCAGACGGGGCTGCTCGAGGCAATCGCCGACGCGACGTTCGGCGACGTCAGCCGTAAAGAGGACGAGGGCCGCGGGATGGAGGGCATTGTTGAGACGGACGAGGATTACTTCAACCCGCTGACCGACTTGATGAGAGAGTCGACCTATGCCTGATCAACGTCATGGTCGAAGCCACGGCTAGCCAAGAGCCAAACCGTGCTTAGAGCGGTCGACCTGAAGGCCGTACGGCCCTACGCGGACCACCTCGACGACGGCCTCGTGCAGCTGTCCTTCACCTTGCCCGTGTCCTACTCGCTGGCCGCCCGCAAGGCCGCCCTGGAGCTCGCCGCCAAGATGGGCTTCGAGGAGCCCGAGGTGGTCCACTACGAGCAGCTGACCGACGGCTACACGTACTTCGTCATGTACGGGCGCTGCGCCCAGACCATCGACTTCACCACCCTGCAGGAGACGGGATTCGACATCGAGTACCTGGGCGAGGACGAGATCGAGCGCTTCGCCGCCGAGCACGTCGGGCGCCCGATCGTGGTGGTGGGCGCAAGCACGGGCTCTGACACGCACAGCGTGGGCATCGACGCGATGCTCAACCTGAAGGGCTACCACGGCCACCACGGCCTGGAGGGCTACCGCTCGTTCAAGACCTACAACCTTGGCAGCCAGGTCCCCAACGGCGTGCTGCTGGCCAAGGCGATCGAGGTGGGCGCGGACGCGATCCTGGTCTCCCAGACGGTCACCCAACAGAACCTGCACGTGCACAACCTGACCGAGTTGGTGGAGATGGTCGAGGCGGAGGGCAAGCGGCGCGAGATGATCCTCGCGTGCGGCGGGCCGCGGGTGACCAACGAGCTGGCCAAGGAGCTCGGCTACGACGCGGGCTTCTCCAAAGGCACCTACCCCAACCACCTGGCCACATTCCTCGTGCGCGAGCTGGCTGCGCGCAGCAGCGCCCCCGCCCCCGCGTGACGCAGTCGCTTGGCGAGCTGACCACCGGCGCGCGGCGCGTCGCGCTCGTGGGCCTGGCGAAGAACACGGGCAAGACGGTCGCATTGAACGCCCTGCTCGCCGAGCTGCGCGCGCAGGGCCGCCGCGTGGGCGTGACCTCGGTGGGGCGCGACGGCGAGGAGCGCGACGCGATCGACTTCCGGATCGCCAAGCCCCGCATCGAGCTGGCGGGCGAGAGCCTCGTAGCGACCACCGACCTGCTGATGCGCACGAGCGGCCTGCCGCACGAGACGCTCGAGCGCACCGGCATGCGCACGCCCCTCGGCGAGGTGCTGATAGCGCGCCTGCGCGGCCCGGGCATCGTCGAGGTCGCCGGTCCCAGTGCGGCCGCGGACGTGCGCGCGGTGGCCGACGCGATGCTCGCTTATGGCGCCGAGCAGATCCTGATCGACGGCGCGATCGACCGCCGCGCAGCGTCTTCGCCGGACGTGTCAGACGGATTGGTCATGTCCACGGGAGCGGTCCTGGACCGGCACATCGAGGAGGTCGTGCGCCGGACCGCAGAGGCCGTGGAGCTCGTGCGCCTGCCCGTCGCAGACGACGAGGGTGAGCCGCTGGAGCTGGCACCTCGCTTTGCGCTGACGGCCGAGGGCGAGCAGCTCGCGGCGCTGCTTGACGCGCACCCGGACGCTCGACGCCTACGCGTCGCCGGTGCACTTCCGGACCGCTTCCTGGAGTTGCTCCTGAACGCCGCGCATCGTCGCCGGCGAGAGTTTGCGGTGGTCGTGGCGGACCCGACGAAGATCTTCCTCTCAAAGCGAGGGCCTTCCTGGTTCCGAGCGCAGGGCATCGATATCCAGACGCTGCGGGCGATCGAGCTGAAGGCGATCACCGTCAACCCCGTTGCACCCCAATCGCACCAGCTCGACTCGGCCAGGCTGCGTGCGTTGCTGGCCGAGACGATCCGCGACGTGCCTATCCTCGACGTGCTGCACGCCGACTATGCGGCTTCAACAGCTCTATCCGGCAGTCGAGCCCCTTGATCTTCGGCCACGCGCTGTCGGCACACAGAACCATCTCGATGTCCTCGTGCATATCGGCCGTGGCCAAGATCAGCGCGTCGGGCATTCTCAGCGAGGGGTTCTTGCCACGCAGCGCAGCGGCACGCGCTGCAAGACGTCTATCGACCGGCAGCAGGGCCTTGAGCAGAACATCGAAGAACCCTTCAACGGAGTCCTGCGCGTGGTGTCCGAGTGAGACGCCGGTCATGACCTCGGCGTAAGTGATGACCGACGCTACGAAGGGGTGCTTGCCCGCAAGGCTCTGGAACCTATCGACGGTCACTTCGTGCAGAGCATCGTCGGCGTCCAGGAAGCCGACGATTACAGTCGAGTCGAGGAGGATCAATCCCACTCTTGGCGCAATCCGCGCACGGCTCGACCCAACCTGCCGCCCGTGTGTAGACAGCCGGCATAGTCATCTAGGAGATCGTCCATTCGTGCGATCAGAACACGCCCAGTGCCCTGCGCCTCGACCTGGACGACGTCGCCCTCGCGCAGGCCAGCATCGCTGAACGCGCCTATCGGGATTGTGATCTGGTGCTTGCTCGAGATTCGAGAGCGTCCCACCTTCTTTACATCTGTCGCCATATGTAAAGAATAGCGTAGTCGCTCCGCGCGGCGGCCCTCGATCGCTTGCGATAGTCGGAGACGCCGCCGACCCCGTTTGGCCGCCCATCTCAGCCCGCGGCACACGGTCGTTGACGCTCATCCAAGGGTGGGCTAGCACCTGACGGCCATGAGCCGTCACACGATGGGCGCCCCGCGCCTTGCGCTCGGCGCGGGGTTGGCCGCGATCGCGATCGCCCTCGTGCTCGTGCTGTCGGGCTCGCCACCCGCGGTCACACGCTCCGGCGCCCCGCTTGTGCATACGTTCGATTTCGGTCGGACCAGCGTACGCTCGACGATCTGCCAGGCGGGCGAAGTGCTGCCGCGCGACGCCACCGCCATCCGCGTGTGGCTGGAAGCGGTGATCGGCCCGCGGGTCGAAGTCGACGCCTTGTCGGGCGGGCGGGTCATCACGCGGGGAGCCCGCGGCTCGGGATGGACAGCCGGCTCGGTCACGATTCCCGTCAGGCCCGTGCCCCGGACCGCCTCGCGCGTGACCGTGTGCGTGCACGTCGCACACGGGCGCGAAGCCATTGGCGTGCAGGGGGTGCGCACCTCGGCGGCGGTTGCGGCATTCGACCGTCAGGGCCCGATGGCGCGTGCGGCCGACGCGCGCGCTCCGACCTACCGAGAAGGCCCGCTGCCCGGCCGGATGGTGATCGAATACCTGCGCGTCGGCAACAGCTCGTGGTGGTCGCTTGCCCGGTCAGTAGCTCGACGCATGGGACTCGGCCACGCCGGCAGCGGCGCGGCGATACCCCTCCTGGCAGCCGCCCTGATGATCGCAGTCGCCATCGCCATGTCGCGGCTGATCCTCAAGGAGATCGCATGAGAGCCGCCTGGGTGTGCGCCCTCGTGGCGTTCCTGAACGCCACGTGCTGGTCGATCGTCACGCCCCCGTTCCAGGTGCCTGACGAACCCGACCACGTGGCCTACGTGCAGGAGCTCGCCGAAACCGGCCGCCTGCCCACTGAACAAGCCCGGGCAGAATTCTCCACGCAGGAGATCTACGCGCTCAACGACCTGCGCCAGGGCCTTGTCCGCTTCAAACCGCAGTTTCCCTCGATCTCCTCGCTGTCAGAGCAACGCAAGCTCGAACATGACCTCGCCCTTCCACTGCCCCGCGGAGAGCTCGTGAACGCCGGCCTGGCAGCCGGCGAGCCACCCCTGTACTACGCACTGCAGGCGATTCCCTACGCAGCCGGCTCGGCCGGAAACCTGCTCGATCAGTTGCAGCTGATGCGCCTGCTGTCCGCGCTGCTGGGCGGACTGACCGCCCTGTTCATCTTCCTGTTCGTCGCCGAGGCGCTGCCGGCGATGCGATGGGCGGCCGTGGCGGGTGCGCTCAGCGTCGCGGTGATGCCGCTGCTCGGGTTCATCTCGGGCGGGATAAATCCTGAATCGATGCTCGTCACCGTATCCGCCGCCTTGTTCTATGTACTCGCGCGCGCGTTTCGGCGGGGGTTCACGCCGCGGCTCGCCGCCGCGATCGGGCTCGTGGCCGGCATCGGCATCCTCACCAAGCTCAACTTCGTCGGGCTCATCCCAGGAGTGCTGCTGGGGCTCGGGCTGCTTACGCTGCGCGCCGCTCGGGTATCCAGGCGCCAGGCGCTCGGCTGCCTGGCGATCGCCCTGTCCATCATCGGCGCGTCGATCCTGCTGTTCGTCGCGATCAACCTGGCCGCGGGCCTGCCCGCGCTCGGAGGGGTCTCCGGAGGAGCCGGCAGCAGCGCCAAGGCATCGATCCTCCACGAGCTCAGCTACATCTGGCAGTTCTATCTGCCTGCGCTTCCCGGCATGAGGCACTACTTCCCGGGGATCGTCACCACGCGCCAGCTGTGGTTCAACGGCTTTGTCGGACTCTACGGCTGGGTCGACACCGTCTTCCCGGGGTGGGTCTACGATCTCGCGCTCGCGCCGGCGGCGATGCTCGCCATCCTGTGCTTGCGTGCGCTCGCGCGCAGCCGCGCGCAGCTGCGAGATCGAGCGGGTGAGCTGGTCGTCTACACGACGATCGCAGCCGGCCTGATGGCGCTCGTGGGCCTCGACTCCTACATCAGCGAGGCCGCCGGCGCCGGGCCCTACTGGGAGCCCCGCTACTTCCTGCCCCTCGTTCCGCTGCTGGCCGTCGGACTGGCGCTGGCCGCACGCGGGGCCGGTCGCCGCTGGGGTCCGACCGTTGGTACGTCGATCGTGGTCCTGTTCTTCGCACACGACCTCTTCAGTCAGCTGCAGGTCATCGCGCGCTACTACGGCTGAAATGCGCGGTGAAATGGGAGACACCCCGCACCCGCTGACCGGTGTGAGAGCAAGGCGGTCGCTCCGCCGTGTTGACGGTGATCGGCGATCGCGGTACAGACCACGGCGATGACCAGCGCCGCCGCCAACGAGGCCGACCCTGTCGCCGGCGAACCTGAGCCGATCCCGCTCGAGCTGTCGGTGATCATCCCCTGCCTGAACGAGGCCGAGAACATCGAGCAGTGCGTCGCCTCGGCCTGGGAGGCGATGCAGCTCGCCGGAATAGAGGGCGAGGTGATCGTCGCCGACAACGGCTCCGAAGATGGAAGCGCCGAGCTGGCGCAGAGTGCCGGCGCGCAGGTCGTGCACGAGTTGCGCCGCGGCTACGGCAGCGCCTACATCGCCGGGTTCGGCGCCGCGCAGGGCACCTACATCCTGATGGCAGACGCCGATCTGACGTATGACTTCAACGAGATCCCCAGCTTCCTGCGCAAGCTGCAAGACGGCGCCGACATGGTCATCGGCGATCGCATGGAGAACATCCACCCGGGCGCGATGCCGTGGCATCACCGCTACATCGGCAACCCGCTGCTCTCGCGCCTGCTGAACGTCCTCTTCCACACGGGCGTGCGCGACGCGCACTGCGGTATGCGGGCGTTCCGGCGCGACCGCCTGGAGCGGCTGGCGCTGCGGACCACGGGCATGGAGTTCGCCTCCGAGATGGTCGTGCGCGCAGCCAAGGAGAGGCTGGACATCCGCGAGATCCCGATCGAGTACCACCCCCGCGGCGGCGAATCCAAGCTGTCGAGCTTCCGCGACGGCTGGCGCCACGTGCGCTTCTTGCTGCTGCACTCGCCCAACCACCTGTTCATCCTGCCCGGGGCGCTGATGGCGCTCCTCGGCGGCCTGATCTCATTGACCGTGCTCGCGCACGTGCCGGTGCTCGAACGCCAGTGGGATCTGCACACCCTGATCGGCGGCTCTCTGCTGCTGATCGTGGGCGCCCAGCTGGTGGGCCTGGGCCTGTGCGCGCACGCCTACGCCACCTATTTCATGGGCGAGCGCGACGCATGGTTCGACAACGTGCGCAAGCGGCTGCGGTTGGAGCACGGCCTCATGCTCGGCAGTGTCATCGCGCTGGTCGGGGTGTTGATGCTAGTGGTGCTGGTGCTCGACTGGATCAGCCGCGGGCTGGGCAATCTCGCCCAGGAGCGCACCGCGATCGCCGCCGCCACGCTGTTCGTGCTGGGCATCCAGATCGTGTTCACGTCGTTTCTGCTGAGCATCCTCGGCCTGCGTCGCGACTGATGCGCGAGGTGAGGATCGCGCTGGTCGCGGGACTCGCGCTGGTGGGCCTCGCGATCGGCGTGGAGCTGGCGCACTCGCCGATGACGGTGGCCCGCACGAACGTGACCAGCAGCGAAGAAGACCGCATCGCGCGCACCGTCCATGGCGCGACCTACTGCCAGGCGGGGGAACTGCTGCCGCGCGAGACCACTGCGATCCGCCTGTCGCTGTTCGCCTTCACCGGCCCGCGCATCCGGGTGGTCGTGTCCTCCGGCGGGCGCCCGATCGCCAGCGGCCAACGGGCCTCGGGTTGGACGAGCAGGGTCGTCACCGTCGCGGTCAGGCCGCTCCCGCAAACGGTCTCCGACGTGACCGTGTGCGCTTCGTTTGCGATGCACGACGAAGCGCTGACGGTGTTCGGCCAGCCGGCTCCCCGAGCGAGCGCGGCCTACGAAGACCACAGGGCCCTGCGCGGGAGGATGTGGATCGAATACCTGCGCACCGGCTCTCGCACGTGGGCGTCGCTGATCCCCTCCATAGCCAGCGCCATGGGACTGGGGCGCGCCGCGCCGGGCACGTGGAACGTGCTGCTCGTGCTCGTGCTGCTCGTGACGGTCGTCGTCCTCGCGTCGCGCCTCGTGCTCAAGGAGCTTTCGTGAGTAGGCGCGGCGGGGCGCGGGCGCCCGGCTCGACCCCCACCAAGCGCTCGACCGACAAGCGCGAGGACGCGACCTCGGTCAACGGGGACCGGCGCACACAGGTCGGCACGCGCGCGTTCACCAGACGCGCACGGGCCACGCAGCGCAGGCGAGCCGCGCGGCGCACACGGACAAGCGAGCGCGGCGTCGCGCCAATCGCCGCCCGCCTGCGCGCGCTGTCGCGCCGCGCCGGGCTGGGGCGGATCCCGAGGGCCGCCTGGATCTGCGCGCTCGTCGCGTGCCTGAACGCCGTCTGCTGGTCGATCCTCACGCCGCCCTTCCAGGTGCCTGACGAGCCCGACCACTACGCCTACGTCAAGCAGCTCGCCGATACGGGCTCGTTGCCGGTGTCAGGCCGCGAACAGCCCGCCGAAGAAATCCTTGCCACGCTGATCGGAATCCGCTACTTCGAAGTCCGCCAGCAGCCCCAGCACCACGCGATCGCCACCTCCAACGAACAGGCAGAACTCGAACGAACTCTGGCCAGCACACCACACGACACGGGCAGCGCGGTCGGCGTCGCACGCTCGCAGCCGCCGCTCTACTACGCCCTGGAGACGATCCCGTACCGCCTCGCCGGCAGCGGCACGGTGCTCGATCGCCTGGCGCTGATGCGGCTGATGTCGGCGCTGTTCGCCGGCCTGACCGCGCTGTTCGCCTTCCTGTTCGTGCGCGAGGCGCTCCCCGGGGCGCCGTGGGCGTGGACGGTCGGCGGGCTGTCGGTCGCGCTGGCGCCGCTGCTGGGGCTCATGTCGGGCGCGGTCAACCCCGACTCGATGCTGTTCGCGGTATCCGCGGGCCTCTTCTACCTGCTCGCGCGGGCCTTCCGGCGGGGGCTGGACGCCCGCCTGGCGATAGCCGTCGGCGCCCTTTCGGCGATCGGCTTCCTGACCAAGGTGAACTTCGTGGGCCTGGCTCCGGGCGTGCTGCTGGGCCTGATCGTGCTGAGCAACCGCGCCGCGCGCGCCTCTGGACGCTCGGCCTACCGGCTGCTCGCGCTCGGCACCGGCGTAGCGTTCAGCCCCGTCCTGCTGTACGCAGCGGTCAACGCGCTGTCCAACCACGCGCCGTTCGGGATCGTGTCGGGGGCGCTCGGCACCACGCGCGGCTCTCTCCTGGCGCAGATCAACTACATCTGGCAGCTGTACCTTCCGCGGCTGCCGGGCACGGTCAACGACTTCCCCGGCCTGTTCACGACGACACAGCTGTGGTTCGACGGGTACGTCGGGCTGTACGGCTACCTCGACACCACCTTCCCGGGCTGGGTCTACACCCTCGCACTGGTCCCCGCCGGCGCGATCGCGCTGCTGTGCGGGCGCTCGCTGGTGCAGTGCCGCGCCGCGCTGCGCGAGCGCGCGGCGGAGCTGGCGGTCTATGCGGTCATGGTCGTGGGCCTGCTGGCGCTGGTGGGCGCCGCCTCCTTCAAGGTCTTTCCCAAGACCGACGCCGAATTCGCCCAGACGCGCTACCTGCTGCCCCTACTCGCGCTGCTGGCAGCGGCGCTGGTCCTGGCCGCACGCGGAGCGGGCCGTCGCTGGGGGCCGGTCGTGGGGACGTTGATCGTGGTCGTGTTCGTCGCCCACGATGTCTTCAGCCAGCTGCTCGTGGCGGGCCGCTTCTATAGCTAGTCGACGCCCGCCGGCCGGCGCGAACGTCCTCGTGGATTTCTACTTGGCGTTGGCGAAGTAGTCGGCGTTGATCTGCGTGTACTTCTGCCACTCCTCGGGCAGCTGGTCCTCGGCGAAGCAGGCGTCCACGGGACAGGCCTCAACGCAGGCGTCGCAGTCGATGCACTCCTCGGGGTCGATGTAGAGCATCTCGGCGGCGTCGTATCCGGGCTCGTCGGGCGTCGGGTGGATGCAGTCCACGGGGCACACCTCGACACAGGAGTTGTCCTTGGTGCCGATGCACGGCTCGGCGATAACGTAGGCCATCTGCCTCTTTCTGGGTCGGGGTTTTTCGGGGCTCTCCTGAAGAGAGGCATATTGTACGAACCATGCTCCTGCTGACCGGCGCGACCGGCCTCGTGGGCTCAGCGCTGCTGCCCCGCCTGGTGGCGGGGGGCGAACAGGTGCGCTGCCTGGTGCGCGACCCGCGGCGGCTGGGCGCCCAGCGCGTGCGCGTGCAGATCGCGCTCGGAGACCTCACCGACCCGCCCTCCTTCCGCAACGCGCTGCGCGGCGTGCACACGGTCGTGCACCTGGCGGCGTCGATCCGCGACCAGCCGCACGGGTCGATCGAGGAGCTCAACGGCATCGCCGCGTGGCGGATGGTCGAGGCGGCCGAGCGCCAGGGAGTGGAGCGCTTCGTGCTGTTCTCGGCGCTGGGCGCGTCCACCCATCATCGCGCGCGCCTGCTGCGCGCGAAGGCCCTGGCCGAGCAGGCGGTGCGCGAGGCGGACGTGAACTCGATCGTGTTCGCGCCGTCGATCGTCTACGCGCCGGGCGATCCGTGGCTGACGCTGCTCGAACGCCTGGCATGGCTGCCGCTCATGCCCGTGTCCGGGCGCGGTCGCGCGCTGTTTCAGCCGATCTGGGCCGAGGACGTGGCCGATTGCGTGGTCGCGGCACTGCGCGCGCAGGCGAGCGACGGGCACGTCCGCTACGAGCTCGCCGGGCCGGAGACCGTCAGCCACAGCGAGATGGTCAGGACGGTGCTGGGAGCGAGCGGTCGCGGCAGGCCGCTCGTGCACATCCCCACCTCGGTCGTCTCGCGCGCCCTACGACTGATGGAGCGGGCGATGGGGCCGCAGGCCTTGGCCACCTGGGATGAGGCGGAGCTGATGGAGACGGCGATGACCTCAGCGCGCGGCGCCACCGACGCGCAAGCGCTCGGCGTCAGCCCGCAGCGGATGGCGGCAGTGCTGGGCGCGAGCGGCTAACCGTAGAATCGCGAGACGACGAGCAGCTGGCTGAAGATGTCGTGCGCGAGGAAGACCAGCACGATCAGTGCGCCGACGGCCGGCCCCAGGCGCCGCCCCGCGCCGCGTGCGGCGAGCGCGACGACGGCGGCCAACAGCGGAAGCATCGGCAGCAGGTAGCGGGCCTGGGCGAATTCGGCGCTTTTGGCCGGGAAGCCGATGTAGGAGGCGGCGCCGACCTGCGCCATCACGCCGATCGCCATCAGCGCGTAGACGGTCAGCTCGCCGCGGCGACGGCTCAGGGCGCCGCGCTTTGCGACGAGCTCGCGAGCGCATAGGGCCGCGATCGCCGCGGCAGGGATCAGCGCCACGGCGTAGACCCAGCCGGGGAAGGTGGTGTCGAGCCAGCCGTACCTGCCGACGAAGCCGTCGAACCACAGCTGGCGGGCGGTGAACAGGCCGGGGAAGTCGTTGGCCATGCCGGGCAGCCGGGGAAGGTACAGCTGCCAGATGTAGCTGATCTCGTGCAGGGACAGGTGCGTGCGGGCAGATGCCCCGGACACCTCGCCGAGGACGCGATGGCCGGAGACGGCGTTGACGAGCGCGTACAGCACGGCGGGCGCGGCGGCCACGCAGCAGGCGAGGGCGACGGATCGAATGGCTGTGCCTCGAGATGTACGCGCGGCGCGCCGGCCCACGATGAGGACGCCCAGCAGCGCGCCGGGCACGAGCCCGATGAAGTTGAGCTTGGTGAGCAGGCCCAACGCTAGGACGGCGCCGAGGGCGATCGCCAGTCGCCGCGTCAGGCCCCGCCGAAAGGCCCGCGCGAGCAGGTAGTAGAGCGCCGCGGAGACTGCGAACAGCATCGCATCCGGGTTGACCGCGCCGGAGACGAACCCCAGCAGCGGCGCCAGCGCGACCGCGAAGCCACCTATGGCCCAAGCCCAGGGGGCTCGCGGGAGCGCCTCGCGTACGAACAGGAAGGCGAACAGAGCGGTGACGGCGGCCATCAAAGCGGATAGCAGCCTCATCAGCGCAAGCCGTCCCAGCACGGTGCCCGCCAGGCTGTACGGGCCCACCTCCAGGGCGTAGTACAGCGGCGGCTCGGACGCCGCCACGCCCGCCGCGCCGCTTGCCCTTTGCGCCGGCTGTTCGCGGATCATCGCGAGGTCCCTGTTGAGTTCCCCCTCCTGCGCCTGCGAGGAGATCGTGTGATTGCGCGGCTGGTTGCGCACCTCGTTGTAGCGCAGCCCGATGAGCGTGAGCACGAGTTCGGGAGAGCTGATTTCAAAGTCTGACGAGGGGAGCCGTCCGGTTTCGGCGAGCTGCTTGACGTACGCGTAGTGATCCTGCTCGTCGGGAACCTGGAAGGGGGGCGAGACGATCGACCAGCACGCGGCGCTGAGGCCGGCGACGATCGCGCACAGCCAGCCAGCACGCGGGACGCGGCGGAGAGCTCGCGCGAGCGCACTCGCGTGCCTGCTCACGATGGGGTCTCTCGCCGCAGATCGCGCAGATCCCTGAGAAGAAACCCGGCGACAAGAGCGGTGACGGCCGCCATCAGCGCGATCGCGAAGAACGCGATCCACGTGCCGCCGAACGCGCGGCCGAGTCCCACGTGATAGGCGATCGACGCGACAGAGGACCACCATGGGCGATTGCCCACGTGGAGGTATTCGAGGCCGACCCTCCCGGGCAGAGCCACGTCGTTGAGCGTCGCAGCCAACTGCGTCGGCGCCTCGTCCCCGTACAGGCTCACCACTTCGTGCTGCGGAGAGAGCTCGAAGCAGAATGTCGCATGCTCGATCGTATGCGCCGGCGGCTTCACCGGAATCGTGACCGTCCCGTTCCAATTCGAGCCCTGATGACCACTTGCCACAACCTGTCCGCCGTGGAGCACCTGAGCTGTTACGCGCGGGCCGTGGAACGCGCTCGTCAACACAACGATCGCCGACGTGCCGCGCTCGAGCGCTTCACCCGACTGACAGACCCTCGCGGATGCCCGGACGCTCGCCAGCCGATCGACCGATGCGACGCCGTTGGTGCGGGCCGTCCCTTCCGGCGCATGCGCCAGCACCAGGCCGATGGCTGTCGCGATGATCGCCAGCCCCGCTGCGACGGCAGCCCGCACCTCACGCATATGCGAGAGCTATCACGAGCCTTTGGTGCCAGTCAAGCGCGTCTCACATAAGTGTGCCAGCAAGCACGGACTGCGGCTGAGAGTGTCTCCAACTCGACGTGCCACCGCGCAGACGCGGACCGCGGCCGACAGTCCGCGCCTGGACCGGGCGCAATCGGGCGTTTTGATCGCAGCTATTCCATGAGTTCCTGTTCTTGACTTACAGCCGAGCCTTCCGTGACTAAGATGTCCGCAGCCTTTTTAAAGCTGCCTCCGTTTTCGCTTACTAAGAGAGATTCTTCCGGGCCACCTTCACATTTTGTGATTTCCTGTTTATCTTCGCTTGCTTTGAATGCGATCTGAAATGGGCCTAATATCTTTTTTTTGAAGGGTGTAATCCTACCGATGATCGAGCCTATCATCTCAATTAATGTTCCGGCTACTTCAACGTGGATACCTGGAGGGATGTGAACGGCGAGGCCCACTTCTTCTTTTGCTTTGTTGATGTAGCAAAGCGACTCTGTACTACGTCCAGCGTATAATATGACTTCGCGTGGGTCCCCTAATGAATGGGCGCCGACAATATCAAGGACTTTGCATCCCAAGACCTCGATCGTGACTAAGGCTTCGGTGCTGCTCAGGAGCACGCCTTCATCCTTGTCTTCCTTGCATTCGACGGTGGAGCTTCCTGCTATTTCGAGTGTGCCTACGCCACTCTTGCCGGTGAACTTTGTTCCTGCTGTGCCGGGTAAGAATTCGGGGAGTGTTGCTGATGCTGTGGAAGCTGTGATGGCGCTGAGCAGCGCAGTGAATGCGAGGATCGCGGCGATCGCGGCCCCGGCTGTCTTTAGTCGTCGCATGTGTGGTTACTCCTTTGACTAGTCGGTTTTGCCGACCCCGAGGCCTCCTATCGATGCTGGTCGGCAGCTAGGACTTGGAGCCAACCGGCGGTGCAAAAGTCCAATTAGCGGAATCGACAGCTCAAGCGTGGCAAGGCCGGCGGCGATTGTCAAGCGATTCAGCGCGCTGTCCGACCACCGCAGCGATCGTCCCTCGACACGGAGCTCCTCGCGCCCGCTTGATCGCCCGAGCAGGCCATCCGGCGACCGGACGCCCTCAGGCCCGCACCTGCGACGATATACGCCTGCCCACAAAGCAGCCACCCGTCAAGCATCAAGCCCAGAAAGCGAGTGCCATGAGCGCGGTTCAGTCAGCAGCACCGGAGGTCCAGTCGGGCCTTGAAGGCGTCGTCGCCTTCGCCACCGAGATCGCAGAGCCCGACAAAGAGGGTGGCGCGCTGCGCTACCGCGGCGTCGACATCGAGAGCTTGGTCGGCGCGGTCCCCTACGAGCAGGTGTGGGGCCTGCTGGTCGACGGGCGCTTCAAGCCCGGACTGCCCCCCGCCGAACCGCACGCTTTGACCGTGCGCTCGGGCGACCACCGCGTCGACGTGCAGTCGGCGCTGGCGATGCTCGCGCCCGAGTGGGGCTTTGCACAGCTGATCGACATCTCAGACGAGGAGGCCCGCGACAACCTCGCGCGCGCCTCCGTGATGGCCCTCTCGTTCGTCGCGCAGTCGGCGCGCGAATCCGGCCAGCCGCCCGTGCCCCAGTCGGAGATCGACGAGGGGCGCACGATCCCCGAGCGCTTTCTGATCCGCTGGCGCGGAGAGGCCAATCCCGATCACGTCAAGGCGATCGACGCCTACTGGGTCTCGGCGGCCGAGCACGGCATGAACGCCTCCACGTTCACGGCCAGGGTGGTCGCGTCCACGGGCGCTGACGTGGCTGCTGCCCTGTCGGCGGCCGTGGGCGCGCTGTCGGGCCCACTGCACGGCGGCGCTCCCTCGCGCGTGCTGAAGATGCTCGAGGAAGTCGAACAGACCGGCGACGCCGAGCGTTGGGTGTCAGACGCGCTGGACCGCGGCGAGCGGCTGATGGGCTTCGGCCACCGCATCTATCGTGCCGAAGACCCGCGTGCACGAGTGCTACGGCGCACCTGCAGCGAACTCGGCTCGCCGCGCTTCCAGGCCGCCGAGGCGCTCGAGAAGGCCGCCCTCGCCGAGCTGCACGCCCGCCGGCCCGACCGCGTCCTGGCGACCAACGTCGAGTTCTGGTCCGCCGTGATCCTCGACCTGGCCGAAGTGCCCCCCGAGCTGTTCACGCCGATGTTCACGTGCGCGCGGGTTGCGGGCTGGTCGGCGCACATCCTCGAGCAAAAGCGCGAGGCCAAGCTGATACGGCCGACGGCCAAGTACGTGGGCCACGGGCCGCGATCGGTCGCCGAAGTCGAATAGAAGGCGCCTCAACGGGCATAGAACCGGTCGCCTGCGCGGCTCTGAGATCAACCGAGCTCGAAGCGGGCGTGCGCGGCCGGCGGGCCGGTGTATTGCCGGCACGCCGCAACTACATACCGCGCCGCGCAATCTGTACGGGCGATCCACTTCGCCGTCAAGCGGCTGACGGCCGTTGCGAGCGCCTGGCGCTGTCGTTCGGCGCTGAGCTGCCTTTCGATCGCGCCCTTGGCCTGTTCCAGCGATTCGTGGCTGGCCGGGACGATCCTCGTCACCTCGAACAGCGAGTGGTAGCCGATGTCTGAAAGCAGGACGGGGCCGGAGAGCACGCCTGGCTTTGTCGCGAAGATCGCTCGTTCGATCGCACGCCTGCCAGGGTTCTTGCCCGGAACGTCCGACCGTTCCTCGCGCAGGGACATCTGTGCGAAGCTCCTACCGGATTCGACTTCGCGTTTGGCCTTCAGGGCTGCGGCTTGGCTTAGGAGGTTGTCGATGTCGAAGTATCGTCGCTCTGGGACCAGGAAGGCCCGCCTGTGGCTCGCGTAATAGTCGCTGACCTCGGCTGACGTGACGGGGGGCGCCTTGTCGATCGATGCCTGGCGGAGCTTGCCAGCGGCCAGCTGCGCTTCGGCTTCGAGCTGGAGGTCCGCCTGGCTCCGCCGTTTGCCGTTCGCCAGTTCGCGAAGTTCGATCGCCGGAGTCGTCCTGTCCTGTTCTACGCGCCCTGCGACTTCGTCAGCCGATGAAGCCAGGTGCTCTTCCGCGGCCTCCTGGATCAACCAATCAGATGAGATGAGGAGCTCCAGCGCGCGCCGCTGAGGCGTCTGGGCAGACGCGGCATGTTCCGATGCCATGATAGCCGTCCAATGAGCCAAAGCGCCCTTGGTGACAGCCTCCGACCCGACCTGCGCAACTCCCACCTTGTGAGTGCCACCACCACATGCACACAGCCCGGCGAGAACGGCCGTGCCAAGTCCACATGCCGCGATATGCCGAACCAAGCCGCTCACCGCTACTCAGGCGGCCGGCGGTGTGCCAGCGCGGTGTGCGGCTTCGTCAGAAACACCGGGAGGCGTCCGTAAAGGCGCGCGGTGTGAGGATGTGCCGGTGGTGTTCATTTGTCTCCATCTCCCCGTTTTCGTCGCATGTCTCTCTATCGCCACGGCCCGCTTCACGTCTGTGGCACTCCAAACCGGCCGTGTGACGCACCATACCCGATGACTTCCTTGCAATCCCAAAGGTCTCGCCATAGGATATCCGAGACAGTCCGGCTGGACGATATTTTGGTGGCGCGGCCTCTGCGGGAGACCATGAAGCTGCGTGCTGTGCGAGCACCAGTACCTTAATCGGTGAAAGGACCGGTCTTAAACACCGGTGATCCGGGTTCGAGCCCCGGCTGGTGCATTGCGACACAGTCATACTTTGTGGACTGATCCATGACAAATGTCTTTGACTACTTCGAGGATCTCCCTACGCGGGAGGGCACCCCCGCCCCGTGGGCGGCGCGGGCGCCACGACGTCCCCATCGCGCCTATGACCTAAAGCTGCTCCCCCGCACGCCCGACTGGCAGGACGACCAGGAGTCGCTGGCGGCGCTCGAGCAGGTCGAGCGCGACAGGTTCTCGTTGCCGACGATCTCGATCGCGCATCCGCGCGCGGGCTCGGTCTTGCGTGGTCGACAGACGACCGTAAGCG
>DATNLQ010000227.1:0-7230 GCA_035602785.1 Solirubrobacteraceae bacterium
ATCGTCAGCGAGCCGCTGCTGACGGTGTCGGTCGAGCCTTCGGGGATCGTCAGCGAGCCGCTGATCACGTTCACCTGCGCACTCGTCGACTGCAGGCTCGTCGCGCTCACGCTGGCGCCCGTCAGGGCGATCGTTCCCGCCCCCGACCATTTGGCGGAGCTGAGCGTGAAGGAGCCGCTCGCGAATTCGAGCGTCGCGCCCGAGGCTGGCGAGAAGTCCGCTCCAGCTGCGCTGCTGCCGCCGGTGAGCCGCAGTGTGCGCGTCTGTGCGCTGACATCGCCCTGGTTGTCGAGGGCGACGCCGACTTCGATCGGTTCTTCGTTGTCGGTGGATTGGAAGGTGCCGGTGTTGGTGATGCTTGGTGTGGCGCCGCCGTTGTCGTAGATGGAGGGTTGGTTGCCGTAGCCGCAGCCGCCGGGTTCGGTGGTGTTGTCGTTGAAGGTGCCCGCGTTTTGAAGTTGCGCGCCGTTTTCCATCCAGATCGGCCCGTCGTCGGCGCCGGTGGCGGTGCCCGCGGTGAGCGTGCCCTGGTTGAGCAGCGTCACGCCGTTGAGGACCGCGCGCTGGCAGCGGCTGGTGTTGATCGTGCCTGTGGCGCTCGCGCCCACGACCAGCTTGCCGGGGCCGTCGACCGCGGCCGGGTTCCCGGCGATCGTCAGCGAGCCGCTGCTGACGGTGTCGGTCGAGCCTTCGGGGATCGTCAGCGAGCCGCTGATCACGTTCACCTGCGCACTCGTCGACTGCAGGCCGGATGCGCTGAGGTTGGCGCCTTGGACGCTGACGGTGCCGGCTCCCGACCAGCTACCGTCGGTCAGCGTGTAGGGGTCGCCGGTGAACGCGAGGGTCGCGCCTGAGGCCGGCGTGAAGGCGCCGCTGGTGCTGGTGCCGCCGCCGCTGAGTTGCAGTGTGCCTGTCTGGGGGCTGACGGTGCCCTGGTTCTCGAAGGGCACGCCGATGCTGATCGGTTCTTCGTTGTTGGTGGATTGGAAGGTGCCGGTGTTGGTGATGCTTGGTGTGGCGCCGCCGTTGTCGTAGATGGAGGGTTGGTTGCCGTAGCCGCAGCCGCCGGATTCGGTGGAGTCGTCGTCGAACGTGCCCGCGTTCTGCAGTTGCGCGCCGTTTTCCATCCAGATCGGCCCATCCTCTGCACCGCCGGGCGCGCCGAAGGTCAGCGTGCCCTGGTTGACGAGCGTGACGCCGTCGAGCACAAGCCGCGAGCAGCGTTCGCCGCCGCCGACCGTGCCGGTCACGCCCGATCCCACGACCAGCCTGCCCGTGCCGCTGATCGTGCTCGCTCCTGAGCCCCCACCTGTGAATCCCGAGCTGACGTCCAGTTCGTCGGCGATCGCCAGGCTCGCTCGGCTGAGCGACAACGAGGCGATGCTCGACGCTTCGAGCGCGTCGGTGAGTTCGAGCGTTCCTCCCGACAGCGCGAGCGCGCCTTCGCCCTGGACGACGCCGGCCTGAGCGGTGCCTTCGCTGACGTCGACCGTGTCTCCAGCTCCTATGCACGCCACGTCGGAGGACGTGGGGACGTTTCCGGTCGACCAGTCAGCGGCCGTCTCCCAGTTGCCTGCGCCGGGGCCGGTCCAGGTGTCGGTGCAGACCGATTGCGCCGAGGCGCCCGCAGCCATCGTGAGGCAGGTCAGCAGGGCGGCGACCGCGACCCCGGCCATCCTCGCCCCCACGGAGCCCTTCAGAAAGCGCCTTTGCGACCTTCTCCCGTGCCCATCCCCACGCGCCGGTCCCTGCGAAGACATCCCCCCAACCTCCTCGATTTCACACCTCTGGGAGGCCGCGCAGACGAAGGGTGAGGGCCCCCGCGCTCACCACTTCATCGGCTGGCCGGCGTGGACATTAGCACCGGCGGACATCTCGAAGCAATCAAGTCAGCAGAAACTTCACACAGACCGCTAGGAAGAGCTCTCACCGGCCATCGCGGGCTCGTCCTCGGCTTCGACGGCGCCGTCCGGCGGGTCCTCGTCGTCGATGTCGCCGAACTGTGAGGGGTCGCGATAGGAGCCGCGGATGAGGTCGTCGGGCGAGCCGTCGGGCAGCAGGCGCCCCTGGCGGGTGCCGAAGTAGATCGCCTGCGGGTGGTGGGCGATGAGCGCGAGCGTCGACTGCTCCGGTTCGGGCGCGTAGCCGTCGGTGATCTTCATGCCAATCTGCTCGAGGTCGAGCAGCTTCTCGACCTTCAGGTGCTCTGACTGCTCGGGCACCGCCGGGTAGCCCCACGAGTAGCGACGGCCCTGGCTGGCAGGGATGTCCAGCATGCGGCGCACTTCGTAGTGCAGCCACTCGGCCAGCCCCTCTGCGGTCTGCACGCCGAGGCCATGGACGAACAGCTGTTCGGCGAACTCGCCTTCGGCCTCGAGCTTTGCCATCAGCTCGGTGACCTCCGAGCCGACGGTCACCGCCTGTACCGCGATCACGTCCAGCTCCGGCGGAGCCTGGGGTGGGTGGGATTTGATTCCGGGGCGGAAGAAGTCGGCGAGGCAGATGCGATCGCCCTTGGGCTGGCGCGGGCAGACGAAGCGCGTGAGCTCGGTCGTGCGGTCCTCGGGGTCCAGCACGACGATGTCGTTGCCCAGCGAGTAGCACGGGAAGAAGCCGAGCAGCGCGCGCGGGTGCAGATAGGTCTGCTCGTTCCACATCCGCTCCAGACGCGGACGGAAGTCGTCGCGCAGCAGCGTCTGCCACGCCTCGCCTTTGACGCCCTTGCCGCCCCAGTGCAGCTTGAACAGCACGTGCGTGTCGAGGTGGGGGTAGACCTCGTTCAGGTCGACGGGGATCTCTTTCACGCCCCAGAAAGGCGGTGTCGGGATCGGCGCGTCCGTGCGCGCAGCCGAGCGCACGGAGTCATCGGCGAAGTTGAGCTCCTCTTCGGGCGCATCGCCCTTGGCGCGAAATTCGTCCGCGCCGGCGAGCAGCTTGTGCACGAGCGCGCCGCGCGCGTCTGAGTCGATCAGCTGGTCCATCACGGACAGGCCCTCGAAGGCGTCCTTGCAGTAGAAGACGCCCGGCTTGTAGACCTCGTCTGTGTCCTTGCCGCCGGGATACAGGGCGCGGTAGCCAAACGCGCGGTTGATCGCCGCGCCGCCGATCAGCACCGGGTAGGACAGGCCCTTGGCGTGCAACTCCTGTATGCACGCCGGCATCTGCTTGGAGGTCGACACCAGCAGCGCCGACAGGCCGATCGCCGTCGCATCGTGCTCCTGGGCGGCGTCGACGATCGTCTGGATCGGCACCTGCTTGCCGAGGTCCACGACCGTGTAGCCGTTGTTGGTGAGGATTGTGTTGACGAGCGACTTGCCGATGTCGTGCACGTCGCCAAACACTGTGGCGAGCACGACGGTGCCCTTGGTGTAGCCCTCGATCTTGTCGAGGTATTTCTCCAGCTGCGCGACCGCGCGCTTCATCACCTCTGCGGACTGCAGCACGAACGGCAGGATCAGTTCCCCGGCGCCGAACTTGTCGCCGACCTCTTTCATCGCCGGCAGCAGCACCTCGTTGAGCGTGGGCACCGCGCCGATCTTCTGCACGCTGCGGTCGATCTGGTCCTCGACGCCGTCGCGGCGGCGTCGCAGGATGTGGAAGTGCAGGGCCTCCTCGGGCTCCATGCCCTCGGTCGGGTCGGCGGCTCCCTGGGCGGCGTCTTCGGGCCCCTTGGACTCGAAGTGCTCGATGAACTTCTCCAGCGCATCCTCGTGCCGGTTGAACACCAGGTCGTCGGCCAACTCCCGCTCCAGGTCCGGGATCTCCGAGTAGGGCGTGATGTGGTTGGGGTTGACCATCGCCAGGTCGAGGCCGGCCTGGACGCAGTGGTGCAGGAACACCGAGTTGAGCACCGCGCGAGCGCCGGGGGAGACGCCGAAGGAGACGTTGGAGACCCCCAGCGATGTCTTCACCTGGGGGATCTGCTCCTTGATCGCTTTGATCCCTGCGATCGTCTCCACGGCGGACGGGCGCCACTCCTCGTCGCCGGTCGTGAGCGTGAACGTGAGGCAGTCGAAGATCAGGACCTCGGGGTCCAGGCCGTGCTCCTCGCAGCAGAGGTCGCGGATGCGCTTGGCAATCTCGACCTTGCGCTCGGCGGTCTTGGCCATCCCCACCTCGTCGATCGTCAGCGCGATCAGCGCCGCGCCGTGTGCGAGCGCGACGGGCACGACGCGGTCGAGCTTCGCGCGGCCGGCCTCGAGGTTGACGGAGTTGACGATCGCGCGGCCGGGGATCTGCTCCAGCGCCCGTTCGATCACCTCCGGCTCGGTCGAGTCGATCTGGATCGGCGCGGGCTGGGTGAGCGAGACCTTCTTGGCCACCAGACGCATCTGTTCGTCCTCGTCGATGCGCTCGGTCAGCGCCACGCACAGGTCGAGCACGTGCGCTCCGCCTGTCACCTGGTCCTCGGCGATCTGCACGAGGCCGTCGTAGTCGTCTGCCAGCAGCAGCTCCTTGGCCTTGCGCGAGCCCTGCGAGTTGACGCGCTCTCCCACCATCGTCGGCGCGGGCTCCTGCGCGAGCGGCGTGGCGGCGATCATCGATGAGAGGTGGGCGGGGCGCGGAGCAGGCCGTGGCGCGACCGGTCGTTTGGCCACACGCTCGGCGATCGCGTGGATGTGCTCGGGCGTGGTTCCGCAGCAGCCGCCGACGACCCCCACGCCGTAGCGCTCGACGAACTCCTTCAGAGCCTCCGCCAGCGGCTCGGGCTTCTCGGGGAAGATCGTCTCGCCGTCGGGACCCTGCAGCGGCAGACCCGCGTTGGGGATGCACGCGACCGGTACGGGGCAATATTCACCGAGGAAGCGGATCGCGTCGCGCATGTCCTCGGGGCCGGTCGAGCAGTTCAAGCCGATCACGTCGACCTTCAGCGCCTCCAGCGTGGTCAGCACCGCTGAGATGTCGGTGCCGAGCAGCATCTTGCCGCCGTTGGGCAGCAGCGACACGGACGTGTGGATTGGCAGCGTGCGTCCGCTGCTCTTGAACGCCGCGCGCGCGCCGAACACGGCGGCCTTGACCTCGAGAATGTCCTGGGCGGTCTCGATGATCAGCAGGTCGGCGCCGCCGTCGATCAGCCCCTCGGCCTGCTCGGTAAAGACCTCGACGAGCTCGCCGAAGCGGATCTGCCCGAGCGATGGGTCCTCTGAGGCGGGCAGGTAGCCTGTGGGGCCGATCGAGCCGGCGACGTAGCGGTGCTCGCTCGCCGCCTTGCGCGCGATTTCGGCGGCCTTCGTGTTGATCTCCACCGTGTAGTCGGCCAAGCCCCACTCGCCGAGCTTCAGCCGTGAGGCCTGGAAGGTGTCCGTCTCGACCACTTCCGCGCCCGCGTCGAGCATCGAGGAGTGCACGCCCTCGATCACATCCGGACGGTTGAGCACGAGCGCCTCGTGGCACTTGCCCTGTAGGCCGCCGTAGTCCTCGCTGGTCAGCTCGAACTGCTCCAGCGTGGCGCCCATGCCGCCGTCGTAGACGACGACGCGCTCGTGGATGGCCTTCAGGTAATCGCGCTCGGACATTGCAGGCAATGCTAGTCCGTAGTCCAAGTCGGGACGGGTCGCAGGCACCTTTCGGGCAGCGTCCTTGCCCGCGCCAGACGACACCGCGTAGGGCACGTGGTGCCAACGCATCGGTCACGCGTCCAACATTTCCACGAGGGCGTTTGCGCAGGCGCACACTGCTCAGCGATGGCGACCATGGGGGCCGCCGGCGCAGCACGAAGAAGGGACCACCATCATGACTGTTGACTTTCTGCAGATGCCGACCCTCGACGACGACGGCGTGGTGGCGACGCTGCCGGCCGTGGCGCTCGAGCAGGCCGAGGTGACCGTGGGCAGGGGCGCGCACGCAGACCAGGAGGCGGGCGAGGCTCAGGCGCTCGTCGCGGTCGTGGGCCTCGGGCACGCGGGCCTATGCAGCGCGATGGCGCTGCGTCGTGCGGGCCTGCGCATCGTGGGGATCGAAACCTCGCCGAGCGGGTTGGCGGACATCCGTTGCGGACGGGCGGCGCTGCCGCGGGATCTGCGCTCGCAGTTGCGCGAGCAGTGCCGCGACGCGGCATTCGAGCTGACCGACAGCATCGAGGCGGCGAGCGCCGCCGACATGGTTCTGATCTGCGTGCCCGCCACGTTGGACCGCCAGCGACGGCCCAACCCCGAGGCGCTCAAGCGCTCGTGCGCGTCGGTGGTGCGCCATGCACGCGCCGGCCAAACGCTCGTGCTGACGTCGACCAGCTGTGTGGGCAGCACGCGCAAGCTGCTTGTCGAGCCGCTCCAAGAGCGCGGGCTGCACGTGGGCGAGGACGTCTTCGTGGCGTTCTGCCCCGAGCGCGTCGAGCCCGACGGCGCCGACGGCGGGCAGGCTCAGCCTCGGCTCATCGTGGGCGCCGTCAGCGAGACGTGCTTCAGGCACGCCTCGGCGCTGCTGCGCAACATGGGCGAGGACCTGTTGCGCGTCTCCTCGCCGGAGACCGCGGAGATGGTCAGGCTGTACGAGAGCACCTTCGAGGCGGTCAACGTGGCGCTGGCGTTCGAGCTGGCAGACGCCTGCCGGGTCCAGGGCGTCAGTCCGGCCGAGGTCGCAGACGCGGCGGCGAGACCGTCCGGCGTGAGGATCCACTCCGCCTGTCCTGCGATGCCGGCGCATCGCGTCGCCTCAGAACCCCACCACCTGCTGCACCCGTTGCGCGAACGCGGCCATCCGGCGACGCTGGCCGAGGAGGCCCTGCGCAGGGTCGACGCGCGTCCCCGCCGCATGGCAATGCGGGCCTACGATCTGCTCGCTCGCTCGACCAAGCAGATTCGCGACGCTCGCGTGCTGGTCGTGGGGGTCTCCAGCGAGGCGGGCCTCGGCGAGCGCCGCGAGGCGCCGGCGGTCGAGATCATCGAGCGCCTGCGCGCCACCGGGGCCCAGGTCGACTTCCACGATCCGCTCGTTCCCGTGCTGGTCCTCGACGGAGAGGACGTCTACAGCGTCGACCCCGACCCCCGTCGCGATGCGTCCGGCTTCGGTCCCGAAGATTACGACCTGGCGATCGTCGTGACGATACGCGAGGGTCACGACTACGGCTGGCTGCAGCGCTGTCCGCAGGTGCTCGACTGCACCTACCGACAACGGGCCGGCCGGCGCTACTACCTGCCCTGAGCAGGTCGTACAACCGAGTTTGTCCCCCGTCTGGGGCGGGGCGTTCAAGTGGGCGCCCGCCCAGACGAAGACGTCATCGAACAAATCCAT
>DATNLQ010000412.1:0-3305 GCA_035602785.1 Solirubrobacteraceae bacterium
CTGTCCTGCCCACGGCGCCCTTCAGTCGCCCCACCACACGTCGTCGTCCTCGCTGGCCGCCTGCTCGATCTCTTCCAGGGCCATGTCGGTGCGGCGGTCCTCGACCATCAACGCCAGCGCCTGGCCAATCGTCGGCGACCACACCCGCCGCGCGACCACGACCCGGCCGGGCTCCTCGTCGAACTGCTTCCACTCCAGCTCCACCAGCGGCGTACGCGACTGGGGGGCGTCGGCGGGCACCGGCGCGCCCCACCCATACAGCGTGATCTGGGCCTGCCAGCCATGTGGGCACAGCTCGCCCATCACGGCAAGTGCCTGCCACTGGTCGCTCACCGGCTTGGGCCGTCGATGGCGCTTGCGCAGGTGCAGGGCGATCAGCACGGTCGCGATCGCCATGAGCACGATCAGCGGCACGATCACGAAGGTTTCATAGAGGGGCGCGTACGTACTGCCACCGCGGTAGCTGGCGATCAGCAATCCGGCCCCGGAGACGGTCATGGCGCGAGCACCGATCCAGCTGATCGGGACTGAGGAAGCCGATGCCGCCAGCCTGCGCTCATTTTGCTTTCTACGTTACCCACTCGGGCACGGTTTGTGCGCCGGCTGTGGACAGGAGGACGCAGACATGCTATTCTGCATAAATCTAAGTGACAAACTGAGGAATACAAATGAGGATCGACGTACATCAGCATCTGTGGACCGAGCCGCTCGTGGCCGCGCTGGCTACCCGTCGCGAGCTTCCGTTCGTCCGCCGCGAGAACGGCCTGACCGTCCTCTATCTGGCTGGCGAGCGCCCCTACGTGATCGACCTGGCAGGCGAATCGCCGGATGCCCGCACACAGCTCGCCGCCCTGGATGGCATCGACCGGGTGCTGCTGTGCCTGTCCAGTCCGCTCGGCATCGAGGGACTCCAGCGCAGGCACGCGCTGGCCCTGATCGACGCCTACCACGAGGGAGCTCTGTCGCTGGAGGGTCCGTTTGGCGTGTGGGGAGCGATCGCGCTCGACCGTGCAGACCCTGACGACGTCGATGACGTGCTCGCCCGCGGCTGCATCGGGCTGTCGCTTCCCGCGGGCGCGCTTTCGAGCGTGGACGCGATCGCCAGCCTGCGCGCGGTGCTCGCGCGCCTGGAAGCATGCGGCGCGCCACTGTTCGTCCATCCTGGTCCCGGCCTCGGCATGGGCGCGAGCCTGCGCATGCCCTGCTACCCGGCGCAGACCTCGTTGCAAGACCCGCTGTGGTGGCCAGCGATGACCAACTACCTGGCCGACCAGCAGGCCGCGTGGCTGGCCTTCCAGGCGTCCGGGCGGGCGCGCCACCCCGAACTGCGCGTGATCTTCGCGATGCTCGCTGGCCTCGCGCCGTTGCACGCCGAGCGGCTGCTCTCGCGCGGTGCGACTGTGGCCGACCCCGACCCGCTGGTCTTCTTCGAGACCTCCTCCTATGGCCCAAGCGCCGTGAGCATGATGGAGCGCGCGGTCGGCGCCGAGCAGCTGCTGTACGGATCTGACCGCCCGGTGGTGGAGCCGGGCGAGCTGGATATGCCGGGCGAGCTGGACTGGCATGCGACAGGCCACGCGACCGACCGTGCCCTGGCCACCACCACCTCGGCGGTCTGAGGGATGCGCGCGACCAACCTGCGTTCGCTTCCGTCGGTACTGGGCGCCGATGCGATCACGCGCCCGCGCGGGCGCGACCTGTCGCCGAGCGAGCTGCAGGCGTTCGTGGCCGAGCTGGCCGAGCGCCCCGAGCTGTGGATAGACCTCGTCAAGCACGACGCCAGCCAGCGCCTGTACGAGCAGCTGCTCGGCGACGATCACCTGACCGCATGGCTGATCTGCTGGATGGACGACCAGGACACGGGCTTTCATGACCACGACGTCTCCGCGGGTGCGGTGTCGGTCGTCAGCGGGGCGGTGCTGGAGGAGCGCCTGACGCTCGCCGGGCTGCCGCGCGCTCGCGTGCTGCGCGCGGGCGAGAGCTTTCATTTCTGTCCAGCGGACATCCATCGCGTGCGCCACGCCGAAACAGATCCGGCTGTGACCCTGCATGTGTACTCGCCGCCACTGCTGCGCATGGGCGCATACGCGGTGCAAGACGATGGCGTCCTTGTCCGCCACAGTGTGTCTCACACCGAGGAGCTGCGCCCGCTCGCCCAGGCGAGCGCCGGCGTGCGGTCCTGAGGCGGTGGCGTTGCCGCGGCTTTGCTGCGGATAACCTGAACACCAGCTACATGGCCACCCAGGTCGGGATGTTCGGGATCGTGGTCGGCATCGCGCTGCTGCTCAGCGGGTTCGGCTTCGCCATCCTGGCCATCGGCGGCGCGCTGCGCAACCCCGACACGGCGCTGAAGATCCTGGCCTCCAGCGGACCTCGCAGCAGTCACGGCGCCGCTCCAGCGCCGACCAGCGCGTAGGCGCTCGGCTCACAGATTCCCGACAGGCTCGGATCCGGCCGCGGTTGCGCCGGATCTGAGCCCGCGTCGCGTGGATCGCACGCGTCCGCCAGCCTTCGCGAACCCGTCTAGCGCAACAAAATCGGGCTCAAGTTTGCAGGAGTGCTGACGATACGGCCATGAGTTGACATGGAGTCGGCTCGGGACCCCAAAGGAGGAACACATGTCCCTGACGATCAACACCAACCTGGACGCAATGAATGCGAGCAGGAACCTGAACAACACCGAGAACATGCTGTCGGACACGATGCAGCGTCTGTCCTCGGGCCTTCGGGTCAACACGGCGGCCGACGATGTCGCCGGGTATGCCATCAGCCAGAGCCTGCAGAGCCAGGTCAACGGCCTCAACCAGGCCGGCCAGAACATTCAGGACGCTGTCGCCCTCGCCCAGACGGCACAGGGCGCGCTGAACAACATCAACACGATGCTTCAGCGCATTCGCGAGCTTGGTGTGGAGTACGCCAACGGCACGACCTCCAAAGAAGACCAGGAAGCGATCTCCTCGGAGAGCGAACAGCTGGTCGAAGAGATCAAGCGTGTCGGTGAAACGACTCAGTTCAACGGCGTGAGCCTGCTCAACAGCAAAGAAGAAATCGCGTTCCAGGTGGGCGCCAACGACAAAGAAACGATCGGCGTCAAAGCCGTCGAACTCTACAAAGAAATCGAAAAAATCAAAGGCGTCCTGTCCGCCGGTAAAGAACCGCTGAAGGAAATCGACGAAGCGATCGCCAAAACGTCGACGCTTGCCGGTGAATTCGGCTCGGTGCAGAACCGCATCCAGTTCACCGCTTCCAACCTGGAAGTTTACAGCCAGAACCTGACCTCGGCTGTGAGCGCGATCACCGACGTG
>DATNLQ010000004.1:0-6843 GCA_035602785.1 Solirubrobacteraceae bacterium
AGAACCCGGCCGACTGCCTGCACCAGATCACGGCCGCGATGGAAGACCTCAAGAAATCAGGTCAGGCGGTCGGCGCGCAGGTGCTCACCAACCTCGCCGGCTTTGCCCCGCCCACGATCCTCAGCCAGGCCGCCCGCCTGCAAGCGCGCCAGCCGTTCTTCAACTTGGTCGTCACCAACGTGCCCGGGCCACAGTTCCCGCTGTACCTGCTCGGGCGCCGCCTGCAGGTGCTCTACCCCGTCGTCCCGCTCGCCCAGCGCCAGGCGCTGGGCATCGCCGTGATGAGCTACGACGGCCATCTCGGCTTCGGCCTGCTCGGCGACTACGACGCGCTGCCAGACCTGGAGGCGATCGCCGGCGACCTCAAATGGGCGATCGCGTCGCTCACGCGCGCAGCGGGCCTCGTGCCCGCCCGCCAGCGCAAACCGCGCAAAGTCGCCTCGGCGCGGAGCAACGGCGCCCGGGCAGCGGCGAGTCGCAGCGGGAGCGCCCGCGGCTCGGCGACCAAGCCGGCAAGCGCCAGCTGAGCGCGCTCCCTCGGCTCGCCGGCGGCCGAGCGTCGCGTCAGCGCCCAAGCGCGATGCGTCTGGTGGCCCTGATCGGCCCGCCTTCGCTTGGGTAAAACACGCCTTCCGCCTGAACTTGCACGATCGAATCGTGCGCCAGCAGGCGAATGCCTGCGCGCGAGAGCCCGATCGTGAACGTCGCAGCGCCAATACGCGGGCACAGCTGTTGGCCTGCGGCGACGACGAGCCTCGTGGCACGGTCCCCTCGCAGCAGCCGCCAACGGACGAACAGGGTTCCATCGGCCGGGGCGGCGAACGTGGACGTGAACCGCCCACTTTGCAACAGGGCATGAATCGCCGGCGGCTTGCGATCGGCGATGAGCGCAGATCTCACGCGCCGCTGGATGGCAGCAAGTGAGAAGGACAGACCTGCGATCACATCGCCCGCTTCGTCGACCGCCATGCAAAGCGAGATCGAGGGACAGGAGATGTCGCTGAGCACGCCCGTGGACTCGACGATGGAGCCCAGCCAGCGGCTGCCGTCGGCGGGCTGCTCGTTGAGCAGAGCTTCTGAGGGCACCCCGCCGCCCAGCGCTAGGCACAGCGAAGCGCTGGGGCACGTCAGGTCGCTCAAGCCGTGTGTGGTGGTGAGCACCCGCGTGAGCTTCCATGCCCCCGCGCCGCCCGACGGATCTTGAGACGTGAGCACGTCTTCATCGTCATCGCTGGCCACGCACAGCGAGTCCGACGGGCAAGCAACGCTGCCGATGCCCGCGTTACCCTCAAAGCCTGTGTAGGAGCCGACCACCTTGTTGTCGACGTGGGCGACCTGCCAACTGTCAGCGCCTGCCTCCGGGTCGGTCGAGACGACTGCATCACCCTCCATGTCGCTGGCAACGCAAAGCGAGACAGACGCGCACGACACGGCATTCAACGCACGGTTCTCGTAACTGCCGATCCCGAAACAACCGACCGGATTGGGGCATGGTCCTTCGTCGATCTTCGCGACCTGCCACGCGCTCGGGCCCGAAGTGGGGCTGGTGGACCACACAGCGTCGCCGCTGTAGTCGACCGCGACGCACAACGACGTGGAGGGGCACGACACGTCGATCAGCTCGGTCGAGGTTATCTTCGCGCTGTGCCAGCTTACGGGCCCCCCCGCAGGGTCCGTCGTCCAGAACACGTCGCCTGTCAGATCCACCGCCACACACAACGACCTGGAGGGGCACGACAGCGAGGAGAACCCGACCGCACACCGGCCTCCCAAACCGCATGACAGGCTGTTGTAGTCGACGCGGCCTACGCTCCACGAGCCTGCGCCGCCGGTCGGGTCGGTCGACGTGAACACGTTGCCCCGCCCGTCCGCCGCGACGCACAGGGTGGGCGATGCGCACGCGACCAACCCCAGCCGTTCTGCCGGCCTGCCATCGGCGGAGGGCGGGTCAATCAGGACCGCAGGCCGCCACCAGAAGCGCTCGGCGGCAGCCACCGGCGCCACAGAGGCCCGCTGCACGACCACGGCCGCAGCGAGCATCAAGCCCCAGCAGAGCGCCCGTGCAACTCGACTGCGCCTAGGACCGTCTCCCGCCACTGCGCCCCCTCATCGCTCGCTTGCCGAGGATGACAACACCGCGCCGCCAGCCCAGTTGCGGGGCTGCCCGTGGCTCGTCGCACGCCTGCCTCTCGGCACCTGGCCTCGGCTGAGCACCGCGATGCTCTATATCTCGCCCCCATGAGACTGGCCCTCTGCCAGATGAACGCCACCGTCGGCGACATCGCCGGCAACGCCCAGCGCATCCGCGAGGGCATGCGCGCGGCGCGCGATGCGCAGGCCGACCTCGTGCTGTTTCCCGAGCTGGCCCTGACCGGCTATCCGCCCGAGGACCTGCTGCTCAAGGAGCACTTCCTCGCAGACTCCGCCGCCGCCCTGCGGGAGGTGGCGACCGACGCGCGCGGGCTGATCGCGATCGTTGGCTTCCCCGAGCGCGCCGAGGACGTCTACAACGCCGCCGCCGTGCTCGCCGACGGCTCCGTCCACGCGATCTACCGCAAGGTGTACCTGCCCAACTACGGCGTCTTTGACGAGCAGCGCTACTTCCAGGTCGGACCCGGGGCCGCGGTGATCGACATCGGCGCCCAGCGAATCGGCGTGACCGTGTGCGAGGACATCTGGGAGCCCGGGCCGCCCGCCAGCGAGGAGGCGCTCGCCGGCGCCACGTTGATCGCCAACATCTCCGCCTCGCCCTACCACGCCGGCAAGGGCGCAGAGCGCGAGCGCATGTTCGCCCAGCGAGCTCGTGACAACCTCGCCTGCGTCGCCTTCTGCGGGCTCGTCGGCGGCCAGGACGAGCTCGTCTTCGACGGGCACTCCTGCGTGCTCGACCACACCGGCGCCATGATCGCGCGGGCCGCGCAATTCCAAGAGGAGCTGCTCGTGTGCGACGTCGACCTGGACGCCGCCGCCGCAGCGCGGTTGCGCGATCCCAGCCAACGTCCCGCCGCCCGGCGCTCGGCGGGACGCGCGATCGTCCTGCCTGCGCTGCCAGCCGTCACCCATGCCGCACCCACGCCTCCCACCGGCCAAGGCATGGCCGAGCTGCTCGCCCCCGCCGAGGCCGAGGTCTATGCCGCCCTGGCGCTCGGGCTGCGCGACTACGTGCAAAAGAACGGCTTCGGACACGTCGTGCTCGGGCTGTCCGGCGGCATCGACTCGGCGCTCGTCGCCTGCCTTGCCGTCGACGCGCTCGGACCCGAGCGGGTCAGCGTCACGATCATGCCCTCGCCGTATTCCTCTGCCGAAACCCAGAACGACGCGCGCGCGCTCGCCGGCGCGCTCGGCGTGGACGCGATCGAGCTGCCGATCGAGTCGGCCATGGACGCCTACCAGGAGCTGCTGCATGAGCGCTTCGCCGGCCTGGCGCCCGACCTGACCGAGGAGAACCTGCAGGCGCGCATCCGCGGCAACCTGCTGATGGCGCTGTCCAACAAGTTCGGCTGGCTGGTGCTCGCCACCGGCAACAAGTCCGAGATGTCGGTCGGCTACACCACCCTGTACGGCGACCTCGCTGGCGGCTTTGCGGTGATCAAGGACGTGCCCAAGACGCTCGTCTATCGCCTCTGCGAGTGGCGCAACTCGCCCGCCGGGCCCATCCCCCACACGATCATCGCCCGTGCCCCCTCGGCCGAGCTCAGGCACGACCAGCGCGACGAGGACTCGCTGCCGCCCTACGAGCTGCTCGACCGCATCCTGCACGGCTACATCGAGCTTGACCAAAGCCGCGAGCAGCTGATCGCCGCGGGCCTGCCCGAGCACGACGTCGAGCGCAGCATCCGCCTCGTGGACCTGGCCGAGTACAAGCGCCGCCAGGCGCCCCCCGGCATCAAGATCACCGCGCGCGCGTTCGGGCGCGACCGGCGCATGCCCATCACCAACCGCTATCGCGGATAGGGAACCGCCGCGGCAGCGGCGTGGTGGGCGGGGTCCCATTAACCTGCGCCCACGTGCGCTCCGCCCTCGCGATCCTCGCCTGCTTGTGCGCGCTGTCGCTGAACGCCTGCGGCGACACCCTGCAGACCCAGCCGATCCCCCACAACAACCTCGAGAGCCTGATCATCTCGCCCTACCCCGTCTACTGGCTGGGAGGCTCCTTCGATGGGCTCGCCGTCAGCGAAGCCGCCCACGATCCCGGCGGCGCCTACCGGATCGAGTACGGCACCTGCGTCGAAGGCGGCCAGGCCACCTGCGTCGCGCCGCTCAGCGTGATCACCTCGCCCAACAACAGCTTCCTGCCCGGCCGCGCAGCCGCGCACACGAGCGTGCCGCTGCGCGGCGTCACCGCCGTCTTCTCGCGCGGCGGGCGCACGGTCGCCTTCGCCACCGGGCCAGTGGTCGTCGACGTCTACGCCGACAACGCGCGCTTGGCCCTGGCGGCCGCCCGCACGGCCGTGCCGATCAACCGCATCGCCGCGCCCGAATCGCCGCTCGCGCCCGGGCTGCCCACCACCGACTTCATCACCAAGCCACTGCAGGTGCAGCTGCCCAGCGCACCGCGTCCGCTGCCCTAGCCATGTTCAGCAGGCGCCGGGCGGGCGGGAGACCTGCGTCTAGGTCCGCTGCGGGCGCACCGCGATGGTCATCCGCGTCAGCGCGCACGTGCGGTCGGCGTCGTCGCTGAAGCGCACGTCCCACACCCACGTCGTGCGGCCGCGGTGCACGCGCGTGGCGTGCGCGTGGACCACACCCTCGCTGATCGGGCGCAGAAAGCTGGTGTTGTTGGACAGCCCCATCGCCAGCTCGCCCTGCTCGCGCACGCTCATCCCCGTCACCAGCGAGGTCATCGACTCGGCGATCGACGCGTACATGCCGCCGTGGACCAGCCCGTAGGGCTGGCAGACCTCAGGGCGCACCCGAACCTCCGCGCGCACCAGTGTCTCAGAGCACTCCAGCAGCCGCAGGCCGTACAGGCGATCGAAGCCCTGCAGCGCCGCGTTGATCTGCTCGGCGCTCGGGATCGGCATTCCGGCGTCACGATAGCTTAGGATCACGCGCTACAGCCGTGCCGGGCGATAGCCGTCGTGGGCTTTCACCCACCGCCTGGCAGGCGGCTGACACACACGATGAGTCGATTGGACGAGCTGCCACCCGACCAGCGCGCAGCGCTGTCGCTTCTGCTGCGCCAGCGCAAGAGGTATGCCGAGGTGGCAGCCATGCTGGCCATCCCCGAGTCGGCCGTGCGCGCCCGCGCCCACGCCGCCCTGGCCGTGCTCGCACCGCGCCACGCGCGCGAGCTGACCGCAGAGCGCCGTCAGGAGATCGGCGACTACCTGCTCGGCCAGGAGAGCGTCGCCGAGCGCCTGGCCACGCGCACCTTCCTGGCGGGCTCTGAACCCGGTCGCGCGTGGGCGCTGGCCATCTCCGCCGAGCTCGCGCAGCTGGCCGACGGCGCGCTGCCAGACGTCCCCGCCGGGCCCGCAGCGCCCGCCGCCGGTGGCGCGCAGGCATTCGCGCAGGGACAGGGCGCCGAGGCCGACCTCGCCGGGCGGGTGGCCGGGACGCCATCGGGCTCGTTGCCGAGCTCGCGGCTGGGTGGCGCGCTGCTGCTCGCCGCGATCGTCGTAGTGATCGCCGTCGCGGTCATCCTGCTGACCAGCAGCGGCGGTAGCTCGCATCCCAAGAAGACCGCCAGCACGTCTACGAGTACCACCAAGACGACCAGCACGAGCGGGCCCAACGTGACCGAGCGCGTGGCCCTGCATTCGCCCGACCCGAAAAGCAGGAGCATCGGCGCACTGGAGGTAGTCACCGAAAGCGGCAAGCTTGCGTTTGTGATCGCCGCCGAGCACCTGGCGCCCTCGCACGGCTTCTATTACGCGATCTGGCTGTACAACAACCACACCAGCGCGCTGCCCCTCAGCAAGAGCCCGCCTGTCGGCACCAACGAGCGCCTGGAAGGCGCCGCGTCGCTGCCCGCCAACGCGGGCGAATACAAAGAAGTCCTGCTCACGCGCGAGACCAGCGAACACCCCACCCACCCCGGGCTCGTAGTCCTGCGCGGCCCCTTCAGCCTCGGCTGACGATCGTTGGCCGGCGCGGCTCGGCGTCCTCGGTCGCTCGCGTACCAAGTACGCCACGCTCCCTGCGTCCTTGATCCGCTTGACCAACGACCGTCAGAGCGCGGTGGCCTACACCAGCAGCTTGCCCGGGTTCATGATGCCTGCGGGGTCTAGCTGCGCCTTGAGCGCGCGCAGCGCCCCTAGGCCGCCCGTGCCGACCTCTCGCTCCATGAAACGGGCGTGATCGACGCCCACCGCGTGGTGGTGGGTGATTGTGCCGCCGTTCGCCAGGATCGCCTCGCTGGCCGCGTCCTTGACCGCGCGCCACTGGCCGATCTCATCACCGTCGCGCTGGCGCGCCAGGAACGTGAAGTACAGCGACGCGCCGCTCTCGTAGACGTGCGACAGGTGACACATCACCAGGCCGGGCGTGCCGCACGCGTCGAGCGCCTGGCCGATCGCGGCGGCGACCTCGCGGTGCAGCTCGTGCAGGCTCGACCACTGGGCGGCCGTCTCGAGCGTCTCTACCAACACCCCGCGCGTGAGCAGCTCGTCGCGCAGGTAGGGCGCCGAGTAGCGCGCGCGCAGCCACGCCTGCCCGGGCGAGCGCCCTACCGGCAATCCGCCGAAGCGGCGTGCCAGCGACAGCGCGCGCTCGCGCCGGAAGTCGACGTCCTCGCGCGTGCCCTCCACGCCCACGATCGCCAGGCAGCCCCCGCGATAGCCGCGCGCGTTGACGTACGCGCGCCCCAGCCGTCCCTTGACGCCGCCGGCGCCCGCCAGC
>DATNLQ010000023.1:0-9261 GCA_035602785.1 Solirubrobacteraceae bacterium
AGAGCACACGCGGCTCGGGTCCGGCGAGCAGACGGCCGTCGAGCGCCACAAGGCTGTGATCGTCGACGTCGCGGGCAGGGTCGGTGATCGGTTGGCCGTCCACGCTCACGCGCCCAGCGGCGATCAGCGCCTCGGCAGAGCGCCTGGAGGCGACACCGGCATGGGCGAGGTACTTGGCCAGGCGCATCGGGCTGCCACCATAGGCGTCCTATGGACCTGCAGTTGCTCGACAAGACGCTGTCCGACCGCGGCGAGCCGCGCTTTCGCGCGGACCAGGTGTGGGCGTGGGCGGCAAAGGGCGCGCACGGATATGAGGAAATGACCAACCTGCCAGCCGGCCTGCGCGAGGCGCTCGCGCGTGACCTGCCGTTCTCGAGCCTAACCGTGCGGGATGAGGCGCACTCGCGCGACGGCACCGTCAAGGCGCTCTTCGCGACGGCCGACGGGAGGGCGCTGGAGGCGGTGCTGATGCGCTACCAGGCCGGCCGGCGCTCGATCTGCGTGTCCTCGCAGTCGGGCTGTCCGCTCACGTGCACGTTCTGTGCGACGGGAGCAATGAAGTTCGCCCGCAACCTGACGGCATCGGAGATCGTCGACCAGGCTCTGCATTTTCGTCGTGTGGAGCCGATCGACCACTGCGTGTTCATGGGCATGGGCGAGCCGCTGCTGAACCTCGACAACGTGCTCGCTGCGTGCGAGCGTCTGCCGGAGATCGGCATCACCCACCGGCGCACGACGATCTCCACGGTCGGCTGGATACCCGGGATCGAAGCGCTGGCTGAGCAGGACATGCCGCTGCGTCTGGCGATCTCGGTACACGCGGCCGACGAAGCGCTGCGCTCGCAGCTGATGCCAGTCAACGATCGCTATCCCCTGCGCGAAGTGCTGCAGGCGGCGCGCTCCTTCTACGCGCGCAAGCGCAGGCGGGTGTTCGTGGAGTACGTGATGCTGGCGGGCGTCAACGACCGCTACGAGCAGGCACTCGCGCTGGCCGGCGCGCTGGCGAGCGGGCGCGAGGACGCTCCGTCGATCTTCAAGGTCAATCTGATCCCGTACAACCCCACCGTGTCCGGCGAGGATGTTGGCGGGCGGGAGCTTTATCGAGGCTCGGGGCGCGAGTCGATCGCGGCATTCCGGGCGGCGCTGCAGTCGCGCGGCATCCCCGCCACGGTGCGCCTCACGCGCGGGCGCGACATCGACGCTGCCTGCGGGCAACTGGCCGCGCGCGGCGCAGGCAGCTGAGATGTGCAGGCTGTTCGGCATGAGCGCCGGCGCCAAGCGGGCTCGGGCGACCTTCTGGCTTTTGGGCGCGCCGGACAGCCTGGCGGCGCAGAGCCACCGCGAGCCCGATGGGACGGGCCTTGGCTGGTTTGACGAGCGCGGCCGACCGCAGGTGCGCAAGCAGCCGATCGCCGCCTACGGAGACGCCGAGTTCGCCCGTGAGGCCAAGGAGGTGTCCTCGAGCACGTTCGTGGCCCACGTCCGCTTCGCCTCCACAGGATCCCTCGTGGAGCGCAACACCCATCCTTTCGAGCAGCAGGGGCGACTGTTCGCGCACAACGGCGTGATCGAGGACCTCCCGGCGCTCGAGGCCCACCTCGGGGACGCGCTCGCCCTTGTGCGGGGGGACACCGACTCCGAGCGGCTGTTTGCGCTGATCACCCGGGAAATCGCCCGCGAGGACGACGTCGGCGCCGGCATTGCATCGGCCTGCCAATGGGTGGCCGCGAACCTGCCGCTGTTCGCGATCAACCTGCTGCTGGCGACCGAGCAGGGCCTGTGGGCGCTGCGCTACCCGCTGACGCACGATCTGTACATCCTGCAGCGCGAGCCCGGAGCGGCGCTGGAGCACGTGAGCAGCCTCGGCAGCAGGGTCCGCTCCGAGCACGGCGCGAGCCGACCGCTGGTCGTGATCGCCAGTGAGCGCATGGACGCAGACCCGCGCTGGCGGATGCTTGAGTCGGGCGAGCTCGTACACGTTGACCACAACCTGCGGGTAAGCGCCCGGCGAATACTCGACGGGCCTCCCGCACAGCCCCTGACGCTCGAGGATCTGGGCGCGCGAGCGCGGACCTCGCAATCGCCAGGGGCTGGCGGCCAGGACGTGGCGTCGGGACACTAGATCGGGCAGCCCAGTGTCCAGCTCGTCAGCGATGCGCTGTTCGACGGCTTGTGGCCGGTGAAGGTCACCGTGAGCTTGTTGTAGACGCGCACGCCTTTCTTGCAGGTGCGCGGGCTGGTGGCCTTGACGGCAACCGGGTAGCTGACGTCTTTGCCCGCCGCGCAGTTGGGTTCACACGTATTGGTCACGAAGGTGCCCTTGCCCTGTGCGCTGCGCCCACCGAAGCTCGACCAACGTAGCCCTTTGATCACCGTATTGCCGTCTGCGCACGTGAGCGTCAGCAGCTTGGGGCGGCTGGCGGCAGTCGTGCAGTTGGTGATCTTCAGCGGTGCGGATGCAGAGGCGGCCATGGCGGCCGAGAGCAGAAGGACCATGGCGAGCGCGGCGACTCTGAGTATGTATCTGTTTGAGATGTGCATGGTGGAATCATTCCAACCGCAGCGGCGGCATCTGCTGCGCCGGGGCTAGGCCTCGGGCGGCGCGCCGCCCGCACGCGCTTCACCCGCGCGTAGCAGCCGCTCGCGCAGCTCGGCCTGCTCCTGGGGGGTGGGATCCCAGCGGGCGACGTCGGGCAGCTCCTGCAGCGTGCGCAGCCCGAACAGCTTCAAGAACAGGACGCTGGTGCGGTACAGGATGGCGCCGAACTGGGAGTGACCGGCCTCCTCGATCAGCCCGCGATCAACCAGCGTGGCGGTTGCCGAGTCGGCGCTGACGCCGCGGATGCGCGTGATCTCGGGGCGCGATATCGGCTGCAGGTAGGCGACGATCGCGAGCGTCTCGGCCTGTGCGGGGCTGAGCGTGGACACGCGCGGTCGGCTGAGCAGCCGCCTGGCGGCGTCCTCGGCGTCGGGGTCACTGACGAGCGTAAAGCCGCCGCCAAGCTCGCGCAGCCTGATCCCCCGCCGCCCAGGCGCGTAGTCCTCGGCGAGCACCGCCAGCGCCGCCCGCACGGCCCCCTCCCCCGCCTGCGTTGCCTCGACCAGATCGGCCGTGCTGAGCGGGTCGGCCGACAAAAACAGCAGCGCCTCCACCGTCCGCGCGAGCGTGGGTGCGTCGCTCACCCGTTGACGCCTCCCGCGACCGCGAGCGGTACGGGCTGGCGCTGGCAGGCGTGGACTGCGATCTCGCCAAAGCTCTGTTGCTGCTCCCAGGTGGCCTCGCCGCGCTTGTACAGCTCCAGCAGCGCGAACAGGGTCACGGCGACGGTCATCCGGTCGGCGCCCTGCACGGCGTCATCGAAACTGAACGTGCCACGGCGCAGCAGGCCACGCAGGAGCGCCAGGCGCTCGGCGACCGTGACGCGGGGGACGGAGATGTGACGGATGTTGATGGCCGGCGGCATCAGCAGCAGGCGCCCGATCGCCTCGCCGAGCACGCTTGGATTCTGGGAGCCCTCGGGCGGCTGCACGACTGTGCGGCGCAGGTTCTCGGGCAGCGGCGCTTCGCGGAAGCGCACACCGTGCTCGGCTGCCAGCAGCTCGCCCAGATGCGTGGCCGCGGAGCGATAGCGGCGAGCGTCGAGCATCCGCGCGAGCAGCTCCTCGGCGGCCTGCCCGGGCTCGAGGTCGAGCATCTCCTCCTCTTCGCCGCTGAGCATCAGGCGGGACTTGAGCTCCAGCAGGGCGGCGATCAGCACGATGAACTCGGTGGCGGTCTCCAGGTCGAGCTCGCCGCGCTGTTCGAGATGGTCGAGGTAGGCGAGCACGACTTCGGCCAGCTGCAACTCCAGCAGGTCGACCTCTTCGCGCAGCACGAGCGTGAGCAGCAGATCGAAGGGGCCGCTGAAGACGTCGAGGTCGAGCTCGAGCGTGGCGACGGTGGTCGTCTGTGCGGCCGCGTCGTCTGGCGCCTGGGTCGAGCTCATCCGCTCACCGTATCGATCGCCGCCGACGAGCCGCTGCGCTCGCGCGAACGCGCCCCCACGCCCATCCGCTCGCGCACGTCGCGCAGCGTGTCCTGCGCGATCGCGCGCGCCCGTAGCGCGCCGTCGGCGAGGATCGACTCCAGCGCGGCCTCGTCGCCACGCAGGTCCTCGTAGCGTTCGCGCACGGGCCCGAGATAGTCGATCACCGCGCCTGCTACCGCCATCTTGAACTCGCCATAGCGAGCCTGCGCGAACTCGGCCTCGACGGCCGCAGGGTCGCTGCCGCGCACCGCGGCGAGTATTTCGATCAGGTTGCTGACCCCCGGCTTGTCCGCTGCGCGGCGGACCTCGCTGCCCGAGTCGGTGACGGCGCTCTTGAGCTTCTTCTCGATCGCGCTGGGCTCGTCGAGCACGTACACGGTCCCATGCTCGCCGCCGGCGGTGGTCGACATCTTGCTGGTGGGATCCTGCAGGTCCATGATGCGAGCGCCCACCTCGGGGATGCGGTGCTCGGGCACCACCAGCACCTCGTCGCCGTCGCCGAAGCGCGCGTTGAAGCGTCTGGCCACGTCGCGCATCAGCTCCAGATGCTCGCGCTGGTCCTCGCCCACGGGCACCTCGTGGGCGCGGTAGGCGAGCACGTCGGCGGCCTGCAGGACGGGGTAGAGCAGCAGGCCAGCCGAGACCAGCTCGCGCTGGGCGATCGACTTGTCGCGGAACTGGTGCATGCGCTGCAGGCGCCCGAGCTCGGTGACGCTGGACAAGAGCCACGTGAGCTCGGTGTGCTCGGTCACGTCGCTTTGGCGAAAAAGGATGCAGCTCTGCGGATCGAGACCGGCGGCGAGCAGGATGGCGGCGGTGTCATACAGGCGCTCGCGCAGCTCGGCGGGCTCGTAGGCGACCGTGATGGCGTGCAGGTCGACGATGCAGAAGATGCCCTCGCCACGCTCCTGGGAGGCGACGTACTGGGCGATCGCGCCGATGTAGTTGCCCAGGTGCTTGCGCCCTGTCGGCTGGATGCCAGAGAAGATGCGCATTCTCGATCGCGTCGTCGCGGTCGCTAGCGCCGCCGCCGCGACGGGTCGGTCAGCCAGGGCGGGTCCCAGCCCCGGTCGGCGGGCCTGACGTTGACGCCCGGCGCGACGATCTCGTCGATGCGGTCGAGCACGTCAGCGCTCAGCGAGCGATCCAGCGCGGGCAGCTGGCTGTCGAGCTGCTCCATCGTGCGCGGGCCGATTATCGCGGCGGTAACCGCGGGATGTGTGTTGACGAACGCGAGCGCCAGCTCGATCAGCGACATGCCGGACTCCTGCGCGAGCTCGCCAAGCGCCTGCGCGGCGGCAAGCTTGCGCTGGTTGTCGGGATCTGACATGTCATAGCGGGCCGGGATCATCTGCGCGCGACGGCTGGACGCGGGCGAGTCGCCGCCCCTGCCGTACCTGCCCGACAGCCAGCCGCCGCCGAGCGGGCTCCAGGGGATCACGCCCATGCCATAGCTCTGGCACACCGGCAGCACGTCTGCCTCGATCGCGCGGGTGAGCATCGAGTAGGGCGGCTGCTCACAGACGAAGCGCTCGCGCCCGCGCTTGTGCGCGACCCACTGTGCCCGCACGATCTCATGCGCGGGGAAGGTCGAGCTGCCGATCGCGCGGACCTTGCCGGCACGCACAAGGTCGCTGAGGGCGCCCAGCGTCTGGTCTATGTCGGTGTCCGGCTCGGGCCGATGGATCTGGTAGAGGTCGATCCAGTCGGTGCCCAGGCGCCGCAGGCTGTTGTCGACCTCCTTGACGATCCAGCGGCGCGAGTTGCCGAATTGGTTGGGATCGTCTCCCATCGTGCCGTGCACCTTGGTCGCCAGCACCACCGAGTCGCGCCGGGAGGGCGGGCCCTTCAATGCCTTGCCGACGATCTCCTCGGACTCCCCGCGCGAGTACACGTCTGCGGTGTCGATGAAGTTGATGCCGGCATCCAGAGCGCGGTGGATGATCCGGATGCAGTCCTCGTGGTCGGTGTTGCCCCACGCCCCGAACATCATCGCGCCCAGGCACAGCGGGCTTACGGTGATCCCGGTGCTGCCCAGTTTGCGCTGCTCGATGGCCACTGCGGCTCAGCCTAGACCAGCGCTTGGCGGATGACCGGGCGCTTGGCCGCTGCGACCTCGTCCAGGCGGCGCACAGGCGTCGAATACGGCGCCCCCCGCGCAATCTCGGGATCCGCGGCGGCCTCCTTCAGGATCGCGGCGATCGCGTCGGCGAACGCGTCGAGTGTCTCCCTGGTCTCGGTCTCGGTCGGCTCGATCATCAGCGCCTCGTCCACCAGCAGCGGGAAGTACACGGTCGGCGGGTGAAAGCCGAAGTCGAGCAGCCGCTTGGCCAGGTCGAGCGTCTTGATCTGAAGCTCGCGCCTCATCGGACCACCCGAGAGTACGAACTCATGCATGCACAGCTCGCCGTAGGCAAGCGGCAGATACTCGGCCACGGGTGGGTGGGCCATCTTTTTCAGCCGCGCGAGCAGGTAGTTGGCGTTGAGCACCGCCACCTGCGAGGCGTCCTTGAGCCCGTCGCCGCCGAGCGAGCGGATGTAGGCGTAGGAGCGCACGAAGCAGCCGTAGTTGCCGTGAAAGCCGCGCAGCCGCCCGATCGACCGCGGCCGGTCGTAATCCAGGTCGAAGCTGCCGTCGTCGCGCTGGACGACCACCGGCACGGGCAAGAACGGCGCGACGCGATCGGAGACCGCGATCGGCCCCGAGCCCGGGCCGCCGCCGCCGTGGGGCTGGGTGAAGGACTTGTGCAGGTTGAAGTGCACGATGTCGAATCCCATATCCCCAGGGCGCGACAGACCCATGATCGCGTTGAGGTTGGCACCGTCGTAGTACAGCGTCGCGCCCACGCCGTGCACGATCTCTGCGATCTGCGAGATGTTGGGGTCGAACAGCCCGAGCGTGTTGGGGTTGGTGAGCATCAGGCACGCGACGTCCGTGTCGGCCTTGCTGCGGAGGTCCTCGATGTCGATGCCGCCGTCGGCGTTGGTGGCGAGCTTGACGACCTCATAGCCGGCCATCGTCACGGTCGCAGGGTTAGTCCCGTGGGCGGTGTCGGGTGTGAGCACCTTGTGGCGTGACTCGCCGCGGTCCTCGTGGTAGGCGCGCGTGAGCAGCACGCCGGCGAGCTCTCCGTGCGAGCCGGCGGAGGGCTGCAGCGAGACATTCCCCAGCCCCGACAGCTCCGCCAGCGCGCCCTGCAGGTTCCACATCAGCTCCAGCGCCCCCTGCGCGCGCTCGGGGTCCTGCAGGGGATGCAGCCGCGCGTGACCGGGTAGCGCGGCGACGCGCTCGTGCAAGCGCGGGTTGTGCTTCATCGTGCACGAGCCCAGCGGATAGAAGCCCGAGTCCAGATCGAAGTTGCGCTTGGAGATTCCCACGTAATGGCGCACGATCTCTGGCTCTGAGACCTCGGGCAGGCGGGGAGGCTGCGCGCGGCGAAAGCGCTCGGGCAGCAGCTCGCTGACGTCCACGGGCGGCACGTCCAAATCCGGGCAAACGAACGCGCGCCGTCCGGGCGCGCCCTTCTGGAAGATCGTCCTCGCGGCGTCTCGCTGCAAAGGCGTCGCTCCGGAGCTCGCCGGGTGCGCCTGCGGATGGTGCGCTTCGAGGGGCGGGCGGGGATTCAGATCATCGTGCAGGTGGCCTTCGTCGATCGGACTCATGCAGCCACCGCCGCCCCGCGCTCAGCGGCGATCGCCGCTCCGAGCACGTCCGCAAGCCGATCGATGTGGGCGCGCGTGCGCCGCTCGGTGATCGCTACCAGCAGCCCGCCGCGGTCCTCCTCGCGCCCGCTGAGCGCGTGCAGGTCGACGCCGGGGTTGATGCCCTGCTGCGCGCAGCGGCGCCTGACCGCTGCGACATCGGCGTCCAGGCGCAGCGCGAACTCGCGGATCACGGGCTGCTCATGGAGCTTCTCGACGCCGTCGAGCGCCGCGAGCCGCTCACGCGCGTAGTGCGTGCGAGCGAGCAGCAGCTCGCCCAGCTCGACGATCCCGCGGCGCCCGAGCCAGCTGAGGTAGACGACCCCGGCGAGCGCGTTGAGCGCCTGCGAAGTACAGATGTTGGAGGTGGCCTTCTCGCGGCGAATGTGCTGCTCGCGCGTCTGCAGCGTCAACACGAAACCGCGCCGGCCGTCCACGTCGACGGTCTCGCCGGCGATGCGCCCGGGCATACGCCGCAGATACTCCTCGCGGGCGGCGAACAGTCCGAAGGACGGCCCACCGAAGTCCAGTCGGTTGCCGAGCGGCTGGCCCTCGCCGACTGCCACGTCGACGCCGCATGCACCCGGAGGCCTGAGGATCCCGAGCGTGATCGGGTCTACCTGCGCGATGACAACCGGGTTGGCGCCGCCGACCGGGCCGGCGCCGCCCACCGGCGGGCGCGCGCCCGAGCCGCCATTGCCGCTCGGCGGGGGCCCCGATGTGGACGCCTTCGCGGCGGCGCTCAGCGCGTCTGCGTCCTCGATCGCCCCGTAGAAGTTCGGCTGCGCGAAGATCGCTGCGCTCGTGTCGTCGTCGATCGCGGCAGCCCAGGCATCCGCATCGGTCACACCTTCGCGCAGGGGTACCTCGATCACCTCCATGCCAAAGCCGTGCGCGTTGGTCCGAAGGGTCTGCAGTGAATGCGGGTGCAGGCCGGCACTGGCGACGATCCGCTGCGCGCCGTTGTGCAGCTTGGCCAGATACGCAGCCGCGGCGACCGCCGAGGGGCCCTCGTAGACGGACGCATTGGACACGGACAGCCCTGTCAGCTCGCAGATCGCGGTCTGGTACTCGAACATCACCTGCAGACCCCCCTGGGAGATCTCGGGCTGATAGGGCGTGTAGGGCGTCAGGAACTCCGAGCGCTCCACCAGCATGTCGATCAACGCGGGGACATAGTGGTCGTACATCCCGGCGCCGAGGAAGCTGAGCTCGTCCTCGGTGCTCGTGTTGCGCGCGCCGAGTGAACGCAGGTGCTCGTAGACGTCCTGCTCGGCAAGCCCGGCGGGCAGGTCGAGCTCGCGGCCCAGGCGCACGGACTCGGGTATCTGGCGCTCGAAGATCTCCGCCAGCGAGCCCACGCCGATCGTGGCGAGCATCGCATCGAGATCCTGCGGCGTGATGGCGGTGTAGCGACTCAACTGCCAGCCAGCGTAGCTAGCCCGCCAAGGTCGCCCGGTAGGAGGCGACGTCGAGCAGCGTCTCGCGCTCGGCCGGGTCGGACAGGCGCACCTTCACCAGCCAGCCCTCG
>DATNLQ010000039.1:0-5061 GCA_035602785.1 Solirubrobacteraceae bacterium
GAGGGGATGAGTTGGAGCTGCGGATCGACTCGCTCGCCTTTGGCGGAGAGGGCATCGCGCGGCTGGGTGACGGCGGCTATGTCGTGTTCGTCGCTGGCGCCATCCCGGGCGATCGCGTGCGCGCGGTCGTGCACAAGCGCAAGCGCAGCTACGCGCACGCCCGCGCCGTGGAGATCCTCGAGCCCAGCCCCGAGCGGATCGCGCCCGTCGCCCACCACCCGGGCGCGCCGTGGCAGGTGATCCCCTATGAGCTACAGCTGCGGATCAAGACCGCCCAGGTCGACGAGGCGCTGCGGCGGCTCGGGCGGCTCGACGGCTACGAGCTGCAGGACATCGTGCCCGCCGTCGCGCCCTGGCGCTATCGCAACAAGCTCGAGTACTCCTTCGGCGAAGACGACGACTCCGCCCACCCCGAGCTCGTGTGCGGCTTTCACGCGCCCGCCGGGCGCAATCGCGTGGTGGCGATCGACGACTGCATGCTGGCCTCCGAGCGGGGCAACCTCGCCCGCGAGCTTGCCCTCCAGTGGTGCCGCGCGCAGGGACTCGGCGCCTGGGACCGCGGTCGGCACGGCGGGGCGGGGCGCGCGCGAGCGGGCGACGACGCCGACCGGGTCAAGCGGACAGGACCGGCGGGCGACGGGCGCGCCCGCCTGCGCAACCTGGTCGTGCGCGAAGGCCGTCGCACCGGCAAGCTGCAGGTGCGAATCGTGACCACCGGCGGGGAGCTGGAGGCCGGTTTGTTGGCGGCCGCGCTGAGCGACGGGCTCGGCGAGCAGCTCAGCGGTGTCCTGTGGACTCGCTCGCACAGCCTGGCCGAGACCACCGCCGGTGGCGATACCGAGCTCGTGTGGGGCGACGCGCAGCTGCCCGAGCGCCTCGGCGAGCTCGACCTGCGCATCTCCGCGGAGGCGTTCTTTCAGACCAACACCGAGATGGCCGAGCTGCTGTACGGCATCGCTGGCGAGTACGCCGCACTGCAAGGGTGGGAGCGCGTGTATGACCTGTACTCGGGCATCGGCACGATCGCGCTCACGCTCGCGCCCCGCGCGGGCGAGCTGTGGGGGATCGAGCTCGTGCGCGAGGCCGTCGCCGACGCCATCGACGGGGCCCGGCGCAACGAGATCACCAACGCCCGCTTCTTCGCCGGCGACACGCGCACCGCGCTGCCCGAGCTCTTGGCGCAGGCCGGGCGACCTGACGTCCTCGTCGTGGATCCTCCCCGCGCGGGCCTGTCCAAGAAGGTAGTGCACCGCATCGTCGACGCCGCGCCCAAGCGGATCGTCTACGTGTCCTGCAACCCCACCACGCTCGCTCCCAATGCCGCCGAATTGGTGGAGGCGGGGTGGACGCTGCGCCGGGTGCGCCCCGTGGACATGTTCCCGCAGACGCATCACATCGAGTGCGTCGCTCTGCTCGAACGTAGCTGACCGCTCCCCTTCTGGCTGGCGCCGCCTGATCGGTTGATACGGTCGGCACTCGACTGGTTCGCGCCGACGGGAGGAGTGAGGTGGTCAAGGACTTCAAGGCGTTTCTGCTCAGGGGCAACGTTGTCGATCTCGCTTCTTCTTCGTCGTCAGGCCCGTAAACGCGCTGATGGCCCGGCGCAAGACCGGCCGCGACAACGAGTACGAGACGAGGCCGTGCAGCGAGTGCCTGAGCGAGATCCCGCGTCAGGCACGCAAGTGTGCCTTCTGCGCCTCCGTGCAGGTGGGCGCCGGCTGAAGGGTTGGTCGATCAGCGACGCCGCCCGGCGTGTGCGGGTGGTCTTCGCGCCGGTCCTGCAGGCGTCGGTGGCGGCCGGGGTCGCCTGGTATGTGGCCCACGACCTGCTCGGCCACGCCCAGCCGTTCTTCGCCCCCATAGCCGCAGCCGTCGCGCTCAGCACCAGCCACGTCCAGCGCTCGCGCCGCAGCGTCCAGATGATGGTGGGCGTGTTGCTCGGCATCGGCGTCAGCGAGCTGCTGCATCCGCTCGTCGGCGACAGCGCGGTTTCGATCGGTCTGGTGGTGTTCGTCACGCTGCTGCTCGCCGTGGCCCTCGGCATCGGGTTCGTGGGCGAAGGGATGATGTTCTTCAACCAGGCCGCAGCCTCGGCTGTGCTCGTGATCGCGCTGCACAGAGCCGGCACGGGCGCCGAGCGCGCGGTCGACGCTGTGGTCGGTGGCGCGGTTGCCCTGGTAATCGGCGTCGGCTTCTTTCCGGCCGAACCACTAAAGGTCTTGTGGGACGCCGAGAACGGCCTGCTGCGCTCGCTCCTGCGCATCCTCGAGCAGCGCCCGGCGCCCGCCTCCGAGGGGCTGGAGACCGACCCCGATACGGACCCCGCATTGACCGCCAGCCACGTAGTCCACCGGGCGTTGACCGCCCTCACGCAGGCGCGCGCAACGGCCAGGACCTCCGTGCGGGTCGCTCCGCGGCGCATGTCGATGCGCTCGACGGTCGAACACGAGGAGGCGCGCGTGGCGCGCCTGCACCTGCTCGCGGGCGGGGTGCTGAGCCTGCTGCGCACGATGATCGATCACGCCGGGGAGCCGGCCGCCCCCGGGCCGGAGCTCATCGCAGAAGTGCAGGAGATCGCACGGACGCTGCGCATACTGCTCGACGCCCCACGGCCGTGGCGAGATCCAACGGTCGTGGAGGCGAGGGCGCGCATGCAGGCGCTCGTGGACCGCCCGCTGCCGGGCGATTCGCCGCAGAACGCGATCACCACGATGGCCGCCAGGCGCGTAGCGTGCGACGTGCTCGGGCTGCTGGCGGACGCGGCGGGCGAGCGCGGATAGGCTTCGCGCCGTGCGCGCAGTCACCATCCGCGACAAGGACATCGTGGTCGAGCAGCATCCCGACCCGCAGCCGGGCGACGGCGAGGTGCTCGTCCGCGTGCACGCTGCCGGCCTGAACGGCGCCGACATGATGCAGCGCCGGGGGCTGTATCCGGCGCCGCCCGGTTCGCCGCAGGACATCCCCGGGATGGAGTTTGCCGGCGAGGTCGCGGCGCTTGGTCGGGGCGTCGAACGCTTCGACGTCGGCGCGCGCGTGATGGCGATCGTGGGCGGCGGTGCGCAGGCCGAGCTGTGCCTCGTGCACGAGCGCCAGCTGATGCCCGTGCCCGACGCACTCGACTGGAGCGCAGCCGGCGGGCTGCCGGAGGTCTTTGCGACCGCGCACGACTCGATCTTCACGCAGGCGCAACTGCGCAGCGGCGAGCGCCTGCTCGTGCACGGCGGTGCCGGTGGTGTCGGCACCGCAGCGATCCAGCTCGGCCGTGCCGCGGGCGCGCGGGTGACCGCGACCGTGCGCAACGAGCGCCACCGCGACGCCGTCGCCGAGCTTGGCGCCAGCGTGATCGCCCCCGAGGGCTTCGCCGAGCACGGCCCGTTCGACGTGATCCTCGAGCTCGTCGGCGCGCCCAACATGCCCGATAACCTCAACGCGCTGGCGACCGGCGGTCGCGTGACCGTGATCGGCGTCTCCGCCGGCGCCAAGGCGGAGGTCAACCTGCTCGCGCTGATGGGCAAGCGCGCGCGTATCCACGGCTCGACGCTGCGTTCGCGCTCGCTCGAGGACAAAGCCATTGTCGCGCGCCTGGTCGAGCACGAGATGTTGCCGCTGTTCGACAGCGGCCAGCTGCGTGTGCCTATCGCCGAGACGTTCGCGCTGGACGCCGCCGCAGCAGCCTATGACCGCTTCGCGGCAGGTGGCAAGCTCGGCAAGATCGTGCTCACGCTGTAGCTGCGCGGCTCAATACGGCGGCTGCGCCGCATACCAGTCGCCCAACGTCCGGAACGCCGCCCAGAAGGCGCGCTTGGCGTCTTCTTCGTCGAGTGAGTCGTCGATGTTGGGCACGTACAGCGCGTCGATCGTCGGCGTCAGCTGCTGGATCTCGCCGAGCTTGTCGGAATCGAGCCCGCCCGCCCGCGCCAGCGGGATGTCCATCTCGCCCAGCGTGGCCAGCGCCTCTGGGCCCATCACCACGATGATCTTCGGTGCGACGATCGCGATCTCCTCGACCACCCGCGTAACGCAGGCGAAGTCCGCCAATGAAGCATCGCTCAAAGGGCACTTCACGCACAGCGTCCCGTACACCGCCAGCGGGTCGATGGACAGCCGCTTGAGCGACTTCATCAGCGCGCCCCCCGCACGCCCGTAGAAGGCCACGCCCTCCTCGATCTCCGACGGCAACGCCGAGTGCTTGAGCAGCATGATGTCCGCCTGCGGATGTCCCGAGCCGAGCACCGGCATCAGGTTTCCGCGCGGGCAGTGGGGGCATGCCTGCAGCTCGCGCGTGAGCGTGTTCAGCTCGCGGATGGCGCGCTCGAGGTACTTCTCGCGGATCTCGTCGTCGGTTACCGGCATCGACCCCGTGGGATTTGACGACGCGTCGTCTTGTCCTTGACTGTGCATCAGTCCTTGCGGACGGACGGGCCGTTATCGCCGCCCGCCACTTCCCGACGCGCGCCGCAGGCGCCTCAGTCGTCGCGCCTTTCTGGCCTGCCGCGCCGAGCGCGGCGTAGCGCGCGTCTGCAAGAACTTCAGCGCCTGCACGTACAACAGCGACGACGGACGGGTCGCTATCACGCCGCCGCGCAGCGATTGCAGGAACTCTGCCGGCCCGTCGAAGTCGCGCATGCGAATACGTACCGAGCCAAGTCCCTGGGCCACGTGCGAGTCCGAGCCCGCGCCCGCCACCAGCCGGTACTTGGCAGCGAAGCGCTCGGCCTCCTCGTTGAACGCCCCGATCGCAACGCGCGGATTGAACACCTCGATCGCATCGACCTCATCGAGGATCGTCAGCAGGTTCTCGTAGTCGGGTACCGAGTGCATGCGGTCGAACGGGTGGGGCACGTAGACGAGCCCGCCCTGGCGCTTGATCTCGGCGACGGTCTCGGCCATGCTCAACCCGCGCGGGATCTTCTCCTCGATGAACAGGCCGATCACCTCGCCCTGGCCCGCCGTCTTGACCTCCTCGCCGACGATCACCTTCACGCCGAACTCAGCCGCCTTCTCCTGTGCCTCCAGCGCCCCGGATATCTCGTTGTGGTCGGTGACCGCGATCGCACCGAG
>DATNLQ010000053.1:0-5667 GCA_035602785.1 Solirubrobacteraceae bacterium
CCCCCGCCGCAATCAGCACGCCCTGCAGCAGGTTGGCCGCTGAGCTCAGCTGGCTGCGGGTGGCCACGTCCTCGCGGTTGAGCTCGTCCTGCACGCTCGTCAGCGGGCGCCTGACGGCGTCGAACAGGCGCTTGCCCTGCAGGCTTGCTGTGACCGAGAGACGGTGCATCTTGGCCACGTCGGCAAGCGCGGGCATCACATACTGGGCTCTCCATGTGCTGATGCGTTGGCGCAACTGCGTCAACTGGCGCGCCACCCGCGGTCCCGTCGCCCCCGTACGCGCGCGTAGGTCCGCGAATGCGCTCGCTTCAGTCGCCAGCCCCTGGCGATACGGTTCCAAAAAGCTCGGCTGTTGGACGATCAGATAGCCGCGCAGGCCCGTCTCCTGGTTGACCAGGCCATTTTCGAGCTGGATCGCCGATCGCAGCGACGGGCCGATCTCGTCGAGCAGCAGGTTGCGTCGGTCTGACAAGCGGCCGTTGGCAACCAGCGCAAGGCCGATGCCGATCACGGCGAACGCAAGCAGCGCCCCGATCGTTATCGACAGCGACTGCCCCACGCGCAGGCCGGCGAGTCGGCGCGGCCAGCTGGGGCCCATGTGGTCGACTTCGCTCACGGGCCGGTCGTGGAGACCTGACGCGGACCGATCAGGATCATCGCCACATCGTCTACCAGGGGCCCGCCGTTAAGCTCCTCGGCGCCAGCAACGAGCTCGTCCAGCAGCGCATTGGGGTCCTCGCGCCAGGCCGGCCTGGGCCCGATCCGCTCTGCGACCAGTCCGTGCAGCCCAGCCTCACCCAGCCGCTCAGAGCCGGCGCCCACGCGGCCCTCGATGATCCCGTCGGTGTACAGCAGCAGCGCCCATTCGCGGGGGAGATCGAACACGCGCTCCGACCAGCTCGTAGCGCCCACGCCGATGGCCGCATCGCCCACCGAGTCATCGAAGCCCGACACCTCGTCGCCGGTGATCACGATCGGCGCCGGATGGCCTGCCCGGATCACCCTGGCGGTTGCAGTCGCCGGCAGGATCTCCAGGGTGCATAGCGTCGCGAACAGGCTCGGGAGATGTCTTTCGTGCTCGAGGATCTCCTGCAGGATCGGGATCGTCTCGGCCAGCCGATCGCAGGCGAGCGCCAACGCGCGCCAGGCGCTACGCAGGCACGCCCCGATCGCCGCCTCGTCCGCGCCATGACCACACACGTCGCCCACGAGCAGCCGCAGCTTGCCGTCGGGCGTAGCCACTGCGTCATAGAAATCGCCGCCCAACAGGGCCCGGCGACGACCGGGCCGGTAGCACGACGCCACCCACGTGCCCGAGCCGGCGATCATCGGCGTGGGCGTCAGGCCGCGTTCAAGGCGCGCCGCCTCCTGCGCCTGAGCCTGGGCGAGCAACAGCGCACGCTCTGTCTCATCAGCCCGCCGGCGGCCGATCGCATAGCGGATCGCGCGAGCAAGGACGCCGCCGTCGACCTTGCCCTTGACCAGATAGTCCTGTGCTCCCGCGCTCACCGCAGCCACGCCGGCCGCCTCGTCGTCGAGGCCGGTCAGCACGATCAGCGGTATCGAAGGCGAGCGCGAGCGCACCTCCTCGACCGCGCGCAACCCACTCGCGTCAGGGAGTTGCAGATCCAGCAGCACACAATCGATCCCCGCGCCCAACATCGGCAGTGCCTCGGCCAGCGTGCGCGCGAACAGCAGCCTGCCGCCAGGCAGGGACTGCTCGAGCTGATCGGCCACGAGCAGCGCATCGCCCTCGTCGTCCTCGACCAACAGCAGCGCCGTGGCATCCTCGGCCGCATCGCCAGCGCCGGTCGGGAGATGCGTCGCTGCGCTCACCTGCTCCCTACTCTATAGCGCGGCAGGCGCCCGGCGGGACCTCCGTACCGGGCCGCAAAAGCGATCGAGGGAGGCATGCGATGGCAGACAAGCTCTACACAGCCAAGGCGCACGTAACAGGGGGACGCGCCGAGGGGCATGGGCGCAGCAGCGACGGCGCGCTGGAGGTCGACCTGCGGTTGCCGGCAGAGATGGGCGGCGCCGGCGGCGGCACCAACCCCGAGCAGCTGTTCGCGGTCGGCTATGCCGCCTGCTTCGAGGGCGCGTTGGGCGTGGTGGCGCGCCGCGCCAAGGCCGAGACAGGCGACGCGGCGATCGACTCGCAGGTGTCCCTCTCCCCCGACGGCCAAGGTGGCTTTCAGCTGTCGGTCGGGCTTGACGTGACGCTGCCAGCGATCGAGGACCCCGCCACGGCCGTCGAGCTGGTCCGCGCGGCACACCAGGTCTGCCCGTACTCCAACGCCACACGGGGAAACATCGAGGTGCAGCTCACCGCCAACGGCGCGCCGGTCGACTGAGCGCTACATCACTCGTGGGCCGCGCATGCGCGGCCTATCGGCCGATCGTGCGCACCAGCTCGCGTGCCTGACCGCCAAGGCCGTCAATCAGCCCGCGAACCTGCTCGAGCCCAGCACGCAGCTGCTCGTCGCCGACCTCGACGGGCAGCATCGAGTCCTGCAGCGTGGCGAGCAGACCGTTGGCGTTCGCGACCGCCTGCACAGCGCTGTCGATGAAGCCCTTCACACCGTGCGCCGGTGCGCCTGCCACCGACGGCTCGAACGTGCGTGCCGGCAGGCCGTTGCGTGCGGCGAAGTCGACGTATGTGCGCCGGGCGCGCCCGTAGGCCAGCTGCACGGGCCGGAACAGCGCCTGCTCGAGCCGCTCTGCGGTGCTCTCGTCGAGCAGCTCGTATGCTTCGCTCAACGACGCGAGCGCCGTCCCCAGCCCGTCGGTCGCCTCGGCGAGTGACTCGAGCAGCTGCTGCTGGCCCTCGGCGGTGGTGTATGGCACCGACTGAGGGTAGTCGTCCAGCCGGCGCATCGCGCCGGCGCCGTCCGGTCCTAGGACCTGAGGTCCCCAGCCGGTCCGCTCAATCGAGCGCGTATACGAGCGATACCTGAGCGCTCAATGTGCATGTCGATACATCGGCCGTCTTGGCAGACGGATGACGCGCCTTGCGGTGCTTGGTGGTCACCTTGTGGCTCGACGGAGCAGCCGGGGGCACGGCGGCAGCCGCGCGCTCGGGCAGGACCGTCGATCCGAGCGAGCCAAAGTCTGGCTGTTCGCCTTCGTATTCGGTGTACCTGGATTCTTCGCCGCGGCATTCGATCGACCCACCATCCTCTGTCACGCTCTGCACGATGCCGAGCGTCGCGCCCACCTTCCCAGCCAGGAATTCGGCCTTGCTCTGGCCGTCGGACACCGCCGCTGCCATCGCCTGGCGATATGACGCCGTCGCGCTGGACGCGCTCGAACCCTGGGCGAGCGGGGCGGTTGCCACGCCCTGCACGCTCACCGTGCGCAGAGGTGGGCTCACCGGCACGGGAGTGGCGACGGTGGTCGTCGTCGGAGCGGGAGCTTCCGCGGAGGCCACTCCGAGCATGCTCGCCGTCAAGATCGCCAGCGCCGCAGCGACGATGGCTGTGATCGCAATCCTCATCCAGCTCTAACTACCACTCTAGCGGCAGCACTAACCGCGCCACAGCCCTCGGGGCAGCGTACGCAGCACGACCGTCCTCAGTCGCAGCTCTCGGCAAGCTCGCGAGCGCGCGCCAGCACCGCGTCGATCATCGCCTCGGTGAGCCTGCCCGTGAACGTGTTCTGCTGGCTGGGGTGGTAGCAGCCGAGCAGCGTGTAACGCTCGCCCGCCAGCTCGGCAGCGTGCCCGAAGCGCGGACGCGGACGCGGCACGGGCGCGGCGGGATCGGCGAGCTCGGCGATAAGCCGCAGCGCGGCGTCCCAGGCAAAGGCGCCCAGGCACAGCAGCACGCGCGCGTTCTCGAGCAGACCCGCCTCGCGCACCGCCCAGGGCAAGCACGCGTCGCGCTCGGCCGGTGTCGGCCGGTTGGCCGGCGGTGCGCAGCGCACCGCGGCGGTGATCCACGCGTCGCTCAGGCGCAGGCCGTCGTCGCGGTCACGCGAAAGCGGCTGGTTGGCGTAGCCCGCACGAAACAGCGCCGCATACAGGAAGTCCCCCGAGCGATCGCCCGTGAACACACGCCCGGTGCGGTTGGCCCCGTGCGCTGCGGGCGCGAGCCCGAGCACGAGCAGCCGCGCGGCCGGGTCGCCAAAGCCCGCCACCGGGCGCCCCCAGTAGCGCTGCGAGGCGAACGCCGCACGACGCTCGCGCGCGACACGCTCGCGCCATTGCACCAGGCGCGGGCATCGCCTGCAGCCTGCGATCTGCTCGGCCAGCCCCTCCAGTGCTTTAGCGCTTTGCGATTGCACAGCGCAGTAGTAGCATCGCTGGCGAGATGCCTCTGTGGGTGTGGATCTTGCTGCTGCTCACGCTGATCAAGCTGCCGATCGCCGCTCTCATGTTGTGGATTCCCTTTCGCAACGACGAGGCCATGCGCGCGCCCGACGCCTCTGACTCCTCCGAAGAGGACGGTGGCTCGCACGCGCTGCCCGGCGGCCCGCTGAACCCCCATCCGCGTGCGCCCTTCCCGCGCCGCCCCCGGCGCGGCCCCCAGCACGGCTCGCCCGCTCCCCCGCCTCGTCGTGTCCGCACCACTGTGCGCAGCACGCGCCGGGTGAGCGTTTCGCACTAGCGCACGGGCTAGCGGCGGTTGCGTTTGCGCTGCTGGCGCGCCGCCTTGGCTTTGGCGCGGCGCCTACTTACCCTCAGCGCGCTGTCGCGGGCCACTGTGGCCTCGGCCAGCTCGACGTCGCCCGCGGGGGCCACCCTGCGCACGTCGCGCATGATCACGAACACGATCCCCAGCAGCAGCACCGCGCCAGCGCCGATCGCCAGGAAGACCGTCGAGGAGTTGTTCGTCGGTTCTTCCGTGGTCGTCGTCGTGGTGGCTTTCGCTGCAGTGGTCGTCGTTTCCGGTTCGCTTTTCGTCAGTTCGCCGAGCGCGTTGCCACCTGACAGTTCCGCAGAGAGCGCAACCGGCGCGCCGACCGCGCCGAGCGAGCCCAGCACCAGGAGAGTCACGCACACCAAGCACGCGGCCACGCTGCGGCTATGAGTCGCCAGACGCAGATTGCACACGCGCCGAGGATACCGCCTGACCATATCTGTAGGGAAACGCGCTGCTCGGCGAGCGACCCAGCGGATGGTCCACAACCTGCCCGCGCGCGGGCCTCCCGCGAGGAGCCGGTCTGAGCCATAGAATTGCCGTCAATGGCCCCCAAACAACGCCAGGTCCGGATCGAGCAGCGCGGCGCGTTCGAGGCCATCCAGGCGCTCGAGCAGCGCTCCGACGAGGAGCTCGAGGCCGAGACCAAGTACAAGTCCGCCGCGCTCGCCATCCTCGGCGGGCGTGCCGCCGAGCGCTTTGACGCAGAGGCCGCGCGCGGCTACTTCCAGCGCGCGATCGCAGCCGCGCGGCCCCAGGAGCGCATGCAGCTCAGGCGCATGGCCGACGCGTCGATGGCGCTGGCCGAACGCCGGGCGGGCGACCTCAAGGACGCAGTCGAGCGCCTTGGGCAGGCCCCGCCCAGCGGCCGCCAGCTGTTCGCGCTGCGCGCGATGGGCCTGCTCATCCCCCCCGGATCGGCAGGTGTGCTGGCGCGCATCCGTGGCGTCCTGTTGATCATCGCGCTGATCATCGCGCTGCTCGCCCTCGGCCTGGGGATCGTGGAGCTCGTGGCGCTGCCGTTCGG
>DATNLQ010000059.1:0-7502 GCA_035602785.1 Solirubrobacteraceae bacterium
TCTGAAGCTCCCAGCCAGCCGCCAGCAGCGCAGGCGAGTCCTCGCCCGCCAGCGTTGCACGCGCGCGGTCGGGATCGCGCGTGAGGACCGTCACCTCGTCGCCGCGCGCAAGCAGCGCGCCGACCAGGCCTCGCCCGATCAGGCCGGTAGCGCCCGTGACGGTTACGCGCATGGCGCCTTGGCCCCGGCGCTCACATGCGCCCGTCGATGGCCGCCCCGCCCGCGGCCGCGCCCGTCATCGTGTCGCCCAGCGCGAAGCCGACCTCCTGGCCGGCGAGCGCCGTGCCCGCAGCACGCGCCTGTTCGGCTACGGCCGCCGCCACCGCCGGGGCGACCTCGCGGTTGAAGACCGACGGGATGATGTAGTCCTCGCGCAACTCCTTCTCGTCGACGATCGCCGCGATCGCCCTGGCGGCAGCCATCTTCATCTCCTCGGTGATGGCCGGGGCGCGCACGTCCAGCGCCCCGCGGAAGATCCCCGGGAAGCACAGCACGTTGTTGATCTGGTTGGGATAGTCAGAGCGCCCGGTGGCCATGATGCGCACGTACGGCGCTGCTTCCTCGGGGTTGACCTCGGGGTTGGGGTTGGCCATCGCGAAGACCATCGCGTCGGCGTTCATGCGCGCCAGCGCCTCGGCCGGCATCACGCGCGCGCCGGAGACCCCGATCAGCAGGTCCATGCCGTCGATCACGTCGGCTGGCGCGCCCGAGCGGCAGTCCGGGTTGGTGACCTCGGCGAACCAGCGCTTGACGGGGTTCATCGTGCCGTACTGGTAGTCCTCGCGCTGCACGTGCAGCACCCCGCGGGAGTCCGCGCCCATGATCTTGCTGACGCCCGCAGCGAGCAGGATCTTGGCGACGGCCACGCCGGCGGCGCCGAGGCCGATGATCAGGACGTTGAGGTCCTCGAGGCTCTTGGACGTCATCTTGACGGCGTTCAGCAGCGCCGCCATCACCACCACGGCCGTGCCGTGCTGGTCGTCGTGGAAGACCGGGATGTCGAGCTCTTCCTGCAGCTGCTCCTCGATCTCGAAGCAGCGTGGCGCCGAGATGTCCTCCAGGTTGATCCCCCCGAAGGTCGGCGAGAGCAGCTTGACGGTCCGCACGATCTCGTCGGGGTCGGTCGTATCCAGGCAGATTGGGAACGCGTCGACGCCCGCGAACTCCTTGAACAGGCAGCACTTGCCCTCCATCACCGGCATCGCCGCCGCTGGTCCGATGTCGCCCAGCCCGAGCACCGCGGTGCCGTCGGAGACGACCGCAACGGTGTTTCGCTTGATCGTATACTGGAAGGCCTTGTCGGGGTCATCGGCGATCGCCAGGCACACGCGCGCCACGCCGGGCGTATAGACCATCGAGAGGTCGTCACGGGTCTTCAGCGGATGCCTGTTGTGCTGCTCGAGCTTGCCGCCCACGTGCAGCAGGAAGGTACGGTCGGTGGTGTCGATCACCTCGGCGCCCGCGAGCTCGTCGATCGCCGCCAGGATCTGCTGCCAGTGGTCTCTGCCGGACGCGTCCACGACGATGTCGCGCAGGCTGTAGTTGCCGTCTGACTCCACCAGGTCGACCGCGCCGACGATGCCGCCGGCCTCCCCGATGGCGGTCGTGAGCAGCCCGAGCATGCCCTGGGAGTCATCGAGCTTGACGCGAATCGTAAGGCGATACTGGGCGCTTGGCGTTGCGCTCACTGAAGTTCCCCTCGATAGTTGGCGGCCCCGGATGTTAGGACCTATCGGCGCCGGCCCGCGCCTCGTAGAGTGGTCGGGCGATGGCGACCGACACGACCGCGAAGCCCAAGGCGCCGGCGTTCTCCGCCGCTGGCCAGGAGCGGCGCCTGTTCCTGATCGACGGTCCCAGCCTCGTATATCGCGCGTTCTTCGCGCTGCCCGAGTCGATCGCGACCTCCACCGGCGTGCCGACCAACGCGATCTTCGGGTTCGCCTCGATGCTGGTCAAGATCGTCACCGACTACGGCGTCTGTCCGACCGTCGTCGCATGGGACGCGGGCACCTCCGGACGCTCGGAGCTGTTCGCCGACTACAAGGCCCAGCGCCGCTCGCGCCCGGACCTGCTCAAGCAGCAGTGGCCCGCGATGGAACCGCTGGTCGAGGCCTTCGGCTACAGCAACGTACGGGTGGAGGGCTTCGAGGCCGACGACGTGATCGCCTCGCTGGCTCAGCTGGCGCGCGAGGCAGACCCGCCCGTGCCGGTGATGATCGTGACCGGCGACCGCGACGTCTTCCAGCTGATCGACGAGCAGGGCCTGACCAAGGTGATGGCGACCGCGCGTGGCATCACCGAGACCAAGATCTACGACCGCCAGGCGGTGATCGATCGCTACGGCATCGCGCCCGAGCTGATCCCCGACTTCTACGGCCTGAAGGGCGACACCTCCGACAACATCCCGGGCATCCCGGGCATCGGCGACAAGACCGCCAGCGAGCTGATCCAGAGCTTCGGCTCACTGGAGGAGGTGCTCGCCCACGTGGCAGACGTCAAAGGCGCCAAGCGCAAAGAGAACCTGGTCGCCCACGCCGACGATGCGCGCCTGTCCAAGCAGCTGGCCACGGTGCAGCGCGACGTGCCTGTGGACTTCGACATAGCGCTGGAGGCCACGCGCGAGGCCGACCGCTCGCGCCTGCGTGAGGTGTTTCGCCAATACGAGCTGCGCGACCCGCTGCGCCGTCTGGAGGAAGCGCTCGGCGACCCCGACGTGGCGGGGGGTGGGGGGGTTCCGATCACGGCCGATCTCACGCTGACTGCCCACGTGCGCTCGGGCACGCCGCGCGAACTCGCCCGGCTCGGCGAGGTCGGGGCGGAGTTGCACGTGGTCGCTCGCGCGAGCGAGGCGCCCGAGGGAGCCCTGTTTGCCGAGGGCGCTCCCTGGCGCTTTGCGGTCGCGGCAGACGGCGAGGTCCTGGCGGGAGAGTGCGAGGGGCCCGAGGAGGTCGTTGCAGCTGTGGGCGAACGCCCCGTGGTGGCCCACGACGCCAAGTCACTCGGCAGCGTTCCACCCGCGCTCGCCCACGACACGCTGCTCGGCGCCTACCTGCTCGAGCCCGCACGGCGCGGCTACCCCTTCGCGGAGCTGTGCGAAGAGCGCGGGTTGTCCAGCGACCTGGACGATCTGCTCGCCGCCGACGCTGTGCTGCTGGGCGCGCTGGCCGACTGGCAGCGCGAGCAGATCGCAGAGCGCGGCCTGGACGGCGTGATGGCCGAGATCGAGCTGCCGCTCGTGCGCGTGCTGCGCGACATGGAGCTGTTGGGTGTACGCCTGAACTGCGAGCGCCTGGCCGAGGTCGCCGCGCGCGTGCACGACGAGATCGAGGGCCTGGAAGAGGACATCTTCCTGCTCGCCCAAGAGGAGTTCACGATCGGCTCGCCCCAGCAGCTGGGGGAGATCTTGTTCGAGAAGCTCGGCCTGTCGCGCAAGCGGCGCGGCAAGACCGGCTACTCGACCGACGCGCGCGTGCTGCAGGCGATCCGCTCAGAGCACCAGATCATCCCCAAGATCGAGCGCTGGCGCGAGCTGTCGACGTTGATCAAGACCTACCTGGATGTGCTTGGAGAGATGGTCGACGAGCGCTCGCGCATCCACACCACCTTCCTGCAGGCGGTCGCGCAGACCGGCCGTCTGTCGAGCACCAACCCGAACATGCAGAACGTGCCCATCCGCACGCCGCTCGGACGCGAGATCCGCGGCTGCTTCGAGGCCGAGCCGGGAGCGGTGCTGATCTCGGCCGACTACTCGCAGATCGAGCTGCGCGTGCTCGCCCACGTCGCCGGCGAGGGCGCGCTGATGGAGATCTTCAAGCGCGGGGAGGACGTGCACACGGCGACCGCGTCGAGGGTGTTCGGGGTGGAGCCCGACGCGATCGACCCGGGCATGCGCTCGAAGGCCAAGATGATCAACTACGGGATCGTCTACGGCCTGTCGGACTTCGGCCTGGCCGACCGTCTGAACATCCCCCGCGAGGAGGCCAAGGAGTTCATCGACGCCTACCTCGAGCGCTTTCCCCGTGTCGCCGACTTCATGGCCGCCACGATCGAGCAGGCCAGGGAGGAGGGGTACGTCAAGACGCTGTGGGGCCGCCGCCGGCAAATCCCCGAGCTGCGCGCGCGCAACTATCAGGTGCGCACCCTCGGCGAGCGCCTGGCGGTCAACACGGTCGTGCAGGGCACCGCGGCGGACATCATCAAGCTGGCGATGGTCCGCTGCCACCGTGCGCTGGCCGAGTCCGGGCTGGCCACGCGCCTGCTGTTGACGATCCACGACGAGCTGCTGTTCGAAGGCCCGCCCGCGGAGGCAGCCGGCGCGCGCGAGCTGATCGAACGGGAGATGGTCGGCGTGTGGGAGGGTCGCGAGCCGGCGCTCGCGGTCGACGTGGGCGTGGGCGCCAACTGGCTGGAGGCCAAGTGAGCCGCCTGCTGGCGATGCTGCTGGCCGCCGCGGCCGGATGCCTCGTCGGATTGCAGGCGCCGGTCAACGCGCGCCTTGCCCGCCAGGTCGGCGACCTGCAGGCGGCGAGCGTCTCCTTCCTCGTCGGCACAGCCGTGCTGCTTGTCGTCACCGCTCTGTCCTCCGGCGGCCTGTCGGGCATCGCCCATGCCGGGCGGGCGCCGTGGTGGGCGCTGATCGGGGGCATCTTCGGCGCGTTCTTCGTGACGGTCGCGCTGCTGACCGTCCACACCCTCGGCGCCAGCGGCCTGACGGCCATCGTCGTCGCCGGTCAGGTGGCGATCGCGCTGGTGCTCGACCGCTTCGGCCTGCTCGGCCTGTCCAAGCAGCACATCGCCGCGCCGCGCGTGCTCGGGCTGGTGTTGGTGCTCGTGGGGGTGGTGCTGGTGGTCAGGCGGTGAGCGGCTACCCCAGCCCGTTGCGAAAGCCCTCGCGCCAGGACGGGTAGCCGGGCTTCCAGCCCAGCTCGCGCTTGGCCAGCGCGTTTGAGGCGCCCTGCGCCTTGGTCATCGTCGCGATGCCGTAGCTGCCGGCAAGCGGGCGGGCGATCAGGGCGGGGACGCGCATCGGCCTTGGCGCGCCGAGGGCGGCCGCAAGCGCCGGCAGCCATTCCGACACTGGCGCGGGCTCGTCGTCGGCGATGTTGTAGACGCCCGACCGCTCGCTCGCCAGCGCCGCGACGGTTGCGTGCGCGGCGTCCTCGACATGGATGAACGACCACACGCCCCTGCCGCCTCCCACGATCGGCAGGCGTCGGCGAGACACTTCCCTGCCCATCGAGCCTGCTTGTGAGATCGCGCTGCCCGGGCCGTAGAAGTAGCCGTAGCGCAGCACCTGACCGCCGGCGTCCAGGACGGTGCGCTCGAGCTGCGCGATCGCGTCGGCCGAGCGCCTGAACTGCTTGGGAGGGTCGCCGGTCAGCGGGTCGCTCTCCACGTGGACGGCTCCCGCAGGGCCCGGCGCGTAGGCGAAGGCGATGCTCTGGGCCAGGATGCGCTTGGCCCCGGCTGCCCGCGCCGCCTCGACGAGGATGCGCGTCCCGTCCGTGCGCAGGCGATCGGTGAGCGCGAAGTCCCGCACGATCTTGCGCGGATCGAGGCGCTCGGGAATCGCGGTGAGCTGGTGGATGACAGCGTCAGGGTTCGCCTCTGATATGACCTTCCCGACCGCCGCGGCGTCGAGTGCGTCGGCCACCGCGGGCTCTGCGCCGGCGGCGCGCAGGGCGTCGGCCTTGGCAGCTGAGCGCGTCATGCCGGTCACCTGATGGCCCTCGGCGACCAGCACGCGCACGAGCGGCCCGCCGATCGCCCCGGTCGCGCCCGCGAGGAAGACCCTCATGCGGCTGCGATCGCCTTGGCCTCCGCGTCACCGGCGTCGCCTGTCCGCGCGTCCAGGCGCTCGGGCGCGACGCACACCATCCCCTCGCTGAAGCCAGCGACGGTCATGTCGAAGGCGCTGTTGAAACGGGCGCGCATGTTCTCCAGTGCGATCACGTTGGTCATCTCGACCAGCTGACGCTCGTCGAAGTGCTCGCGCATCTGTGCGAACAGCTCATCGGTCACGGTCGTCGGCGTGCGGCTCATCGCGGTGGCGTAGTCGAGCACCAGCATCTCCAGATCGCTGAACTCGCCGCTCTCGCGGTAACGGGGCAGCGCGAGCAGCTCCGCCTCGGTCACGCCCGCTTCACGCGCTATGGAGGAGGCAATGTCGCAGCAGAACTCGCAGTTGACCACTGCTGCGGCCTTGGTCTCGGCGAGCACCTTCAGCCGCTCGTCGACGTTGTGGAGCCTGCCGGTCGCCTGCTCGAACATGCCGTAGCCGATCAGCAGCCCGGGCGCGTGCGCATAGACGGCAATCGGGTCAACGTCGCGCTTCAGGCGCCGCCGCGAGAGCCGGTAGATCATCCGTACCAGCGGACTCGCCTTGCGGGTGGGAACGCCTTCGATCCTGGTCATCGCTGCACCTCCAATGGTCGCATTGCCTCGCGTATGCCATCGCCGGGCGACTCGCGCTCAGGCGGTTGACATACCCGTTACTCTAGCCATGGGTGGTTCCCAAATAGTGGCCAGTTCGACAATAAAAACGGGTACCAGTTATGGCCCTGAGCTGCTGATCCGGCTGCGTGGCGGCCGCCGCCGCGCACAGCTGGAGGATCGACTGCGCGAGCTCGTGCGCGACGGGACGCTCGCGGCCGGAAGTCGTCTACCGTCGTCGCGCTCGCTGGCCACTGACCTCGAGGTCTCCCGCCGCCTGGTGGTCGAGGCCTACGCGCAACTGCTCGCGGAGGGGTACGTGGTGGCGCGGCGCGGGGGAGGGACGTATGTGGCCGCCACTGCCGGGCCGGCCGATGGAGTGTCTTCCCAGGCGGCCGTCCGCGCGTTGCAGTTCGACTTCTTCCCCGGCGCGCCCGACTTGGCCTCCTTCCCGCGGGCGCTATGGGCGCGCGCGCTGCGCGATGTGCTGCGATCGGCGCCCGACAGCGCGTTCGCCTATCCCGATGGGCGCGGCGCGCTGGAGTTGCGTTGCCAGCTCGCCGCCTATCTGCGTCGCGTGCGTGGCGTCGTCGCCGAACCAGACTCGATCGTGGTGTGCGCCGGCGCCACCCAGGGCCTGGCGTTGCTGGGCCGGGCGCTCGCCCACCGTGGGTCGGACGCGATCGCCGTCGAGGATCCGGGGCTGCCCCCCCACCGTGCCGTACTCGCCTATGCCGGCCTGCAGGTGCGTGGCGTGGCGGTCGACGAGGAGGGTCTTGACGTGGACTCGCTCGACGCCCCGACCGTGGTCGTGACGCCTGCCCACCACTGCCCGACCGGCGTCGCGCTGTCGCCGCGGCGCCGTGGGGCGCTCATTCAGTGGGCGCGGGCCGGCGGTCTGGTGATAGAGGACGACTACGACGCCGAGTTCCGCTATGACCGCGCTCCGTTGGGCGCCCTGCAGGGCCTCGCGTCCGAGCACGTCGTCTATCTGGGCACCGTCTCCAAGACGCTTGCCCCGGGCTTGCGGCTTGGCTGGCTGGTGTTGCCGGCTTCGCTGCTCGACTCCG
>DATNLQ010000065.1:0-2357 GCA_035602785.1 Solirubrobacteraceae bacterium
GGTAACCGGCCACGGCAGCCAGATCGCCGCGACGCATCGCCGCAGCCTCGAGCGGTTCGACTTCGACTCAGTGCTGCTCCCGTACAACTTCGTCACCATGCAGAACCCGTACTACGCGGAAAACTTCAACGCCCTGTACGAGACCTGCCGCGAGCGGCGCGTGGCGGTGCAAACGATCAAGTCGATCGCGCTGCGCCCATGGGCGGGTCGGCCGCACACCCGGGCGACCTGGTACGAGCCGCTTGAACAGCAGGACGACATCGACCTCTCCGTGTGGTGGGCGATGAGCCGGCCCGGGGTATTCCTCTGCAGCGTGGGCGACCTCGACTTGCTCCCGAAAGTCCTTGACGCGGCCAGCCGGTTTGCCGGAGCGCCGGACGACGCGGCGATGAGCGCGCTGGCAGACCGGACGGCCGCCGAGCCGCTGTTCGTCTGACCGGGTCGCACTGCGCAAGCTCACCGGGCGGGGAACTCGAACCCGATGGTGTTGACGCAGGCGTTGCCCTGCGGCCCGGGGGATTCGTTCGTGCCCGTTACGTGCCCGCCGGCCGCATGCAAGTCGGGTAAGTCGAACGCGACCACCAGCGAGGTCGCTGCCCAGGAGGAGAGCTGCTCGCCCTCCCGCCAGCCCTCGTACTTCTTGGCCAGTAGGCGCCGAGCCAGGAGGTCCTCGGCCGGATCGAACACGAACCGGGCCGTCACGGCGACCGTCCCCGGCAGATCGGCGCGCAACTCACGAGGACCGCCGAGGCGCAACTGGGCGCTCGGATCGCCGCGCAGGTTTCGTATCCAGTCGGCGCGGTCGCCACCGCCGGAGAGCATGTACCGGACGCCTTGGTGCTCCACATGCCAGATCTCGATTGTGTGCGGACGACCGCTGCGTCGGCCAGTGGTGGTCAGGTAGGCGAAGTCGTTCGGAGGCACCCGGCGAGCTTATCGAGCAGTGCGCCGACGGGTAATCGCACGAACTGTGCGATCTCGGCACGCGAGCGCTGGCGTGAGGCTGAGGAGTGTCCTAAAGCACCCGGGGAGCCAGCCTTGGTCTTTGCAGCGATACTCGCCAGATGACCTTCGCTGGGTGCACCGGAATTGACCCGGCTGGGGACGACCGTGGAAGGAGCCAGATATGCGTGCATTTGCCGTCCGGGCTTTCGGTGAAGTTCCGGCGATTCATGACCTGCCGGTCCCCGGCACGGACGAGGATTTCCTCATAAGCTTGCGGTACGCCGGGGTCAATCCGCACGACAGCATCGTCCTGGGACGCCTGACGGCCACCTCGAGATATCCATTTGTCATGGGCGCCGATTTCGCGGGTGTCGTCGAGCGAGTTCCGGACGGAGGAGCCGACTTGCGAGTCGGCGATCGCGTGTTCGGCATGGCGGGGAGCCACGGTGCATACGCCGAGTACACGGCAGTCGCACCAGGTGCAAAGGCAGAACCGCTGGCACGTATCCCCGACGGCGTCACTGATAAGCAGGCAGCAGCGCTGCCCACTGCGGCGGTAACTGCGCTGAGGACGCTCCAGCTGCTCGGCGTCGGAGCAGGCCAGCGCCTCGTAGTCATGGGCGCAGCCGGCGGGGTGGGCGGCTACGCGGTGCAGATGGCACGTTCACTGGGTGCACACGTCATCGCGATCGTCCGCGGTGACGCCGACGAGGCCCGGAGCCTCGGCGCCGACGAGGTCTACGACACCGATAGCGGCGATCCGATCGACGCGGTGCACGCGGCCCACCCGGACGGTGTCGACGCAGCCTTGGATCTCGTCAGCCGCCCAGACGTCATCCGCCGCGACGCTGAGATCCTCAAGCCCGGAGGCAGCCTTGTCTCGACGATCTTCGCGGCAGACGAGAAGTGGTTCGCTCAGCGCCAGGTCGCGGCCCACAACAGTGCGTCAAGCTCCAACCCCCTGATCTCGCCAGAAGGCCTGACCACGGTGGCGCGCATGCTCGCCGAAGGCACCATCACCACGCGCATCCGCGCCACAGCTGAGCTCGGTGACGCAGGCCAGCTCCTCGACAAGCTTCGAACCGGCCACCTCCACGGCAAGGCCGTCATCCACGTGCAAGGCTAATGAGGTGGATCAGCGCGAACGAGCTGGTCGCCCACCAGGGCTGTTTGTCGCAAAGCCGAACTGCTACAAGCACTACGGCGGCCTCGGTTATGACTGATGGTCGCAGGCCCGGGCACGTCTGTCGCTAGACGAGCGTGCTGATGGCCTTGTGCACTGAGGCGATCGCGCTGGCGCCCTCGCCGGTGGCTGCGGCGACGCGCTTCATCGAGCCGGAGTGGACGTCGCCGACCGCGAACACGCCCGGGATGTTGGTCTCGAACGGAAGCGGCCGGCGTCCCAGCATGGC
>DATNLQ010000100.1:0-3074 GCA_035602785.1 Solirubrobacteraceae bacterium
CTACCACGACAGCGAGCCCGCATGCCACGCCTTCGTCGGGGTGACTCCGCGCACACGCACGCTGTTCGGCCCGCCCGGGCGCGCGTACGTGTACCGCTCCTACGGCATCCATGTTCTGCTCAACGCAGTGTGCGAGCCCGAGGGTGTGGGCGCGGGAGTGCTCATCCGCGCGCTCGCGCCCAGCTTCGGCCTGGATGCGATGTACGCGCGCCGGCAGCTGCGCGGCGCAGGCGCGGTGCGCGAGCGGGATCTGTGCTCGGGGCCGGGCAAGCTGACGCAGGCGCTCGGCGTGTCGCTGCGCGAGAACGGCTGCTCCCTTGCGCGCGGGCCGGTGCGCATCGGGCCGCGCCAGGGCGACTGGCTGGAGCCGCGGGTGGTACTCGGCACCCGCATCGGGATCAGCCGCGCGGTCGACCTGCCGTGGCGCTTTTGCGCGGCGGACAGTCCCTACGTGTCACGTCCGCGCCCGCAGCTCGCGAGGGGTCGCGGCCAGGCGCCGACCCCGGTCGCGCGCTGACGCTCGAAGAGGTTTCTCAGCCGCCCGGGCCGACGCCGCCGGTCTGCGAGCTGCTCGGCGGCGCGGGAGACGCCGAAGATGGCGTCTGCGGCGCAGAGGATGCGGGGGCCGACGGCGTGGCGGGGGCTTCCTGCTGGGGTGCGGGCGCCGATGGCACGACGGGAGCGCGTTCTGGCGTGGCCGCACCCTGCGGCGCCCCCGCAGGTTCGTTGCCCGCATTGGCGCCGCCCGGTGTGGAGGGCCTGCCGTTGGCCTTGCCAGAGCCCGCCGGCTGTTGGCCCGGAGTCTGGGCGGGGGTGGCGCTCGTTGTCGACGGCGCGCTCGATTCGGACGTGCCGGTTGTGCGCGACGTGCTCGTCTGCTTACCTTCCTTGTCTTCCTTCTTGGTCTTCGCTGCTGTCGCTTCTTCGGCGCGCGTCTTGTCGATCTGCAGTGCCGAGGTCATGAAGTCGTGCCATATCAGCGCCGGATAGGTGCCGCCGAGGACCGGCCCCCCGTCGAAGTCGCTGGTCATGGGGATCAGCTTGTTGGGGTAACCCACCCACACGGCGACCGTGTACTTGGAGTCCCAGCCCACGAACCAGGCGTCGCCGTAGTTGGACGTGGTGCCCGTCTTGCCCGCGGCGAACTGGCCGAGGGCGGCAGCTTTTCCGGTGCCGTACTGGAGCACCGTTTCCAGCATGGAGGTCTCGGTGGAGGCCACTTCGGGGGGCAGCACCGGCAGCGTCTTGACTGTGTTGACATCGTGACGAGAGCCGTCCGGCAGCGGCGCTCCGCCCGCTTCGACTTCCTGGATCCCGACCGGATCCCAGTCTTCGGCCATCGTGCCGCTGACCCGCCGACCGCCGTGCGCGATCGTCTCGTAGGAGTGGGCCATGTCCAGCGGGGTCACGCCCACCGTCAACCCACCGATCGTCATCGCGGGGTTGGTCGACAGCGGCGTGGTGATCCCCATCCGGTGGGCCAGGTCTGCGATCCGTTCGGTGCCGACCTTCAGGCCGACTTCGGCGTAGATCGAGTTGTCCGAGTAGGCGGTCGCGTTGATCAGGGTGTTCTCGCCGGTGTAGTTGCCTTCGTCGTTGTGCACCACGAAGCGTTCGTGCCCGCCGGTGTTGGGGACGATGAATTCCTTCTCCTTGGACGTCCACACCGAGTAGGGCGAGATGCCGTCCTCCAAAGCGGCCGCCAGGTCGAACGCCTTGAACGACGAGCCCGGTTGGCGCTCGCCCTCGGTGGCCAGGTTGAAGGGGCTTGCGTCGTAGTTGCGCCCGCCCACCATCGCGCGCACCTCGCCGGTCGAGTTTTCGATCGCGACCAGCGACGCGGTCGGGCCTTCCGGATAGGCGAGGTAGTTGTTGACCGCCTGTTCGGCCGCGCGCTGCAGTTCCAGGTCGAGCGTCGTGCGGATCTTCAGCCCGCCGTTGAACGCGCGCGTGCCGTAGCGTTCGATCACCTGCTGCTGGACCCAGCTGGTGAAGTAGCCTGCGTCGACGCCTTCTACGGTCTGCTCCTGGGGGGCCTGGATCTCGCGAGGCGACGGCAGCGCCTGGTTGACGCTTTCTTCATAAACCGGTCGCGTCAGGTAGCCCTGGTCGAGCATCTGGCGCAGGACTACGTCGCGACGCTCCTTGGCCAGCGCGGGGTGGATGGCGGGGTCGTATTCGCTGGGCGACTGGATGATTCCGGCCAGCAGCGCCGCCTCCCATGGCTGCAGCTGCTGGACGCACAGCTCGTGACCGGGCGTGCCGCAGCCCACGTGGTTGACTTCCTGGCCGAAGTAGGTCTGGGCGGCCGCCTCGATCCCGTAGGCGCCGTTGCCGAAGTAGATCGTGTTGAGGTAGGCCGTGATGATCTTTTCCTTAGACCACTTGTGTGACAGCTGGTAGGCCAGCGCGGCCTCGCGCAGCTTCTCGAAGATCGTGCGGTGCGACTGGGCTTGCAGCGCGTTCTTGATGAACTGCTGCTCGATCGTGGAGGCGCCCTGCACGGCGCCCTTGTGCTCGATGTCGTCTACGAACGCGCGCGCGATGCCACGAATGTCGATTCCGCTGTTGGTCTGGAAGCGCTTGTCCTCGATCGAGATCACGGCCTCCTTGACCAGCTGGGGGATCTGTTCGGCGGTAACGATCACCCGGTTCTGCTGGGTCAGCACGCCGATCGGGTGGCCGAGGTCGTCGTACAGGTAGGAGCTGCGCTCGTTCTTGTACTGCGAGAAGTGCGTCAGCGACGGCAGGTCCGAGGCGATTGACACGAACATGCCGAACACGAAGGACACGAGGCCGAGCAGCAGCACGGCCATGACGATCAGCAAAAAGCGCAGCCTCTTCAAGCGCGGCCGGCTGCTGGACCGCGCCCGCGGGGCGGGGGCGGGCGGTGCGACGAGCTCCACGGGGGGCGGGAGTCTAGCATTGGCCTGCGATGGCCAACCCCGATCCAGCGCCCACACAGCCGCGACGGTTGGGTTCGGCTGTGCGCCCCATCGCTGAGGACGACGACGCCGCGCGGCTCGCCCGCGAGCTCGCGGCAAACGCGGTCGACAGCCTGCCTCGAGGGGGGC
>DATNLQ010000120.1:0-4159 GCA_035602785.1 Solirubrobacteraceae bacterium
GTGTACCTGATCGCGCGCATGCACACGCTCTTCGAGCTCGCCCCCGCCGCGCAGGACGTGGGCGCGACGGTGGGCGCGCTGACGTTGTTCATCGCGGGCACGATCGGCCTGGCACAGACGGACATCAAGCGCGTGATCGCCTACTCGACCATGTCGCAGATCGGCTACATGATCATGGGGGTGTCGGTGGGCGCGTATGCGGCGGGCCTGTTCCACCTGATGACCCACGCGTTCTTCAAGGCGCTGCTGTTCATGGCGGCCGGCTCGATCATCGGCGCGATGGCCGGCGAGCAGTCACTGGAGAAGATGGGTGGCTTTCGCAAGGCGATGCCGTTCACGTACGGCTGCTTCATCATCGGCGGCCTGGCGCTGTCGGGCATACCGCCCTTCTCCGGTTTCTTCTCCAAGGACGAGATTCTCCTGCAGGTGGGCGAGCGCGGCGGCTGGCATTGGGCGCTGTACGTGATCGGCTACGCGGGCGCGTTCCTCACCGCGGTCTACACCTTCCGCATGATCTTCCGCGCCTTCCACGGCGAGCCGGTACCCGAGGCACGCGAGCTAGAAAGCGGCCACGTCCACCACGCGGAGGTGCCGCGCAACCCGGCGACGGGCGAGGTGGAGGACACCGACGTGGGCTTCCCGGGTCCGGTACACGCGATCGCCGAGCGCGCTATCCCGATGCGCGTGGCGATGGGCCTGCTGGCGGTCGGCGCGGTCGGCGCGGGCCTCGTGCAGATCCCCAAAACGGACTTCGTGATCGACGACTTCCTGCGCCCAACATTCGCCACGTCCAAGCTATATGAACCGCACACCAAAAACGGCCTGCTGGTGGTCGGCCTGGGACTTGGCACGGTGCTGGGCCTGCTCGGCATCGCGCTGGCACACCGCCTGTGGGTCGCGCGACCTGGCGCAGCCACTGCGATCCGCACGCGCACGCCGCTGGGACGGGCGCTGTACGAGCTGTTCTACAACAAGTGGTGGTTCGATGAGCTGATCGATGCGCTGGTCGTCGCGCCGATGGCCGCCGCGGGGCGCTTCGCCCGCGACACGTTCGAGCGCCGCGTGATCGACGAGACAATCGTCGGCGGCGTCAGCGGCATCGTGCGTGCCGGCTCGGCAGCGGTGCGCGCGGCGCAGAACGGCTTCGTGCGCTACTACGCAGCGCTGCTGGTACTCGGCGTGGCGGGCGTCGGCTTCTACTTCCTGCTGCAGACCTGATGCCAGCGCTGTCGATCCTCATATGGCTCCCGCTCGCCTGCGGCCTGCTCGGCGCGATCGTGGGGCTGCGCAGCGAGCGCGTGCCGGGGTTGCTGGCGCTACTGGGCTCGCTCGCAGCGTTGGGGCTGGCAATCGGCTACATCGCCGACTACCACAGCGCCGGAGCGCACCTGCAGCACGTGACAGACGTGGTGTGGATCGCAGAGCTGGGCATCCACTACAAGCTCGCGATCACCGGGCTGAACGTGTTCCTGGTCGGGCTGACCACGCTGCTGTTCTTCGCCGCGACGCTCGCCGCCAACATGCGCTCGTGGGACCGACCGAGCCTCTTCTACTTCCACTTCATGCTCGCCGAGTCGGCTGTGCTTGGCGCGTTCCTGGCCCAGGACCTGGCGCTGTTCGTGGCGTTCTTCGACCTGATGCTGATCCCTTTCTACTTCCTCATCGGCGGCTGGGGTCGCGAGCCTGGCCGCGTGAAAGCGACAATCAAGCTGGTCATCTACACGCTGGTCGGCTCGCTGCTGATGCTGGCCGCGGCGATCGCCACGGGCGTGCTGGCAGCCCAGCAGGGCGGCGGGCACATCACGTTCGTGCTCTCGTCGCTGCAGGCGCTGCCGCTCAGCACCGGCTCGCAGGAGTGGATCTTTTTGTTCTTCGCGGCGGCGTTCCTGGTCAAGATGCCGGCCTTTCCACTGCACGGATGGATGCCGGACGGCTATCGCGCGATGCCGATCGAGGTGCTGATGGTCTTCTCGGGCGTGTTGTCGAAGGTCGGCGCGTACGGCTTTCTGGCGATCGTGCTGCCGCTGTACCCGAAGGCGGCGGTGCACTTCCAGACGCTGATGCTGCTGATCGCGCTCGCGTCGATCATCTACGGCTCGATGCAGGCGTTCAGCCAGCGCGACGCGCGCCTGGTCGCCGGGTACTCGTCGGTGGCCCAACTGGGCTTCATCACGCTGGGCATCTTCGCGCTGAACGAGCAGGGCGCCCAGGGCGCCCTGCTGCAGATGGTCAACCACGGCCTGGTGGTGGCGCCGCTGCTGTTCATCGTCGGCCTGCTGGCCCAGCGCGCGGGCGGCTCGGAGGACGTCCGCGAGATGGGCGGGATCGCCTTCCGCGCGCCGGTGCTCGCGACGATCTTTCTCGTGGTCGCGCTGGCGACGCTGGCGATGCCCGGCTCGTCGAACTTCGTGGGCGAGTTCCTGATCCTGCTGGGCGTGTTCAAAGCCAAGCTGGCGATCGCGATCATCGCCTTCAGCGGTGTGGTGATGGCGAGCGTGTACGCGCTGCGCCTGTTCATCCGCGCGATGCACAACCGCGTGGGCAAATCGGTGGACTCGCGCGAGATCAGTTTGATGGACGGCCTGGTGTTCGCGCCGCTGCTGGGCGTAATCGTGTTCCTCGCGCTGTACCCGCAGTTCGCGCTGCACCGCAGCGAAGGGTCGGTCAAGAGCGCCGTGTTCGAGGCGCAGGCGCTCGCGGGCAACCCACACGCCCAGTTCCATTACTTCAGCGGCACGGCCAGCACCGCCGCGATCGCGAGCACCGAACCGTGACCTACGTGCCGCTCTACTCCCCCGCGATCGCCACGACGCACCTGAAAGGCCCGCACGTGGACTTCGCGGGTCTATCTCCTCTGATCGCGCTGCTGGGCGGCGCGGTGCTCGTGCTGATGGTGGGCCTGCTCGGCCATCGCTTCGTGCGCTCCCAGGTCGTGCCGGCTCTCAGCCTGGGTGCGCTGGGCGCGGCGCTGGGGCTGACGATCTGGCAGTGGAACGCGAACAAGTCGATCGTGTCGGGCGCGCTGCGCGTGGACGACCTGGCGTTGACGCTCAACCTGATCCTGATCGCGGGCGGTGCGTGCACGGTGCTGCTGGCCTGGCGCTCGCAAGCGTCTCGCGAAGCGGCGCATGGCGAGTTCCATGCACTGCTGTTGACGTCGATCGGCGGCATGTCGCTGCTGGCCAGCGCGCAGAACACGGTGGCGCTGTTCGTGGGTCTGGAGCTCTTGTCGATTCCCCTGTATGTCCTGTGCGCAACGGAAATGCGCCGCGAGCATTCGCTGGAGTCGGGGCTGAAGTACCTGATCGTGGGGTCGGTGGGCTCGGCGACGCTGCTGTATGGCCTGGCGATGATCTACGGGGCGACCGGCGCGACCGACTTCGGCGCGATCGCGAGCGCGCTGTCGAACGGCAGCCTGGCGACGGACCCGCTGACGCTGACCGGGATCGCGCTGTGCGTGGCGGGCCTGTGCTTCAAGGCGTCGGTGGCGCCGTTTCACCAGTGGACGCCGGACGTGTATGAGGGCGCGCCCACGCCGGTGACAGCGTTCATGGCGGTGACGACGAAGGTGGCTGCGCTGGGCGTGTTCCTGCGCTTCTTCGACGTGGCTCTGATCGCGACGCACGCCAGCTGGGGCCCGGCGCTGGCGGTGCTGGCGACGATCACGATCCTGGTCGGAAACGTGGGCGCGCTGGGGCAGTCGTCGCTGAAGCGAATGCTCGCCTACTCGTCGGTGGCGCAGGCGGGCTACATCCTGGCGGGTGTGGTGGTGGCGACGCGACTGGGCGTGCAGGCAACCGTGTTCTACTTGGCGGTGTACCTGATGATGAACCTGGCGTCGTTTGCGGTGATAGTCGCGCGCGAGCGCGAGACCGGCCTGGGAGACGACCTGCAGGCGGTGGCTGGGCTCGGCCGCGAGCGACCGTGGCTTGCCTGGCCGATGACCATCTCGATGCTGGCTCTAGCGGGCATTCCGGCGACAGCGGGCTTTATTGGAAAGTTTTATTTGATCGATGCGACGGTCGCGGGCGGCTACACGTGGCTGGGCGTGGCGATCGTGGTCGGCTCGATGATCTCGCTGGGCTACTACCTGCCGGTGCTGGCAGCGATGTGGATGCGCGAGGCACCGGCGGGCCTTGGCCGCGGCGACGCCGGCAGG
>DATNLQ010000174.1:0-8652 GCA_035602785.1 Solirubrobacteraceae bacterium
AGAGCGTCTAACAAAAAGAGGTTTTGGGATGCTGTTGTCGTAGACGGTGTCTATGGCGAAACCTCTTGTCAGTGATGGGTTGTGGGAGCGGATCGAGCCGTTGTTGCCGAAGGTCGAGCGGCGGTATCGGTATCCGGGTCGCAAGCGGGTGCCCGACCGGGCTGCGTTGACGGGCATTCTGTTCGTCTTGAAAACCGGCATCCCGTGGGAGCATCTGCCGCAGGAGATGGGGTGTGGGTCGGGGATGACCTGTTGGCGGCGGCTCAGGGACTGGAACGAAGCTGGCGTGTGGGAACGCCTGCACCAGGCTTTGCTGGACGAGCTGCAGGACGCTGAGCAGCTCGACTGGTCCAGAGTGGCCGTGGACAGCTCGCATGTCAGGGCCAAAGGGGGGGCGCAAAGACCGGCCCCTCGCCAGTCGACCGTCGCCGGGCGGGCTCCAAGCACCACGTGATCTGCGAGGGCCAGGGCGTCCCTCTGGCCGTGACGTTGACGGCCGCCAACCGCAACGACATCACCGAGTTGATCCCGCTCGTCGATCGTGTGCCGCCGACCGGCCGCTACGGCAAGTTCAGGCCAAAGACGCTGCTCGCCGACCGGGCGTACGACAGCCGTGCTCACCGCAAGGCGTTGCGGGAGCGTGGCATCACACCCAGGATCGCCAAACGCGGCACCGGCCACGGGTCCGGCCTCGGCAAAGAACGCTGGGTAGTGGAGCGCACGATCTCCTGGCTGCACGCCAACCGACGCCTCGATCGCCGCTACGACCGCCGCGACGACATCCACGAAGCCTTCCTCACCATCGGCGCAGCACTCATCTGCCACAAACACCTACAACGCTCATTTCGTTAGACGCTCTTAGGATCCATCGTCGCCCCTTGGCTCGTCCTGGAACACTCCCCTCGGGAGCATCGGCAAGCGCGCTTCAAGCCAGCCGCCAAAGCGTGGAAGACGGAATCCGGCAATGACCACGACCCCGCCGAGCAGGCCGAGGGCGACGAGCGTTCCGATGATCGTTCCAGCCATGGCCTATAGCGTACATACCTCGTGGACATATATGTGACGGTGTCACACATATCCCTCGTCGACAGCAACTATGTATGGTCCAGTCATGGTTTCGCTGCTATCAGCAGTCGCGATAGGCATTCTGGTCGTTGCCGGGTTGCCTCTTCTCGGCGTTTGGATGCGGCGGAAGGGCGCCCACTCGCGCAAGTCCATGGGCCGCCGCGACGCCTTCCGTCGATAGGAACAATCTCGTTCGCGTCCCTGTCTGGGGCCCGTGTGGGAGAATCAGGGCATCTCCACGGCCGTAATCCTCATCGTCATCCTCGTTCTCTTGGTCGTCGGCGACCTTGCCCTGGTCCGCGCCTTGACGCGGAGAAAAGACAAAAATGCCCCGCGGTGATCGCAACGAACCGCTGAAGGCTTGCGAGTAGCCAAGTGTGGGGCTGGGACGAGCTGCTCTGGCGGACCCTCGCCGAACTCGCCGGGTATGTTCGCTGGGGCCGGTTGCTCAAAGAGCGGCGACCACGCGGCTGGTGGTGACGTCATCGCAGCAGCTCACGCCTCCGCGATCGCATGCGTCCTTACGGTCGCAATCGGTGGATGCGGGGGTACAAGCGGAGGAACAAATACCGCCCTTGCGCCCAGCTTCTCGGCTCGAGTCAATGCGATCTGTCGTCGTGCCGTACCGCCTCGTAGAGCGGTGAAGGCGGGCAGAATCACCGACCTTGGACTGGAAAATGCCTTTGTCGAACCCGGCGGCGCAGGGCCGCCGTCTGACACAGAACCTCTGAAGACACTCGAGGTGGCGCTGATGGCGCAGCTCGCGCGCGAACAGTCTCTCTACGGTCCCTTGGGCCACCGGGCAGCCGAACCCCACAGTCTCGAACGCGCGGTGACACAGGGCACGGCCCGACTCGACGCGCTCGAACGACGGCTCGGCATCTACGACTGCCAGCGCCCCAACAGCCTGCATGGAGCAGAAGCTCGCGAAGGCATCGCGGCGGCGCGTGGTCCACTGGGCGTCGAGCCGTTGCCTGCGAGGCCCTACCGCGCGATCGTCCACTTCAAGAGTTACCTGAAATAGCCAACGTCCGCCAGCGCTCAGATATCCCCGTCCCCGTCGCTCGGTTCGCCATGGTTGTCGCCGTCCCCGTCGCCCGCGCCCGGGCCCTGCGGTATGCCTTCGCTCGCGCCTGACGGCACTGTTTTCGCCGGTGGCGGAGGTGCTTTTCCGGCGGGCGGCGCCGGTGTGGGCGCGGGCTTGGGCGGCGCCTGACTGGCCGGCGTTGGCGCGGGAGCCGGCGTGGTGTGCGGAGCTTCGGCCGGCGTCGACGTGGTCGCAACCGGCACCGGAGTCGGCGCTGGCGCGTTGACCGTGAACGTGGTGTTCGCGCGATCGCCGCTGCCCAGCATCATTACCTCCAGGCGATGGCGTCCCGGCGCGAGCTCGTGGAAGGTCACGTGTGTGGAGCCCGAACGCGTGAAGCGGCCGTCGAGCACATAGCGAAAGCGCTGGGCGCCGCTTGGCGCGCCGCTGGCGGCGACTCGGACGGTCAGCGTCGAGCTGGTGTGGCCGCCCGCGTGGGGTGACAGGATCGCCAGGTGCGTCGTCGACGCCGCAGCCGCCGGCTTGGCGCTGCTGGCTTGGCTGCTCGTCGGCGCCTGGGCCGGAGTCGACGCGATGGTAGCCGTGCTGGCCGTACTGCCACTGCTCCCACAAGCGCTCACGGCGACGGCCAACGCCGCGCCTGCGAATAGGAATCCTGTGCTGCGGGCTGCCTTCATGATGCGTTCCTTCCAGTCAGGCTGTCTTCGCGGTCCCCATGCGATTCTGGCCGTGAATTGGGGGGTTCGCCTCTGTGAGACTCCCCTGCGCCAAATATCCTTCCGACCCTCGCGGCGGAAGCTTTCGCGCACGACGACGTCTTGATATCGAGACGCATCAATCCTCGTCGGTGGCGTTTGGCGGCCGATCTTGCTGTTGCGTTGCTTGATATCCACACCACCACGGAGGTCTCATGTCCAAGAAATCATTCGACGCGCACGCTGCCATCGGGTCATCGCGCAGCTGGCTGGCGCTGGGCTTCGCCCTCGTCGCGCTGGTAGTGGCCGGCTGCGGCAGCTCCAGCTCCTCGACGACGTCGTCATCGACGCCCGCCGAAACGAAATCAGCCCCCGCTGAAACGAAACCCGCGCCCACCGAAAGCAAATCCGAATCCTCGAGCTCGGGGATCCCGCAGGGCGAACACGCGGGCGACGGGGATGGCGACAACCATGGCGAACCCAGCGACGGCGACGGCAACCTCTAGGACGCGAGCGCCCGCGGCGCGCGCGGTGGAGCCTCCGGCGGCGCATCACGCGCGCCGCCGGTTCGTCGGCGCGCCGCGCGGCCTGCTGCTCGCGGGGGCGCTCGTAGCGCTCGTCGTCGTCCTGCCCGTCGGCATTACGCTCATACAGGGCCTCGAAGGCGGCGTCTCGGCAGCGGTCAAAGCGATCGACGCGTCCTCCGCGCGGACGCTGCTGCTGCATTCGGTTCTCGTCGCAGTCGTGGCCGCGCCGCTGGCCGGCCTGATCGGCGCGGCATCGGCCTGGTTCATCGAGCGCACGCGCCTGCCCGCTCGCGGGCTGTGGACGCTGTTGGCCGTCGCGCCGCTGACGATGCCGCTATTCGTGACCAGCTATGCCTGGGCTTCGCTCGGCACCCTCACCCAGGGCTTCCTCGGCGCCGCCGGCATCATCGCGTTCTCCTACTACCCGATCGTCTTCCTGCTCGCCGCCGTCGCCCTGCGCGGGATGGACCCCGCGCTGGAGGAGACGGCACGCTCGCTCGGGCTCAACACGCGCCAGACCTTCTTTCGCGTAATCCTCCCCCAGCTTCGCCCCGCGCTGCTCGGCGGCATGCTGCTCGTCGTGCTCGACACGCTGGTCGAGTTCGACGCGTTCGTCGCGCTCAAGTACCAGACGTTCACCGTGCACATCTACGCGCAGTACGAGCTCAGCTTCAGCGCGTCCGGTGCGGCCGCGCTGTCGATGTTCTCGATCGTGCTGTGCGTCGTGCTGCTGTTCGCCGAGTCGCGCCTGCGCGGCGGGGCCAACTACACGCGCGTCAGCCACGGCGTGCGGCGGCCCGTCACCCGCTATCGCCTCGGACGCGCCACCGTGCCCGTGCTCGCCGCATTCGCCGCATTCGCGGCTATCAGCGTGGGCATCCCCGTCGGCACGCTCGTCTACTGGTTCACGCAGAGCACCAGCGCCGGGCTGGCAGGGGCCTCGGCCAACGTCCGCTATCTGGGCCCCGCGACGCTCACATCGGTCGGCCTCGGCGTGAGCGGCGCGCTCGTCGCTCTCGTCTTCGCGCTGCCGATCTCGCTTCTGGCCGTCCGTCACAGGGGGCGCCTGGCGACGCTTCTGGAGCGCTCCACCTACCTGTCCTTCGCGCTGCCCGACCTGGTCGCCGCGATCGCGCTCGCATACGCCGCCAGCCACTACGCGCCCGGCCTGTACGACAACATCGTGCTGCTCGTGCTCGCCGAGGCGATGCTGTTCGTGCCCTTCGCCGTCGTCGCCATGCGCGCCACGTTCGGCCAGATCGAGCCCGCCCTGGAAGACTCCGCGCGCTCGCTGGGCCTCGGGCCGCTGCGCGCCTTCGCCCGTGTCACCGCGCCCCTGGCGCGGCCGGGCATGGCCGCGGCCGGCATGCTGGTGTTCGCGTTCGTGCTCGGCGACCTGGGCACCGCGCAGGTGCTGCTGCCGCCCAACCTGTACACGCTCGGGACGGAGTTCCAGGCCAACAGCGCCACCGTCGCCTTCGCCGCCGCGGCGCCGTTCGCGGCCGTGCTCGTGGCGCTGTCGATGCTTGCCGCGTTCGTGCTGATGGGCCGCTTCGGCAGGGTTCGCTCGCTGGGGAGCAGCTGAATGGCGGGGCTGCTCTGCGAAGGCCTGGCCAAGTCCTATCGCGGTCGCGCCGTGCTGCACGACGTCGACCTGGAGGTGCCCGCGGGGACGCTCACCGCGATCCTCGGCGCCTCCGGTAGCGGCAAGACCACGCTGCTGCGCATCATCATCGGCTTCATCGAGGCCGACGCCGGGAGGGTGATCGTCGGCGCAGAGACGGTCGCGCAGGTGCCCGGCGTACACCTCGCCTCCGACAAGCGCGCGATCGGCTACGTCGCCCAGGAAGGCGCCCTGTTCCCCCACCTCAGCGCCGGCGAGAACGTCGGCTTCGGGCTTGCGCGCTCGCAGCGCAAGCATGGCGCTCGAATCGCAGAGGCGCTCCAGCTCGTCGGTCTGGACGCCAGCTACGCCGAGCGTCCCGCGCACGAGCTCTCCGGCGGCGAGCAGCGGCGCGTGGCACTTGCGCGAGCGCTCGCCCCGCATCCGCGCATCGTGCTGCTGGACGAGCCGTTCTCGGGCTTGGACGCCGCGCTGCGCGCGGACACGCGTGAGGCCGTTCTGCACGCGCTGCGCGAGGAGGGCGCAACCGCAGTGCTGGTCACCCACGACCAGGCCGAGGCGCTGTCGATGGGCCGCGAGGTGGCCGTCCTGCGCGAAGGTCGCCTGGCTCAACGGGCGACACCGGGCACGCTCTACCGTGCGCCCGTCGATGCCGACGTCGCGCGCTTCGTCGGCGAAGCGAACCTCCTGCCCGGTGATGGGAACGCGGCGGGCGTCGACTGCGCGCTCGGTCGACTGGCCGTTGCCGGCCCCGGCCATGAGGGCCCCGTCGAGGTCCTCATACGTCCCGAGCAGATTTGCATGTCGCCCGCCCACGGCCTGGACGCGACGAGCGCACAGGCGATTCCAGCAAACGTGCTCGACCATGTCTACTACGGGGCGGACACCGTCGTGACGCTCTCAGTCGGCGACCCTGCGCGCACGGTCGTCAAGGCAAGGATCTCCGATCAGCGCTCGCCGGCGCCCGGTGAAGCGGTCTGGCTCGCAGTGGCCGGCCCGGTCGTGGTCTTCCCAGGGCAGACAGCCGATCGTTCCTTTGCGCCGATCGGCCAGGCCGCGCGCCCGCTCGCTCGCGACCTGCAGACGGAGACGACGTGAGTCGGCTCGCCGCAGCGCTCGGTCGGCGCGCCCGCTGCCTGCTCGGTGCGCTGGTCGCGCTGGCGACATGCCTCGCAGTCGCAGGGTGCGGCGCCTCGGGCTCCGGCAGCTCGCTGCTCCTCTACAACGGCCAGCATCCGCAAGTGACCGCCGAACTGGTCAGCGCGTTTGAAAAGCAGACCGGGATCAAGGTCAGCGTGCGTACCAACGACGGCATCGTGCTCGCCGACCAGCTGCTGCAGGAGGGCAGCTCCACCCCTGCCGATGTGTATCTGACCGAGAACAGCCCCGAGCTGGTGGACCTCGAACAGCATGGCCTGCTGGCCAAGCTCGAACCGTCCACGCTCGCCCAGGTCCCGTCCCGCTACGAGTCCGCGAGCGGCGAGTGGGCGGGGATCGGGCTGCGCATCAGCGCCCTCGCCTACGACCCCGCGCTCGTGCCCGCCGGGCGGCTGCCCAAGTCCCTGCTGGAACTGGCCCAGCCCGCGTGGAAGGGCAAGATCGCGATCGCCCCCACCGACTCTGACTTCGTGCCGCTCGTCGGCGCCATCGCCGCCACGTACGGCAAGCAGGCAGCCATCAGCTGGCTTGCCGGGCTCAAGCGCAACGCCCAGCTCTACCAGTCCGACGAGTCGGTCGTCGCAGCCGTCAACCGCGGCGACGTGGCGACGGGCATCATCAACCACTACTACTGGTATCGCCTGCGGCTGGAGGTCGGAGCGCACGCCATGCACAGCGCGCTGTACTTCTTCCCCAACCACAACGTGGGATCGCTGGAGAACATCTCCGGCGCGGCGGTGCTCGAGACGACCAAACACCCCAAGCAGGCGCAGGCGTTCGTGCGCTTCCTGCTGAGCCCCACCGGCCAGCAGATCCTCGCCCACGGCTACGACTTCGAATACACGACCAGGCCCGGCATCGCGCCCAACCCGCAGCTCACGCCGCTCGCCGCGATCGGCCCCGCCACGCTGAACCCCAGGACGCTCGGCAACGACCAGCTCGCCTCGCAGCTGATCGAGGAATCCGGGCTGGCCTAGCACCGACGGCGCAGCGACCGTCCGGCGCGCGCATGTCGGTCGGGACGGTTCTCGTCTGGACAGGCGCGTTGGGCCATGATTGTCTGAGCTCGCTCCCATCCAAATCGCCAGGAGGACTCTCAGATGGCACTTGACGCAAGCAAGATCGGCCAGGTCGTCGCAGAACAGATGGAGGCCCTTGAAGGACGCTTCGGCGATGACTGTCAGATCGGCGACGTGTGCACCATCGTCGAGGTCCTCGGTCCGCACGGCTCCTCGGTTGCGGTGCGCCACGGCGCCGACGTGCGCACGCACGGGCTGATCGGGCTGCTTCGCCTGGCCGAGCGCGCGGCGCTGTCTGACGTGCGCGGCGAATCGGCCGGGGGATCTGAGTGACGCCCCGACCGCCCTACCCGAGCTCTTTAGACGTGATGTCTGCCTGTCACAGGCCCAGTTGACAGGGTGTTTAACGGTGGTCGTTGACGTGGGAGCCGACAACAGGCAGAATCGACACGGATGGCCAACCCCGACCGCCTGACCGCGCTGGACTCGACCTTCCTGCATCTGGAGGATCACTCCACCGCGCACATGCATGTCGCGTCGGTGATGGTCTTCGAGGGCCAGGCACCAACGCCCCAGGAGCTCATCGACCACGTGCTCAGCCGCCTGCACCTGGTGCCGCGCTACCGCCAGCGCCTGGCGTTCGTGCCGCTGGGCCAGGGACGCCCGGTGTGGGCCGACGACCCCCACTTCAATCCCGCCTACCACATCCGCCACACCGCGCTGCCCAAGCCGGCCGACGACGCCGCGCTCAAGCGCCTGGCCGGACGCCTGTTCTCCCAGCGCCTGGACCGCTCCAAGCCACTGTGGGAGATCTGGCTGGTGCAGAGCATGTCCGGCGGGCGCTTCGCGTTGATCGCCAAGACCCACCACGCGCTCGTGGACGGCATCTCCGGCGTGGACATCACGACCGTGCTGTTCGACACCGCGCGCGAACCCGCCCCGACCGCGCCGTCGCCGACGTGGAGCGCCAAGCCGCTGCCGGGCCAGGCAAAGCTGCTCGGCGAGGCTCTGCTCGAGCGCTCGACCGTCCCCGCCGAGATGCTGCGCGGCGGTCGCGCGCTGCTGCGCGGCCCGCGCAAAGCCCTGTCGCAGCTGAAGTCCGGCCTGACCAACGTGGGGGCGACGACGCTCACCGGGATCACAGCGCCGGCGCCGCCGAGCCCGTTCAACGTCGACATCGGCCCGCACCGGCGTTACACGTTCCTCGACGCCGACCTCGCCAACTTCAAGGCGATCAAGGACTCGCTCGGGGGGACCCTCAACGACGTCGTACTGGCATCCGTCAGCCTCGCCCTCGGGCGCTGGCTGCGCCGCCACGACACCGACACCGAGGGCCTGGTGCTCAAGGCGATGGTGCCCGTGTCCGTGCGCACCACCGCCCAGCGCGGCGCGCTGGGCAACCAGGTCGCCGCCATGTGGGCTCCCTTGCCGGTGGGCGTGGAGAACCCGGCCGAGTGCCTGCACAAGATCGCCGCCGCGATGGAGGACCTGAAGAAGTCCGGCCAGGCGGTCGGCG
>DATNLQ010000221.1:0-3994 GCA_035602785.1 Solirubrobacteraceae bacterium
CGGAGAGGCCTAAAAAAGGGTCCTGACACCTTTGTGCGCCGTGGAAAAGGCGGCGATCTTCAGTGGGTGCAATTCCCACCCGGCACAGGTCGCTCCAGCCGGTAGCAATCGGAGCGGCAGTGGAGGTAACGATACTGCCGAAGCCTTCGATGGAAAGGGTCGCTTCGGGCGACTCCGCGAGCAGGCAGGCCGTAACACGCGTGAACGCCGAGCAGGCCTCGAAACAGGAAATGTGCTTCCCGTCCGGCCAACCACACCTCGGGCGCAGAGCGCCGGGGTAGCCTTGGGCGGGGCAGCCAGGGTCGGACCGATCCAGTCGCTGTCGATGCCGCACCTCCGACTAGCATTCCTAGCGGTGATCGCAGACAATCAATGAGCACGCGGAATCAGGTGGTGCAGCCCGTTAGTGCGGCTGAGTCTTGCCAAGTTCACTTTCCGCTCCGCGCCGTCAAGAGTTGCTTGGCGCCTTTTTGTTGGAGATTGAGCATGCAGCCGCCGAGTACTGCGCCGTTCGCTGCTTGGGTGTGCGAGGTTTTTGATCGGTCGGTCGCGGACCCCAGGCGGTATGGGCACATTCAATCCGATATCCTCGAACTTTCACCTGCAGACTGCGTTGCATTCCTGACACGACTATTCGAGGAGCCGGAGTTGGTAATCGGACCGTAATCGGACCCTATACCGATGCGCAGGTCAATCAAGGGCTCTGGTACTTGGTGGATGCCAACTGCAGCAATCACATGTTCAGCCTGTTTGAACCGGAGGTTCCCTGGCCCGAGCGTCAGCGAGGCATTCGCGCCATGGCAACCCTTTTTGGGCGACTTTTCGCACGGAGGTGTTCCGACCACCTCTCGAACCGTGACGAACAAGGGGCGAACCCGCTGAATTCGGTTTGCTATATGTGGTGGGACGTGATCTGGTTTGACATGATCCCGGCTCGTGAGACGGCGAGAGGGCTTGCCTACGCACAGGTGGATGCGGAGTGCCTCGGCGTTAGGAAGCAGGTATTGACTTTGAACACGCTGGCGTGCTGGGAAAGCGCCTTGCATGGGCTGGGGCACTGGCAGCAACTGTATCCGGAAGTGGTTGAGGACGCCATCGACGATTTCCTTGCGCGAGTGGAATCTGTTCGGCCGGAACTTCGCGAGTACGCTGAGTGGGCTCGGCAAGGGCGTGTAGCGTAAGCGGCCAACCACACCTCGGGCGCAGAGCGCCGGGGTGGCCTTGGGCGGGGCAGCCAGGGTCGGACCCTGGCGGCGAGGGAATGTCAGGATGCCTTCGCTTCGGCGCCGTTGGCCGTGGATGCCTGACGTGCCGCTTGCCAGCGGTGCGGCAGCAACTCCTCCAGACGCGCACCTGGGTGCGTCGCCACGCGGTCGAATACGTCACGCAAGTACGCGAAGGCGTCGATGCCCTGCTGCTTGCACGTTGCCGTAAAGCTGAACAGCACCGCCGCGGTTTGGCCGCCCTTGTCACTCCCCAAAAACAGCCAGTTGATGCGGCCCATGCCGATCAGCTTCAGTGTCCGCTCGCTGACGTTGTTGTCGATGTGCAACTCGCCATCGGTCGTGTAACGCTCGAGCGCCTGCCATTGATTCAGCACGTAGTTGATGGCGGCGGCGATCGGGCTCTTGGGCAGCACCTGCTCCTTCTCGGCCAGCAGCCATTGACGTAGCGATGTCAACAGCGGTACCGATTTCTCCTGACGCAGCCGCAGACGCACCGCGGCGGCCGCGGCGCCGGTCAACTCGTCGGCGGCGATGATGCCGCTGGCTTCATCCTCGACATCGTACAGTTGGCGCACCCACGCCTTGGCGGCGATCACCCGTTCGGGATCGGTGCTGTCGGCGTCGGCGAACTTGTTCCGCGCGTGCGCCCAGCAGCCGACCTCGATGATCTTGCCCTTCGAGCCGGTGTAGATGCCGTCGTAGCCGCCGTACGCATCCGCTTGCAGGAAGCCGTGGAAATCCTTAAGAAAGGTCGCCGGTCCGTCGCGGGCATGCGTCGTCGTGTAGTCGAAGACGATACCCGGATGGTCCGCGTCGCCGATGTAGTCCCACAGCCGGCCATAGCGGTGCTCGCTCTTGCTCTCGTCGCGCACGGGCACCGTGGTGTCGTCGGTGTGCAATACCTTCGATTGCAACACCCAGAGCTTGAGGCAATGCCATAGCGGTGTCAGCAGCTCGGCACACGCCGCCATCCAGTCGCACATCGTCGAACGCGGCAGCGGCGCGCCGAGCCGCTCGAAACGCTGCTCGCTGCGATGCAGCGGAATGTGATCCAGGTATTTGTCGGTAAGAATCTGCGCCAGCAGTCCGGGCCCGGGCAACGCCCGATCGAGCGGCTGCGGCGGCTTGGGGGCCAGCACGACGTGGCCCGAGCAGCACTTGCAGGCGTATTTGACGCGCTGGTGCTCGACGACGAACACCTCGGCCGGCTTGTAATCGAGTTGGCAGGTCGCTTCGACGCCGATCTCGTCACGCGCCTGGCCGCACTCCGGGCAGAGGCGCTCGAGCAACGTCAACTCGTAACGCCGCGGCTCGCGACGCAACGATGGCGACGGCCGGCGCCGACCATGCGGCTTGCTCTTGCCACGGCGCTTCGAGGCATCTGCCACGGGCGGCGCCGGCGCTGCCGGCTCGGCCTGGGCCAGTTCCGGGAACAACAACGGCTGGTTCGGATCGATCGCCGCCACGCGCCGGCCACGCTGCAACAGGGCATCGAGCCGCTGCTGCACCTCGGCCAGCTCGCGACGATCACGCCGTAAGGCCGCGAACAACTCGGCGATCATCTGCTTGAGAAGCGCTGTGTCGTCGGGAAGCTGGGCGGGATCGATGACCGTAGCAGCATCCGACAGCGCGGCGGCAGTGGCGGGGGATCGCGAAGGCGTCGAGTCCATGCTCATACCAGATGAAACACCGACGACGCGACCGGGTAGCGCCAGCAAACGAGAATTTTTATTTTGTGGCAAAGGACAGGCTGATTTCACTGCGAAGCGGCTGTCGCTGGGGTCGCCGGGGCCGCCGACGCCGCCGGGCGCTGATAACGTTTCCGCCGTTTGACGCTGGCCAGGTCCACGCCGTCCAGGAGCATGGCCAGGTCGGTGGCGCGGATTTCCAGCCCGTGCGTGCCGACCGAGCGTGACCACGACAGCCCTGCTTGCGCGTCGCACTTGGGAAACACGAACGTCCCTTCTTCGAGCCGCCGATACCAGATCGCCAGGCCGTCGCCGAGCCAGTACAGGAGCTTGACGCGATCGCCGCGCTTGGAGCGGAAGACGAACAGGTCGCCCGAAAGCGGATCGGCACCGACGAAGTCGCGGACCATCCGGCACAGGCCGTCAAAGCTGCGGCGCATGTCGGTCGGCTCCAGACACAGGTAGACGTGCACTGGCAACGGCAAGCTCAACATGGCTGCTCCTCTTCGAGGATGGCGAGCAGTTGCCGCAGGCTCGCCGGGTCGAAGCCAGCCGGCACGCGGACGACGCGGTCACCCGGGAGCACGACTTCAAAAGTCGCGGCTCGAGAGGTCGACGCGGTCGCTGGGGGCGGCACGATGCGTAGGGGGACGAAGGCAGGTTGGCGGTGCGGGGCGTCGCGCTGATCGTTGGGCCGGGTTGGCGGTTGTCGGTCGCGTTCGGCGAGGGTGCGTCGCCAGGCAAAAAAGGAAGCCTCGCTGACGCCGTGTTCGGCGCAAAAGGCGCGAATGGTACGGCCGCTTTGCCGCCAAAGTTGGAACAAGCGCCGCCAGAAGCGTTCTTTGCCGTGATCGCGTGGCGCCCCTGGTCTTGCCATGGCCCAGCCCTCCCGGATGCGTGACCCGGGAGCAGCTTACCACGCCATGCAAGATGTACTTGGCCGGACGGGAAGACTGGGTGGCGTTGCCGTTGCCGTCGTTGACTTCGGTGGCGTTGCCCGCGGCGTCGAAGAGCGTCGTCGTGCGGTCGCCGGTGCCGTCGATGGTGACGCTGACGCGGTCGTCGGCATCGAACAGGTAC